>DASPZZ010000341.1:0-12204 GCA_035635995.1 Binatia bacterium | reverse complement strand
GGACGTCTACCCCGACGCGGGCTACACCCCGTTCCGCGGCACCAAGGGGACCGTGCGCGAGGGCGGCAACCGCGTTCCGGCCATCGCCTGGGGCCCGAAGATCAAGGCCGGCTCGCGAAACAATGACATCGTCGGCGGTTTGGACTTCATGGCCACCTTCGCGGCTCTCGCCGGGGTGAAGCTGCCGGACAAGGACCGTGCGGGTCAGCCCATCATCTTCGACAGCTACGACATGTCGCCGGTGCTGTTCGGCACCAGCAAGTCAGCGCGCACCTCCTGGTTCTACTTCACCGAGAATGAGCTGACCCCCGGTGCCGCACGCGTGGGCAACTACAAGGCGGTGTTCAACCTGCGCGGGGACAACGGGCAATCGACCGGCGGTCTCGCGGTCGATACCAACCTGGGATGGAAGGGCGGCGAGAAGTACGTCGCAGTAGTCCCCCAGGTGTTCGATCTCTGGCAGGACCCGCAGGAACGCTACGACCTCTTCATGAACAACTTCACCGAGAGGACCTGGACCCTGGTGACGATCGCCGAGGCGATCAAAGGGCTGATGAAGACCTACGTGCAGTACCCGCCGCGCAAGCTTCAGAGCGAAGGCTACACGGGCCCCATCACCCTCTCGAACTACGAGAAGTTTCAGTGGATCCGAGAGCAACTTGGGAAGGAAGGCATCAACCTCCCACTACCCACGGGGAACTAATAACTGATCCAGTAGTGCGTGCTGACCCCGCGCCCCGGTGCTCGTCCAGGCCGGGGCGTCGTCGCGGCGCTCCTCGACTTTGCGCCACGTCACCGGGGCGTCGAAGGGCGCCGCGATGCTTAGAGGAAGAACGTCAGGTTCTTCGCGAGCAGGACGCTCTGGTCGAGGACGATCATGCGCCGGGCGATCTTCCAGTGGCCGTTCACTCGACGGAGCACGTCCTCGCGCTTGCCGACCAGCACGTCGGTTTCGGTCTCGACGCGATTGCGGTAGACGAGGAACCGACACCGGACGGCGACCTCCGAGGGTGCCGGCGCCGGGGGCGCCGCGCGCAGGATCTGGACGTTCGAGACCACGTGGCAGATCCGCGAGGGCGGCTCTTCCGCCCAGTGGATGCCCGTGCGGAGCTGCGCCACGCGCCGGCCGAGCGTGTCCTTGCCTTCGTCGAACCAGTTCACGTCGGCGCCCTCGCGCGTGAACGCGCGCTCGAGGTCGTCGGGGGGGACGTTGCGCCGCATCGGCATCCAGTAGCGCGCGTCCTCGGTGAAGAGGTCGAGCCACTCGTCGAAGCGGCGCGTGTCCAGCAACTCGGCTTCGCCGTACAGAAAGTCCTCGATCTCCCGCTGGAGCAGGAGCCGGGCGAGCGCTGCCGAGTCGGCGCTCACGGAGCCGTCAGTCCGGCCCAGCTCTCCGCCTCCATGAACTGCCGCCAGCGCCCGTAGAAGCCGCGCTGGTTGTTCTCGCTGGCGTTGGCCTCCGTCACGTCGCTGATGGTGCCGGGCAGCTTGAGCCCGTGGTCCTCGAAGCCGCGCGTGGCGCGACCGAGCCCCATCTCGTAGTTGTACGGGTACTGCCGGGCGACGGTGCCGCGGCTCGCCTTGTGGGCGTAGTTCCAGTTTTCCATGTCGTCCTGCTCGGTCATCCCCGACGGCCCGGAGTAGCGGATGTAGTAGTGGCGCAGGAAGTCCTTCACCTCCGCGGGCGCGTCGGCGTCCACGAAGTACCAGCGCCAGACCTCGGTCTGGTGCGGTCCGCGCGGGTGCCACACGGCGAGCGTGCGCGGCTGCCGCGCCAGCGGCGAGGTGTTGGGGAACATCGTGCCGGGCCCTCCGAACAGGCGCCAGTACTCGCCGCGACGGCGACGACGCTCTTCCTCGCAGTGCCGGAAGTAGTCGGCGACGACCGGCGCGTCCTGGTACGCCGGGGCCAGCGGCGCGTCGTGCTTGCGCAGGAACGCGATCATCGAGTGGCCGAGCTCCGGGAACGAGACGTCGAGCCATCGCGCCTCGTTCCGCTCCTGCATGTCGCGGCGACCTTTCCCGCTCGGACCGATCCCGACCATGTCCACCGAGCGGTGGCTCACGCCGTGGTAGCGGTCTCCCGAGAAGTTCTCGGCGGGGAACTTCCAGTTGCAGGGGATCAGCCACTTGTGGATCCCGCCGATCGCCTCGGTCCCACCCTCGCGCCCGTCCCAGGCGTCGAGGAGCAGGTCGAGGTAGAGCTTGTAGCCGCCGACGTATTCGAGGAACGAGGGGGCCGACGAGTCCCACGTGGCCCAGATTGCGCCCTTGTAGTTCTCGGTCCGGGCGACCTCGATGAGTCCCCACTGGCTCCGGTCGAGCTGCGCGCCGTAGGCGTCCTTGGCGAACGGCACGCCCACGAGCGCTCCATCGGTCCCGTAGCTCCAGCCGTGGTAGGGACACAGGAACTCGACCGTGTTGCCCTCGTCGTATCGGCACACCTTCATGCCGCGGTGCCGGCACGAATTGAGGAAGACGCGGATCCGTCCGGCGCGGTCGCGACACAGGATGACCGACTCCTCGCCCATGCACGACGTGAGATAGTCGCCCGGCTTCGGGATCTGGCTCTCGTGCCCCACGAAGAGCCAGGCGCGCGCGAAGACCCGTTCCAGCTCCTGCCGGTAGATCTCTTCATTCACGAAGATCTCCCGGCTGATGATTCCACGCTCGACGTCGACCAGACCCTTGAGGGCCCCCGGCTCTGCGCTGGCCATGCTCGTCCTCCTCCGAGTTCCGTCCGTCGCCGCCGCGGCGGCTCCGGCCGTCGCAGGGCCATGGTAGGGCAAGACGCGCCCGCGCGATAGCCGCGCGCGCCGATGGCGCAGCCTGCCCCGACCAGGTAGACTCCGGCACCATGACAGAGCCGCGACGCCCGCTCGACGGAATTCGCGTGCTCGAGCTCGCCCAGGTGGTCGCCGGCCCGTTCTGCGGCGCGCTGATGGCCGAGTTCGGCGCCGAGGTGATCAAGACCGAGATGCCCGGCCGCGGTGACGATCTGCGGCGGCTCGGCCCGACCGAGGACGGCTGCACGTACTGGTTCGCCGTCGACAACCGGAACAAGAAGCTCATGACGCTCGACCTCCACGCGCCGGCGGGGCAGGACATCGTCCGGCGCCTGGTCCCCCAGTGCGACGTCGTCCTCGAGAACTTCCGGCCCGGCGTCCTGGAGCGCTGGGGCCTCGGATGGGAGGCGCTGCACGCGATCAACCCGCGCCTGGTGATGGCGCGCATCACCGCCTTCGGCCAGACCGGGCCCCTCAATCAGGGCCCCGGGTACGCCGCGATCGGCTCCGCGTTCGGCGGCACGTGGTACGTGAACGGTCCGGCCGATCGGCCGCCGGCGCGCCCGACGCCGGTGTATCCCGACTACATGACCGGGCTCTTCACGGCGTTCGGCGTCCTGGCCGCGCTCCGCCACCGCGACGCGACCGGTGAGGGGCAGTGGATCGACGCGGCGCTCTACGAGTCGGCGTTCCGCGTCATGGAGTACACGACGACCCTCTACGGCCGGCAGGGCGTCGTGCGCGAGCGCGGCGGCCTCCAGCACGCGGGCTGGCCGGGCGGTGCCTTCGAGACGCAGGACGGCAAGTGGATCGTCTTCACGGCGCCGGCGCAGCACCTCTTCGAGCGGCTCTGCGCGATGATCGGACAGCCCGAGCTACCGCGCGATCCGCGCTTCGCCGCCGCCGCGGAGCGGCCGAAGCACATTCCCGTCATCCTCGACCTCATGACGCAGTGGTTCGCGGCGCGGCCCTTCGACAAGGCGCTGGCCGAGCTCAAGGGCCACGACATCCCGCACTCGCCCGTCATGAGCATGGCCGACATCTTCGCCGACCCGCACTACCGCGCGCGCCAGATGATCATCGACGTGCCGGCCGAGGGACTCGGCGCGCTGCCCCAGCCGGGTGTCGTACCCAAGCTCTCGTTGACGCCCGGTCGCGTCACGCACGCCGGCGCGTCGCTGGGTCGCCACACGGACGAGGTCCTGGCGGGGCTGCTCCGCATGAGCGCCGAAGAGATCGCCACGCTCCGCGCCGAAGGCGTCGTCTAGCGTCGCTTCGCCGCCGATCGGCCGCTCCGCGTCACGAAGACGTCCGCGTATCGTCACATTCCCATCATCTTTCTCTGCGATAAGTGCCGCGTCGACGAACCGAGCTTGTCCACCATCCCTCGAGGAGGCTCGCATGAAGCGTGGATCGACGCGGCAACTGGGTCGACGTTCGTTCCTGAAAGGGGCTCTGGCCACGGCGCCGATGTTGCTCGCCGGCCCGTCGCTCCTGGGGCCCGAGCGGGCCCGGGCGCACACCATCATCAGCCCCATCACGACGACGGAGCCGTACATGCTCCCGAGCGTGGCCGGCGTGCATACGATCGCTGGTGCCATCCGTCCGACGGCGCAGTGCGGTTCGTGAATAATGCGGGCTAGCTTCGCGGAGCCGAGAGCGAGTCGAGCGCCGGCCGACGCAGCAAGGTGGCGGCGAGGGGCCCGAGCACGAGCGCGGCGCCCAGCGTGTTGAGGACGGCGAAGCCCCACACGCCCAGGATCATGCCGCCGGCGGCCGAGCCGAACGCGCCCATCAGGCCCATGACCAGGTCGGCGAGGCCCTGGATCGAGGCGCGCTCCGCCGGCGACAAGGCGTCGGTCAGGAGCGCGCTGCCGGCCACGAAGGCGAAGTTCCAGCCGACGCCGTTCAGAAATAGCCCGAGGATGACGAGCGCGCGATCGGTGCCCGGGGCGAATCCGGCGAGAATGACCGCGCCGATGAGGACCAGCGCGCCGACCCCGATCATGGGCAGACGCCCGACCCGGTCGCAGAGCCAGCCCGACAGCGGTGAGGCCACGTACATGCCGCCGAGGTGGAGGGACACCGCCAGCCCGATCGTCTGCACGGGGTAGCCGTGGTCGTGCAGGTAGACCGGCGACGTCGACGTCGTGCTGATCATGACGAACTGGCTGATCGTGAGGGTCGCCAGTGCCAGCTGCACTCGCACGTCAGCCAGGATCGCGCCGAGCGCCCGCGCCCGCTCGGGCACCCGGCTCGGCCCGACGCTCTCGTGGAGCTGGCGCGCGACCGTCAGCGGGTCGGGCCGAAGCAGGAGCTCGATCAGGAGCGCGGCCAGCACGTAGCCGGCGACACTGATGAGGAACGCGCTGGCCGTCGATGAGAGGCCGACACGACCGCCGACGCGCAGCGCCGGCTCCATCAGTTTCGGCCCGATGATCGATCCGGCGCTCGAGCCCCAGACGATCAGCCCCATCGCGCGGCCGCGCTGCGCGCCGGGACTCACGTCGGCGGCGGCGTAGCGGCTCAGCAAGTTCGAGGTCTGCGAGACTCCGAAGAGCGCCATCCCTGCGAGCAGGAGCGGGAAGCTGCCGATCGTCACGCTGACCATGCCGATGAGCGCGCCCAGGACGGCCAGTCCGTAGCCGAGCGCCAGCCCCGGGCGACGTCCGGAGCGCTCCATCAGGCGCGCCAGCGGCCAGCTCGCCAGCGCCGTCCCGAGCGCGCCGACGGCGACCGGCAGGCCTGACCAGGTGTTCGTGCCGGTGATGCCGGCCGCCATGATGCTCCCGACCGCCATCCCGATCGAGTGACCCGTGCTCCCGCAGACCTGCGCCGCGAACAGCGTGCCCATCAGCCGGCCGCGGCTCGACGCGACGCGAGGCGCCGTTGCCTCCGTGCTCATCGAATCGCTAGTGTAGGGTTCGAGTACGACGCGGTAAACGGCCATTCGGCAGAAAGTGACGATCGTATTGGCTCGCCGCGCGCGCCGTCTCTTGACGAGCGACGAGCCGAAGGCTAGAGGTGGAGCTGCCGTGAGCCTGGTCACCCTGGTCAGCTTCGACATCGACGGCACGCTCGAGGTGGGCGAGCCCCCGGGCATCGTTCCCGTCGCGCTGGTGCGGACGGCCAAGCGCCTGGGCTATCTCGTCGGGAGCTGCTCGGACCGGCCGATCAGCCACCAGCAGCATCTGTGGGAGCGGCTGCAGATCGCCGTCGACTTCACGGTGCTCAAGCATCAGCTCGCCGCCGTCAAGGAGCGCTTTCAGGCGGCGGCGTACTACCACATCGGCGACACAGACACCGACGACCTGTACGCGACGGGCGCCGGCTTCAGCTTTCTCAGGGCCGACGCTCCCGCACGCCGGCTCTGGCCCTCCGAGCTGTTCGCGGAGCCTCCCGACCGCCGCTCCGGATGACGCAGCCTCCGCGCCGCTCGGCGATCGCGATCGCGCTGGCGGGGCTCGTCGCGCTGGCGGTGGCGATGGGCATCGGCCGCTTCGCCTTCACGCCGATCCTGCCGATGATGCAGGAGGACGCCGGCGTCTCGATCGCGATGGGCGGCTGGCTCGCGTCGTCGAACTACGTCGGTTACCTGTTGGGCGCCCTGTCCGTCATCTGGCGGCGGGTCCGCGCGACCACCGCGGTTCGCGCGGGGCTCGTCACGATCGGCCTCGCGACGCTCGCGATGGGTTTGGAGCACCGCTTCATCGTCTGGCTGTCCCTGCGCGCGCTCGCGGGCGTGGCCAGCGCCTGGGTGCTCATCTACGTGTCGGCGTGGTGCCTGGAGAGGCTCGCCGCGCTCGGTCGGCCCGCCCTGAGCAGCACGGTGTTCGCGGGCGTCGGCGCGGGCATCGCCATCGCCGGCGCGCTCTGTCTGGCGCTCATGCACGCCCACGCGGACTCCACGCGTGCCTGGGTCGTGCTCGGCGCCCTCTCGATCGTCCTGTCGATCGGGGTCTGGCCGGTGTTCGGGTCGGGCGGTGCGACGCCGACGAGCGCCGAGCCGCCGGCGAAGCGCGCGGTCGCCTGGGATCGCGAGTCGGTCCGCCTCGTCCTCTGCTACGGCGCGTTCGGGTTCGGGTACATCATTCCCGCGACGTTCCTCCCGGTCATGGCGAAGCAGGTCGTCCGGGACCCCCTGGTCTTCGGCTGGTCCTGGCCGATGTTCGGCGCGGCGGCCATGGGATCCACGCTGGCGACGGCGATGCTGCGAAGCCTCGTCAGCACCCGCCGCCTGTGGATCGCGAGCCACCTCGTCATGGCGTTCGGCGTCGTGCTGCCGGTCATCTGGCCCGGCATCGCCGCGATCATGCTCGCCGCGCTCTTCGTCGGCGGCACGTTCATGGTGATCACGATGACCGGCATGCAGGAGGCGCGCAACGTCGCGGGCGCGCACGCGACGGGGCTGATGGCGGCGCTGACCTCGGCCTTCGCGCTCGGACAGATCGTCGGGCCGCTCATCGTGAGCTACGTCGTGGCCGCCGGCGGCGGCTTCGCGGTAGCCCTGGTGATCGCGTGCGCCGTCCTCGTCGTCAGCGCGTACGAGCTGTCGTGACGTCGTCCTTTCAACCCGGGAGAAAAGGAGATCGCATGCCCGCCTACGTGATCACGTATCTGGAGGTGACCGACCCCCCGGGCACCATGCACGTCTCGAGCACCTCGAACAGCTCCTCGCGCGTCGCGCCGAAGCCGATCGCCCGCCGCATGTGCGC
The DNA here is from genome assembly GCA_035635995.1 of Binatia bacterium. Taxonomy (GTDB): domain Bacteria; phylum Methylomirabilota; class Methylomirabilia; order Rokubacteriales; family CSP1-6; genus AR31. Next base: position 4,703 of record DASPZZ010000341.1, on the reverse strand, counting down.
CACGAGGGCGGACTTCTCGGAGCCGCGGAAGGCGAGGAGCGGGCTTTCTTCATCCGCGCGATGAGTGCCTCCGCCCGCTGTTCCCGATCCTTGTCCGCCGCCGTTTGGGACCTCGTTGTCCTCCCCGCGAGGTCGCCTAGCGTACCTGGATGTCCTTTCGCTAGGTGGCGCGCTCGTAGACCGACACGTGGGCGCCGCTCGACGCGCCGAAGGTCTCGCGACTCCAGCCGCCCCACCGCTCGCGCAGCCGCAGCCCGGCCAGGCGCGCCATCAGGTCGAGCTCGGCGGGCCAGGCGTAGCGGACCTCGACCGGGTACAGGCGGACCCCGCGCTCGGTGATGACGATCTGCTGGGAGCGGACGCGCTGGGCGACCGGATCGTGGGCGCTGGTCTCCAGGTACACCGCGTCCGCGCGGATCTCGGTCGCGCCGACGCGCTGGCCGTGGTCGAATCGGGTCAAATCCGGCACGAAGGCCTCGATCACGAACACGCCGCCGTCCGCGAGGCGCTCGGCGACCGCGGCGAAGCAGCGAAGCTGAGCGTCCTGGGAGAGCAAGCCGAAGAACGTGTTGAACGCGACGAAGATCAGGGAGAACCGTCCCGCGATCGGCACGTCGGCGAAGTCACCCATCGTGACCGCGATGCGATCACCGCCGGGCTTCGCCCGGAGCTTGCCGACCATGGCGGGCGACACGTCGATCCCGGAGACGGTGAAGCCTCGCTGCAGCAGCGGCAGGGCGATGCGGCCGGTGCCGATCCCGAGCTCGAGGATGGGGCCGCCCCCGGCGGCCGCCGCCAGGAACTCCACGGCGCGCTCGGTGTTCGTCGGCAGTCGCGGCCAGGAGTCGTACACGTCGGCGATGCGCTCACCGTAGGTCGACACGTCGTACGGTGGACCGGCGTCCGGGCCGCGTCCCTCGACGGGCTCGGTCACGGGCCGCCGCCTTCTAGAGCGCGGGCCATCGGTCGGCCCAGGGACGCGCCTCCTCGAGCTGCGCGACCAGCTCGATGGGCCGCACCGATTTCTCTCGTACCAGCGCGGCCTGGGCCGTCGCGTCGAGCCGCCAGAAATCGTTCACCGCCACCTCCGTGGCGGGAATAGTGCGCTCGACGGAGACCGAAGACAAGGAAGGCGCCCGGCGCTGCGAATACGGACGCGCGCGGCGCCATCAACAGAGAAGGTGGCTGGCCAGGCCTTGACAAGAGATCAACAGGTGTTTAGTATCAAGACCGTAGGGGAGGTGTCTCCGATGAACCCGGTAGAGCGTGCATTGCACCAGGAGCTGACAGGACTCCTCGATCGCGTCGCGACGTCGGTGCCCGAAGGAGGATTCGACACCATTCGCGCCGCCAACCCGACGCTGAAGGCCAGGCTGGACGACGCCGACGCGAAGCTGGCGGCCGCGCGCGAGTCCTTGGTCGAAGGCTACGGCCGTTGGCGCCGAGCGCTCGAGGATCTCGAGAATCTGTGGGCGTTAGGGGCCTGGCGGTCAGCCGCGGCCGAAGAGCCTGTCGAGCAGTCCACGGCGCTCGCGGCCTGAGTCGGGGTGCTCGGCGTAGGTGGTGCGGCCCGCCTCGAAGCGCTGCCAGTAGTCCGGCAGCTCCCGCGCCAGGGCGACGTGCACGCCGAGCAGTCGCTGCGTCTCGTCGGCGGGCGCGCGCTCGGCGGAGGCGACTTTCTGACGCTGCTCCTCGGTGAGGTCTGGGGCGATCGCGGCCCAGAGCTCGGCGAGGAACACGTGGACACTCGCCGTGAATTCCTCCCGGTCGCGCGGATTGTCGGCAACGGGCGGCGGCAGGGCGAGGGCCCGCCGGCGCTTCACGAGCGCGTCGAGGCAGACGAAGTCTACCGCCTCCTCGAGGCGCTCGCGCAGCTGCGCCTCGATGCGCGCATTGAGATCGGCCGGCTGGCTCGGGTCGCGACGCAGCGAGGTACCGAAAAACGAGTCAGGCGTCATGATCTCGGGCTCGCAATGCTAAGATCCTAAGGTGGTGGTCGTCGCTCGCATCGTCGGCGTAACGCTGCTCGCCATGCTCGCGCTTCCCGCGTTCGCTTTCACCCCGCCGCGTGACGTCGTTGCTGGAACGCGCGATTTTTCCGGAATCGACGAGGCCGCGAACGAGGCCGTCGCCAGCGGCGAGATTCCCGGCGTCGTGGTTCTGATCGGGCGCGGCGACGACATCCTGCTGCATCGAGCGTACGGGTCGCGCCGCCTGCTCCCGAGCCCGGCCCCGATGACGGTCGACACCATCTTCGACATCGCTTCCCTCACGAAGCCCGTCGGGACGACGCTCGCCGTGATGACGCTGGTGGAGCACGGCGGGGTCAAGCTCGACGCCCCGGTCGGGCGATATCTCAAGGAGTTCCACGGCAAGCAGTTCGACGAGATCACGATTCGGAGGCTCCTCACCCACAGCGCCGGGCTCGCCGCCTACCCCCCGAACGGCGCCGTGGCCGCGGGCTTTCCGACTGCGGCGCGCGAGATCGCCAGGCTGCCCCTGGAGTATCCCCCCGGCTCGGCCTTCCAGTACAGCGATACCGGGTTCATCCTCCTCGGCGAGGTGGTCCGCCGGGTCGGCGGCGCGCCGCTCGACCGGTACCTGGAGCGGACCGTGTTCCGTCCGCTCGGGCTGGCGGACACGACCTTCCACCCCAAGGCGAGCGCGATGGCCCGCGTGGCGCCGACGGAATTTGTCAACGGCAACCTGCTGCGCGGCGAGGTCCACGACCAGCGGGCGCGCCTGCTCGGCGGCGTCGCCGGCCACGCCGGGATGTTCTCGACGTCCACCGACCTCGCGCGGATCGTCCAGATGTTGCTGAGCCGCGGCACGCTCAACGGACACCACATCCTCGACCCGGCCACGGTGCGCGAGATGTGGGAGGTTGCGCCGGACGGTCGCTCGGGCCGCGCGCTCGGTTGGGACGTCACCTCGTCGTTCTCGAGGACGATGGCGCCGTTCTTCCCGGAAGGCTCCGTGGGTCACCTCGGCTTCACCGGCACCGCGATCTGGGTCGACCCGCCGACCCGGAGCTACCTCATCGTCCTGTCGAATCGCGTCCATCCGTATGGCGGTGGCGCGGCACGGATCAGAGACCTGCGGATCCGCCTCGCGGCGGTGGCCGGCGCCCAGCTCTTCCAGCCGCCCGTCGTGCCCGACCCCGGTCCCACGAGCGGCCCGGCCGCTGACGGACCGTCGCCGGACGGACGAGTGCCGCCGGGCGAGGCAGTGCTGCCGCCCGAGCGAGTCCTCACCGGGCTCGACGTGCTCTCCGACCAGAAGTTCGCGATGCTTTCGGGGCACTCGGTGGGTCTCGTGACCAACCAGACCGGCATCGACTCCCGAGGCCGGCGCGCGATCGACCTCATCGCCGCGGCGCCGGGCGTTCGCCTGCAGGCCATCTTTTCGCCCGAGCACGGCCTCACTGGCGAGGCCGACACCGACGTCCCCCACGGGCGCGACTTCGCGACCGGTCGGCCGATCTGGAGCCTCTACGGCACCACCCGCCGGCCGACCGCGGCGATGCTCAAGGACATCACGCTCGTGGTCTTCGACATCCAAGATGTCGGTGCCCGCTACTACACGTACCTGACGACGCTCGTCTATGTGATGGAGGAGGCCGCCAAGCAGCGGATCCCGGTGCTGGTCCTCGACCGGCCGAATCCCATCAACGGACGGGTCGTCGAGGGGCCGTTGATGGATCCCGATCTCCAGTCGTTCACGGCCCCTCACCCCATCCCGGTACGGACGGGGATGACGATCGGCGAGTTCGGCCGGCTGGCCGCCGCCGAACGCAAGATTCCCGTGTCGCTCACGGTGGTGCCGCTGGTCGGTTGGGATCGTGACCGCTGGTTCGACGAGACCGGGCTGCCCTGGGTGAACCCGTCGCCGAACATCCGGTCGGTCACCCAGGCGCTGCTCTACTCGGGCGTCGGGCTCCTCGAGGCGACGAACCTCTCGGTGGGACGCGGGACGAACACGCCCTTCGAGGTGATCGGCGCGCCGTGGATCGAGCCTCGGGGTCTGGCGGACGCGCTGAATCGGCAGGGGCTCCGCGGCGTGAGCTTCGAGCCGATCTGGTTCACCCCGACCGCTGACGTGTACACCAGCGTTTCCTGCGGCGGTGTCCGCGTGGTGGTTACCGACCGCGAGGCGATCCGCCCAGTGACGGTGGCCCTCGCCGTGGCGCGGACGCTACGCGAGCGTCACCGGGAGCAGTTCAGGCCCGAAAGCATCCAGAACCTTCTGGTGAACCGGTCCACCATGTGGGCTTTCCTCAGGGGGGAGGTTCTCGAGCGGCTTGTTGCCTGGGCGGAGATGGATCGCGGCGCCTTTTTGAATCGGCGGGCGTCGTATCTCATGTATCGCTAAGCGTCATTTTCGCGCTTTGCGGGGCGACGGGCTGCGGCGGGCGGGTGCGGGTGGGGTCGAATCGGACCCGTTCCCATCAAGCGGCGTCGGGCGTGGCGCACCCGGATGGAGCCCAGCCCCCCCGGAGCAGCGCCCGCGCGCCGCGTCCGATCGCGCCGGACTTCGCCCTCTACGAGTCGGCGACCGCGCTACTCCGAGCCGCCCCTCCTCGCAGTCACGCAAGACTCCAGCGCACGCGGCGACGGGCTGCGGCGGGCGGGTGCGGGTGGGGTCGAATCGGACCCGTTCCCATCAAGCGGCGTCGGGCGTGGCGCACCCGGATGGAGCCCAGC
>DASPZZ010000340.1:0-2578 GCA_035635995.1 Binatia bacterium | reverse complement strand
CGCCGGGCTCCGTCACCCACTCGCCCGAACGCAGCTCTTCGAGCTGCGGGCGGGACTCGGGGGTCCCACTTCCGCCCGGCGGGCCGGGGACACCCTGGTGCCACCCGTCCGACGGCGCAGTGCGGTTCGTGAATAATGCGGCCTAGGCGCCGAGCGACGGCGCGGCGACGGCCCGGCGGCGGCGAGCGACGCGTCGCCCCCAGTCCCACCCGCGGACGCCCAGCAGGACGGCGAGCGCGCCCGCGTACCAGTAGGGGTCCGTCACTCCCACTTTGGCGAGCCAGAGATAGTGCAGGGCCGCGCACACCGCGGCGACGTAGGCGAGGCGGTGCAACCGCGTCCAGGCACGGGCGCCGAGCCGCCGGATCATGCCCGTCGTCGAGGTGGCGGCGAGCGGGATCAGCGAGAGCAGCGCGAGCATGCCCATCGTGATGTACGGGCGCTTGACGATGTCGGCCCACATCCGCGGCCAGTCGAAGAAGAAGTCCAGCACGATCCACACGGCGAAGTGCAGGCACACGTAGGCGAAGGCGAAGAGCCCGAGCAAACGCCGCAGGGTGATGGGCCACGAGAGGCCGAACACGATGCGGAGCGGCGTCATCGCGAGCGACGCGAGGAGGATCCGGAGGGTCCAGTCGCCGAGCGTGTTGGTGATGAAGCTGATGGGGTTGGCGCCGAGATCATCGCTCCACGCCCGGTAGCCGAGGAGCGCCAGCGGCGCCAAGCACACGCCCCACACCGCTATCTTGACCGCGACGCGCGTCGGGCGCGACACCGGGGGCCTAGTAGTTCTTCTTCAGGTCCATCCCGGCGTAGAGCGATGCGACCTGGTCGGCATACCCATTGAACGGCAGCGTGGGCCGCCGGCGAAACTCGCCGATGCGCCGTTCGTCCGCCTGGCTCCAGCGCGGATGGCTGACGGCGGGATTGACGTTCGAGTAGAAGCCGTACTCCTGGGGCGCGGCCTTCTCCCACGCGGTCTTGGGCTGCTCGCTCACCAGGCGGATGCGGACGATGGACTTGGCGCTCTTGAAGCCGTACTTCCACGGCACCACGACGCGCACGGGCGCGCCGTTCTGGTTCGGCAGCACCTTGCCGTACATGCCGACGGTGAGCAGCGTGAGCGGATTCATCGCCTCGTCCAGCCGGAGCCCTTCGACGTACGGCCAGTCGAGCGACGAGTAGCCGAAGAATCCCGGCTTCTGAGCCGGGAACTGGCCCGCGTCGAGCAACGTCGTGAACTCGACGAACTTCCCCTGCCCCGTCGGCTCGACGCGCTTGAGGAGCGACGCCAGCGGAAACCCGATCCACGGGATCACCATCGACCACGCCTCCACACAGCGCAGCGAGTACACCCGCTCCTCCAGCGGAAACAGCCGGATCAGCTCGTCGATGTCGAAGGTCTTCGCCTTGTGGACCAGCCCGTCGACCTGCACCGTCCACGGGCGCGCGCGCAGCGTGTGACCGAGACGGGAGGGATCGTCCTTGTTCACGCCGAACTCGTAGAAGTTGTTGTAGGTCGTGGCCGCCTCGAACTTCGTGGGCGGCTCGCCCAGACTGAACGTGGCGTTGCGGGTCGCGGCGAGGGGCTGGAGGGGCGGCGTCGCGGCCGCGCCCCGGGCCGGCGCCAGGGCGAGCGCGGCCGCGGCGCCGGCGATGAGCTCGCGTCGGCTCAGGTAGAGCGCCGGATCGGTGATCTCGCTCGCGGTGAATCGCGGCGCGCGTCGAATCAGCATGACGTCTCCTTCTTCATAGTAAGCGCGCCTCGCACGCCGGGACCCCAGCCCCGGGGCGGTGCTGCGGCGCGCACTACCACGAGAATCTCACACCGCCGCAAACTTGTAACCGTGGCCGTGGATCGTGAGGATCCAGACGGGCCGATCGGCGTCGGCTTCGAACTTCCGCCGGAGCCGGAGGATGTGGGTGCCGACCGTCCGCGTGGTGGGAAATCGATCGTCGCCCCACACCTCGTCCTGCAGTCGCTCGCGCGTGATCACTTCGCCACGATGGGCGAGAATCGCGCGGACGGCGACCACACCCCGGCGGTTACTCCCGCTCCGCGAGGAGGCGCCGGATCATCGCCTCGGTCTCCTCGTAGTCGCCCTCGCCGATGTGCCGGTAGCGGACGATCCCCTTGCGATCGATCAGGAGCGCCGTCGGCCAGGCCCGGACGCCCCATCGCGTCCAGATCGCGAAGTCGTTGTCCTGCACGACCGGGTACCGGACCCCGAGCTTCTTGGTGGCGTCCACGACCTTCTCGTACGGCTTCTCCCAGAAGAACTCCGGGCTGTGCACGCCGACGATCGTGAAGCCATCCTTTTCGTAGCGCTCGTACCAGCCCCGCAACTGCGGGATCACGTTGCGGCAGTTGATTCAGCCGAAGGTCCAGAAGTCCACCAGCACGACCCGGCCGCGCAGGCTCGGCGTGGTCAGGGGCGCGCTGTTGATCCAGCGTTCCCCCGCCACCTCCGGCGCCGGCGCGCCGAGGCGTAGCGCCTGGCCGGCGGCAGGAGCGGCCGCGAGGCCGGCCGCCAGGAGCACGACGAGTGAGAGCGACCGGACGCGATGCATGGTTACT
>DASPZZ010000339.1:0-21205 GCA_035635995.1 Binatia bacterium | reverse complement strand
CCGGTCGTTCCTGGCCACGAGGAAACCCGAACGCCCGTCGTCCACCATCTCGCCGAGTGACGCCACGCGGAAGGCGACGACCGGCTTGCCGCACGACATCGCCTCCTGCGGCGCCAGCGGAAAGCCCTCGAGCAGAGACGGAAAGACGAAGACGTCGGCCAGATTGAGGGTCGGGACCTTCTCGATCTCCGGCACATAGCCGGTGAAGATCACGTCCCGCTCCAGACCGAGCTTTCGCGCGAGCGCGGTCAGCTCGGCGCGGAGCGGGCCGGCGCCGACCCAGACGAGCGCGACTGGTCCAGGGGCGGTGCGTCTGATCTCGGCGAACGCGTCGACGAGGAAGAACGGGTTCTTCCGATGGATGAGCGGCCCCAGACAGAGGAGCACCTGCCGGCCCTCGAGCCCATAGCGCGCGAGGAGTGTATGGTCCTTCGGCATCGGCGCGTACTTCGGTCCGACGCCGCAGTAGACGACGGTCACGTGGTCGGTGCGGAGCCCGAGCTCGTCGGCGAGCTGACGGCGCGCGAACTCGCTGTCGGTGATCACCCGGTCGGAGGCGTCCAGCACCCGCTTCTCGATGAACGGATTGAGCGGGCTCGGATCCAGGTGGTGATGATGCGTCACGACGGGGACCGGCAGTCGATAGCGGCGGCGCGCGAGGAGCGCGGCGGGGCCGATGAAGCGCACGGAATGAGCGCGCAGGAGGTCGAAGGGCTGGGCATCCCACACACGCTTGATCGCCCCGGGCCATACCAGGGGCCCGACGTACCAGCGCAGCCCCTTCGGTGGCCACACCGGATGCACGGTCCAGCCCGGCACGTCCCGGTCGTGAGGCTTGCCCCGCGCCAGCGGGATGTGGCACTCCACGCCCAGCCCCGCCAGGTCCTTGAGGAGCTCGCGCTCGTACACCTCGCCGCCGGACCCCGACTCCGGCGCGATGCCGCAGTGGGGCGAGCAGATCCTCATGCAACGCCCAGCGCCCGCGCGACGCCGGTCAGGGTCTCCACGACGAGTGCCCGCTCGTCATCGGCGAGATCGGGCGAATTCGAGATGTACAGTCCCCGCGAGAACACATCGACGGCGACCGGCGTATCGATCGGATCGAAGCCGAGCGCCCGGTAGGGCGGCTGGTCGTTGATCAGCGAGAAGAACGGGCGCGTCTCGATGGAGGCCGCGTGGAGCGCCCGGTCGGCCGCGTCGCGAAACGCCGTGCTTCGAAACAGCAGGTGGTACGCGAACGGCGCCGCGCGGTGACCGGGCTGCTCGCCCGGCAAGCGGTCGATCAGCCCCTGCAGCGGCGCCAGCGCCCGACCGAGCTCGACGATGTTGCGTCGGCGCTGGTCGACGAACCGCTCGACCCGGTCGAGCTGGACGCGCCCGATGGCCGCGTGGAGATCGCTCATCTTGTAATTGCCGCCGAGGAACGGATGGAGAAAGTGCTGGCCGGGCAGCTGGCCGAAGTTGCGGATCGCGATCATCCGCTCGGCTAGTCGCGCGTCCGACGTCGTCAGCATGCCGCCCTCACCCGCCGTGATGATCTTGTTCGCGTACAGGCTGAAGGCGCCCACACGCCCGAGCCCGCCGACGCGGCGTCCCTTGTACTCGGCGCCGGCGGCCTGCGAGGCGTCCTCGATCACCGGCACTCCGTGGCGCTCGGCCATCTCGCGCAGCGGGTCCATGTCGGCGGGATAGCCGAAGAGGTGCACCGGCAGGATCGCCTTCGTGCGCGGCGTGATTCGCTTCTCGACGTCGGCCGGGTCGAGATTGTAGGTGTCGCGGTCCACGTCGGCGAAGACGGGACGAGCGCCCTGAAACAGGATGGGGTTGGCGGACGCGATGCACGACAGCGGGGTCGTGATGACCTCGTCGCCGGCGCCGATCTCGAGCGCGAGCAGCGCCACGTGGAGCGCCGCGGTTCCGGTGTTGGTGGCCACGGCGTGCTCGACGCGACAGAAGCGGGCGAAGGCCGCCTCGAACGCTCGGACTTCGGGACCCTGGGTGAGCCAGCGCCGTTCGATGACCGCGCGGACCGCCTCGAGCTCGGCGTCGCCGATGTCCGGGCGCGCCACCGGGATGCGCCACGCCATCGTTACGGGTCGAGCGCTTCGGTCAGTGCCCTGGCGACGCGCTCGATATGGCTCCGGTCGAGGCCGAGCCCCGATGGAAGATTCATGCCGCGCCCGCCGAGATCTTCCGCGACCGGAAGGCGCTCGCGGCGCTCGTACGGTGGCAGCAAGTGCACAGGGTGAAAGAACGGTCGCGTGTCGACACCGCGATCGCTCAGGCGCGCGCGCACCTCGTCGCGCGACACGCGCACGTCGCCCAGGAGGACCGAGCACATCCAGAAGACGCTCTTCGCCCAGGACGCCTCGGGCTGGAGGAGAACGCGACCGGTCGCGGCCAGGGGCGCGAGCAGCTCGGTGTACCAGAGGCCTAACCGCCGCTTTTTCTCGAGAAAGCCCGGCAGCTTCTTCACCTGCGCCACGCCGATCGCCGCCTGGAGGTTCGTCATCCGATAGTTGTAGCCGACGAGATCGTGCCAGTAGTGGCGCTTGGGATCCATCCCATGGTCGCGCAGGATACGCACCCGCTCGGCGAGGATCGGGTCATCGGTCAGGCACATGCCCCCCTCGCCCGTCGTCATGATCTTGTTGCCGTAGAACGAGAAGCAGCTGATCGAACCGAACGCCCCCACTCGCCGACCGCGATACTCCGCGCCGTGCGCCTCGGCGGCGTCCTCGACCACCGCGATCCCGCGTCGACGCGCCACGTCGAGGATCGCGTCCATGTCGCACGGATGCCCGTACAGGTGCACGGGGATCACCGCCTTCGTCCGCGGGGTGATGAGCGCGTCGAGCGCCGCTGGATCGATGCACCAGGTCGCGCGGTCGGCATCGACGAAGACCGGCGTCGCGCCGCAGTAGCGGACGGCGTTGGCCGTCGCGATGAAAGTCAGACTCGGGACGAGGACCTCGTCGCCCGGACCCACGCCCAGCGCGAGGAGCGCCAGGTGGAGCGCGGCGGTGCCGTTGCAGACCGCGACGGCCTCTCGGACGGCGCAGAACGCCGCAAATTCCCGCTCGAATTCAGGAATGAAAGTCCCGAGCGAGCTGATCCACCCGGAGCGAACCGCCGCCACGACATTCTCGAGCTCTTCGTCGCCGAGAACCGGCGCGTAGACGGGGATGCGGCCGCCGTCTATTTGCACGTGTCGTCGCTCGCGCCGTCCCCCTTCCAGAGGAAGCCCTTCTTGCTCACGAAGCAGATGCTCCCGCCGAGCCGGGACAGCGCTTTCTTCTCGAATTCGCTGGTGGCGTCGGTCTCGTCACTCTCGGCGGCCGTAATGCTCGCGTCGAGCTTGTAGTTACCCTTGAGATACTCGGTCATCGCTGTCGATCCTCCGTCACGCGGAGCGTCTGTTCAATAGTCGAACACGCAACTCGTCGATTCGTCAACCGAATTCTCTCACGACTTGCCGATCTCCCGCCTCAGAAAGCCGCTGATTCGGGCCGGGGAGACGAGGTCCAGGCAGTACCGGAGCGTGCTCGACAGCTCCGGATGGAGCGCGCCGAGCAGCGCCGAGTAGGCGGTGAGGCCGGTCACGACCGCAACGGGCGCGCTGAGCGCCGCCGGGGCCCCCGTCCAGCGCATCAGCCACGCGACGGTCGACCCCGACGCGACGCCGATCGCGAAGCCGGCGACGTAGAGCCAGCTGCGGGTGAAGAAGCTCACGCCGGCGACCTCCCTGGTCCACGCCACGTACTTCCACGCCGGGAAGATCAGGAGAAACAGACGGCCGAGCGCGGCGCCGGTGGCACCGAGTCCGAGGGTCGGGATCCACCCGCCGAGCGGCTCGGCGGGCACCAGAACCATGAGCAGCGCGAAGTAGAGCGCGGCGCGCGGCGGAACGATCGGTACGAGCCGGTCGTGCGCCTCCACCGCATACAGCACCTGGGTGTAGTTGTTGGTGACGGTGGCGACCAGATTCGCCAGGGCGAACACGTGGACCGGGTCCGCCGCGGGCCGAAAGGCCGCGCCGAAGAACCCCACGATGATCGGGTCGGCGGCGAGCCAGACGGTCACGCCGACTGGGGTCGCGACGAACAGGAGCTTGTCCATACCCGAGTAGAAGAGCGCGCGGGCCTCGCGATCGCGGTCGGGCGAGCGGGCCCCGAAGAGCGCGGACATGCGCGTGAACAGGAGCATGGCCGGATACGCATTGAGCGCGCCCAGGAGCTCCCAGAAGCCGCGCGCAACGTGGTAGTAGCCGGCCGCCGTCAGGCCGGCCCACTGCTTGACGACGACGCGGTCGATCGAGTCCTGGAACATCCCGAAAGGGACGCTGATGAGAAGCGGCCGCGCGTAGCTCCAATAGCTGGCCAGCGCGGCGACGTTCGGCCGACGTAGGCGGATCCCGAGCCAGAATCGCACCGCCAGCATCGCGCCGACGAGCTCGACGAGCCCCTCGAGCAGGAACGTCGCCGCGATGAGCGTGATCTCCGGCGCCCAGACGAGCACGAGCACGGTCGCCAGGAGGCGCACGCCGCGGGCGGCGAGAAGGACCATCGACTGCTGGATGACCCGCTCGCGCGCGACGAGGATGAGCGTGAAGACCTCCGAAAAGCTCGACAGCACGCGGCCCGCGAAGAGCAAGGCGAACACCGTCGCGAGCGTCTCGGTCTCGAACAAGAATCCACGCCATCCGGGGGCAAGGACGATGAGCAGGAGCAGCGGGACGTAGAGCACCACCTTGATGAGACCGAAGGTGGACGCGCACACGCCCGGGTCGACGCCCTCGGCGACTCGCTTCATGTGGGCCTGCGCAAAGCCCGGAACCAGGGCCGCCATCGCGAGACCGGACAGGCCCAGGCTGAAGCTCAGCGAGCCGACCGCCGCGGGGCCCAGGACGCGGGCGACGACGATTCCCGCGATCAGATTCAGCAGCGCGGCGAGCCACGCGCCCGCCAGGAGAGAGACCGACTTCTGACCGAGGCTCGTCTGCGACGTCATCGGGCGGGCGGGGCGAGCTCGGATTCGTTGCGGTCGTCAGCGTGCTGCGTTAGGCTGCGCATGTGCTGGGCAGCGCTCGCTCGCTTGGTCGCCGCGTGCTCGGCGTCCGGCGGACGCCGACGTACTACCTGCCATGGCTCGTGCGGCCCGGGCTCGAGTGCGTGCTCGTGATCAACAACGTCGAATCGCGCTTCAAGACGGGATTCAACAAGGGCCCCTTCGCCGCGGCGGTCGTTCAATACGATGCTCGAGGCGCCGTGGTCGGCCGCCACAACGTGGAGCTCGATGATCCGACCGCGACGGCCGAGGTCCGGCTCGGCGCCGAGGGCTCCAACGCGGGCTTCGCCACCGTCGCCGGCGCGCGAATCTTCTCCGATCAGTACGTGACACTCTCGGACGGCACGGCGTACACGGCGACCCACGGCCGTCACGAGTTCGTCGAGCGCTATCCCCGAGTGCTCCGCATCCTCCTCGGGCTCGCCGGCGCACTCGCGGCCGCGGCCGGCCGCACCCTGCCGCTGTTCGTCAAGGATCAGTATCTCTACCTCGGCGCCGGCGTCCGCTCGCACCTGCTCGTCATGAACCTCTCGAACATCGCCAACCGCGTACGCGTCGTGGTGACCGGCGAGCGCGGCGTGCGCGTCGAGCGCGTGATGAAGCTGCGGCCGATGGGCAGTCATCTACTCGACGTCTCGCGGCTCGGCATCGTGGCGGCCGAGGCGACCTCGGTCGTTCGCGCGCGACTCGAGGCGAACGCCTGGTTCAACCTCTACGTGGTCGGCGCCGGCCGCAACGATCTCGAAGGTCCGCTGTCGTTCATGCATGTCAAGTGACCGCTGCGCGCTCCTGTCCGCGACGTTCTGGGAGGCCGGCTACCAGCACCTGATCGAGACGGTCCACCAGCGCGACGCGCTCGCCCGTCGCAACCTGGACGGGCTCGAGATCGCCGTCCACGATCCCGGCGGGGCACTGCTCGGTGAGAAGTCGGTCGACCCCCGCAAAGAGGTGCTCGATCTGGGCGCCCTCGTCGAGGAGATCGCCGGCGGCGCGCCCCGCGCGATGGTGACCCTGGAAGCGCGCTACGACCAGCGCGTCTTCCCCTACCGGCCGCACCACTACGCCTTTCTCCACCGACCCGGCTCCGACGCGCCGCCGCTCTACTACGCGGTCAACGCCGTGCTCGGCGGCGTGCCCGATCGTATCGGCGCGACCACCATCAATAACTTCGAGACGTACGTTTTCCGCCAGCGACCGTTCGCCGCGCGCTATGCGGTCCTGCTGGGCAACCTCGCGCGGTTCGCCGCGGCCGAGGCGCAGGTGGCGACTTATTACGGCGGCCAGCGGGTCCTCGTCGAGGTCGCGCTCGCTCCCAAGAGCCATCGTGAGATCGACCTGCCATCCGAACGAGACGGGCGACGGCTCGAACGGGTGGAGGTGAAAGCGCTGTTCCGGCTCGCCAGCTACGTGGTCGGCCGCCGCGCCGACTCCGGCGACCTGGTCCTGTTCGATCACCTCTTCACGTACATCAAGTGAGCGGGCCTCGGATCAGGCCGCGGCTCAGCGGCGCTGGCTCGCCAGGAATGCCACGACGCGCGCCCGCGCCTCGGGGGTGATCCCGACCGAGCACGGCAGCGACACCCCGCGCGCGTGGAGCGCGTCGGCGTGCTCGACCCGGAAGGCCTCGCACCCGGTGAACACCGGCTGCTGGTGCAGCGGATACCAGAGCGGACGAAGCTCGATCGACGCGGCCTTCGCCTTCTGGATGAGCGTGCGCACGTCGCCCCAGGCCTCGGGATCGAGCAGGACCGACGACATCCAGTACGACGAGCGCGCCCACGGCTCTTCGCAGAACGGTGCGGCGCCGGGGAGGCCGCGGAGCGCCTCGGCGTAGTAGCGCGCCGTCTCTCGCTTGTCCTCGACGAAACGGTCGAGCTGCTCGATCTGCGCGAGCCCGAGCGCGGCCTGAATGTTCGTCAGCCGGTAGTTGTAGCCGACTTCCTCGTGGAGGAACTCGGTACCGGGCGTGCGACCCTGGGTCGAGAGCAGCGCGGCGCGGCGGGCCAGCGCCGGGTCATCGGTCAGTACCATGCCGCCGCCGCCACACGTGATGATCTTGTTGCCGTTGAAGGACAGACAGGCCACGCGCTCGTGCACGCCCACCCGGCGGCCCTTGTATTCTGCGCCGAGGGCCTCGGTGCTGTCCTCCACCAGGGACAGCGGATAGCGACGGATCAGCGCGGCCAGCGCGTCGAGATCGGCCGGATGCCCGTAGAGATGGACCGGCAGGAGCGCCGCGACGCGACGGCCGCTCCCGCGATTCACGAGCCCGTCGCCTCGGAGCTCGCAGCGAGTCGCGAGGAACTCCTCGACCTTCACCGGGTCGATGCACCAGGTTTTCGGCTCGGAGTCCATGAACACCGGGAAGGCGCCACAGTAGCGCACGGCGTTGGCGGTGGCGATGAAGGTGAAGCTCGGGACGAGCACCTCGTCCCCCGGGCCGACGCCCGCGACGAGCAACGCGAGGTGCAGCGCCGCGGTGCCGTTGACGGTGGCGACCGCGTGCTGGGCGCCGACGTAGGTCGCCACTTCGCGCTCGAACCGCTCGATGAACGGGCCGGCCGAAGACACCCAGTTCGAGTCCAGGCACTCCTTGAGGTACTTCCACTCGTTGCCGCCGAGGAACGGCACCGCGTTGGGGATGACTCCGCTCATCGTCCACTCCCGTGCCCGGCTCGATACCAGTCGAAGGTCTCGCGGACACCGTGCTCGAGCGCGACCTTCGGTGTGTAGCCGGTCAGCGCGCGCAGCCTCGAGAGCTCGGGACACCGCCGCGCGACCGAGCCGGACGGCGCCGGCACCGGAGCGAGCGTCGGCGCGAACTTGGCGATCCGGAGGATCAGCGCGAGCAGGTCCGACACGCGCGTCTCGTCGGTATCGTTGCCGATGTTGACGATCTGCCCGTGGGCGCGCGCGGTCGCCATGAGGCGCGTGATGGCCTCGAGCGCGTCGGCGACGTGGCAGAATGCCCGACGCTGCTCGGACCCGAAGACGCGGAACGGATCCTCGCGGTCGAGCGCGCGCACGCACAGCTCCGGGATGACGTGATCCACGCCCATGCGGGGGCCGTAGATGTTGTGGAATCGCCCGACGACGACCGGAAAGCCCTTCTTCTTCGCGTAGTGGAGCATCGCGGCCTCGCCGAGGATCTTGCTGGCGGCGTACGCGAACCGCGGATGGGTGATGTCGTCGATCGCGAGCGGCACGTCCTCCGGCGTCGGGACCGGGACCAGGCCTCGCGCCACCCCGCCGGCATAGGCCTCGCTCGTCGAGGCGAAAAACACGACCCCGGCATCGGCCGTGAGCCATTCCAGGACGTTCAGGGCCGCCAGGGTGTTCACCCGGATCACCCGCGCTGGATCCGCCGTCGTGTGGCGCACGCCGACGACGGCGGCCAGCATGTAGACGCGATCCCACGCCCGCGGCAGGTCGGCGAGCGCCTCGGGAGCCGTGAGATCGGCCCGCACGAAGCAGACATTCGGCCTGGCCAGCAGCGACTCGAGCTCGGCGTCCATCCGCCCGCGCGAGAGATCGTCCACGATCGTGACGTCATCGCCCTCGCGGCTGAGACGCGCGGCCAGGTGATAGCCGACGAACCCGGCCCCGCCGAAAAGCAGCGCTCTAGCCATAGCCGATCGACGCGTAGCGGACGCCGCCGGCGCGGACGATTTCCTCGTCGAGCCTGCGCCAGGAGTCGTAGACGACGGCCGGCCGCCGCAGCGAGGCGAGGAGCTTCGGCAGGTCCTGCTTGGCGTACTCCGGGTGATCGGTGATCACCAGCACGGCGTCGGCCCCGGCGAAGCCCTGATCGAGCGTGACGGGCGTCACGCCGAGGCGCCCGAGGATCTCGGGCGCGACGAGGAAGTCGTGGCCGCGCAGAGCCAGGCCCTCGGCGCGCAGCACCTCGAGCATCGGCAGCACCGGCGCCCCCCGCATGTCGTCCGTCGGCGGCCAGCCCTTGTAGGCGAAGCCGAGCAGGAGCGCGCGGCCGCCGGCGACGGCGCCGCGAGTTTCTCGGATCAGCTCGACGAAGCGCCGGGCCACGTGGAGCGGCAGGTACTCGTTCAAGCCTCTGGCCCGCCCGACGAGCCACGGCTCGTAGCCGGCAGCGACCGAGCTCGCCATCAGGATATAGGGATCCTTCGACAGGCAGCCTCCGCCGACGAATCCGGGCCTCGCCAGATCGGGCCGCGGATAGTCGACGTTCGCCGCACGGATCAGCTCGAGCGGATCGAGGGCGAGCCGCTCGGCGAACAGCGCGACCTCGTTGCCGAACGAGTAGATCAGATCGGTATGACAGTTGTTGACGAGCTTGACCGCCTCGGCAGCCTCGAGCGACGACACCGGGATCACGCGGGACGTGAGCCGCGCGAAGAGGGCGGCGGCCATCTCCCGGCTCTCGGCGTCGAGACCTCCGACCACCTGCGGCAGCTGCTCGAGCTCGCGCAGGGCCTGGCCCTGGATGGTCCGCTCGGGGCAAAACGCGAGCCGAGCGCGGCTCCAGCGCGCCGCGAGCTCGGGGAGCACGATCTGCCGGCTGGCGCCGACGGGTACGGTGCTTCGCACGACCACCAGCGTGGTCGGCGCGCACTCCGCCGCGACGGCCCGGGCCGCCGCGCGCAGGTTGTCCAGATCCGGCGTGTGCGTCGCGGCCCCGACCGGCGTCGAGACGCAGATGATCGCGGCATCCACCGGCTCGGACGGCAGGCGATCGGCGATGTGAATGGTCCCGCCGAGAAACGCGCGCAGCCCCTCCGCGATGCCCGGCTCGAAGAGGTGCGGGCGCCCCGCCGCCAGGGTGGCGACGGTATCGGGATTCTTGTCGTACCCGTACACGGTGAAGCCCTTGCGCGCGAGCGCCACCGTCAAGGTGATCCCGACGTATCCCAGCCCGACGACGAGAACGCGGCTCACTCCAGGAGCCCCTCCGCGACGTCGCGAATCGCCTTCTCGAGATCGCCGTGGCGTCCCACGTCGAGCCAGTACTCGTTGATCGCGTATGCGGCAACGCGCCGGCCGCCGGCCAGGTGCACCCGGATCAGATCCGTCGCGTCGCAGTATTCCCCCTCGGGGATCGCCTCGACCGCCGACGGATTGAGGATGTAGATCCCTGCGTTCACGGGAAACTCCTTCCGCGGCTTCTCGTCGACCCGCTCGACCCGGTTGCCGTCGAGCGTCAGCTCGCCGAACGGGAGCTCGACCTGGTGCAGCGAGACGCCGACCGTCATGGCCGCATCGGCCTGGCGCAGGTGAAACTCCCACATCGCGCGGAAGTCGCACTTGGTGAGGATGTCACCGTTGATGACGAAGATCGGGCGATCGAGACGGCGCCGGATGAGGGCCAAGGCACCCATGGTCCCGAGGGGCCGGGGCTCCTCGACGTACTCGAGGCGCACGCCCAGCCGGTCGCCGTCGCCGAGCGCGGCGCGGATCATGTCCGACTTGTGATGGACCGAGACCAGGACCTCGGGAATCCCGGCCTCGCGCAGGCGGTCGATCAGGATCTCCACCAGCGGCTTGCCGCCGACCTTGAGCAGCGGCTTGGGCGTCGACTGCGTCAGGGGCAAGAGCCGGCGTCCTTCACCGCCCGCCATGACGACGGCCAGGGTGGCGAGGGGCGCCTGCGGCGCCAGGAGATCGTCGAGCAGCAGCAGGTCGCGCACGCACCCGCCGGCGTCGACCAGCGGCAAATGGCGGATCCGGCGCTGGCGCATCATCGCCAGCGCCTCCGCGCGCCCGATGCCCGGCCGTGCGAAGACGGGCGCCCGGTTCATGGCCTCTACCACCTTCGCGTCGAGCGCCAGGCCGCGCAGGATCGCCTTGCGCACGTCGCCGTCGGTGACCAGACCGGCCAGCTTCGCGTCGCCGGCGACGACCAGCGCGATCTGCTTGCCGCTCCGGGTCACGAGCTCGAGCGCCTCGCGCAACGACGCCGTGTCGGGGACACAAACCTCGGCGAGGTTCATGATCCGCCCTCCGTCTCGACGAATCGCTTCCGGACCAGCTTCGGCGTGAGCTCGAGCGCTCTGAGAATTTTGACGATGCGCGGCGCCGCGCGGCCGTCACCGTACGGGTTGGGCATGGCGCGCAGCCGCGCCCGCAGCCCCGGCGCCAGCGCGGCGTCGATCGCGCACAGGATGCCGTCGCGCTCGGGCTCGACGTCGATGACGTTGGCGCCGCGGAGACGCCCGGCCTGGCGGTCGCCGATGTTGATTGCCGGAAGCCCGAACGACGGCGCCTCGATCAGGCCGCTCGACGAGTTACCGACCATGGCGTCGGCGTGCTCGAGCAGCGACAGATAGAGGCGGTCCCCAAGGCTCGGCGCGAGCCTGACGTTCGGGTGGCGCCCCGCGAACTCCTCGATCCGGTCGATGATCGCGCGCCCGGCCGTGTCGGCGCCGGGGTACGTGAGGATCAGGGTCGCCTCGAGCTTGTCGAGCGCGGCGAGGAGCTCGTCGACGTGACGCTCGGTCTCGCGATACTCGAGCGTCGCCGGATGGAAGGTCACGACCAGCCACGGCCCGGCCGGCGGCACTCCGATCGCGGCGGCGACCTCGCCGCGCGACAGCAACTCGCGCGCGCGGATCCGATCGAGCCCCGGCGCGCCGGTCGTGTGGATGCGCCACGGCTCCTCGCCCATGCGCGCGATCCGTCGAGCGTGGGCCTCGGCGGAGGCGAAGTGCACGTGCGCGAGCTTCGTGATCGCGTGGCGGATCTGGTTGTCGATCGCGCCCTCGGACTCTTCGCCACCGTGGATGTGCGCGACCGGCACCACGGCTGGCAAGGCGGCGACCGCCGCCGCCAGCATCTCGAACCGGTCGCCCAGCAGGACGAGCACGTCGGGTCGCTGACGCGCGAACGCACGCGCGAAGCCGTCGATGCCGCGCGCGGTCGAGGCGGCGATGCCTTCCGGCGAGTCGTCCGGCTCGAGCATGTCGATCGTGGCCGCGATCGGCCATCCGTCGGCCTCGACGAGATCGACGGTGCGGCCGAAGCGCGGCGAGAGATGCGCCCCGGCGACGAACAGGAGGAGCCCGAGATCCGGCATCGACCGGATCTCGCGCAGGACGGGACTCAGGTGACCGTAGTCCGAGCGGCTCACCGTCACCACGCCGATGGCGCGCGGGCTCGACGTCAACGCGTCTCCAGCATGGCCCACTCCAGCACCTCGTCGACCATCACGTCGCGGCGGACGCGGCACCCGAGCGCGGCGGCCAGCGCCGAGGGCGGAATCCCGGTCCCGGGGCGCTTGATCGCGACGGCGTCCGGCGTCAGGACCTCGCCGGCCCGCAGGGCCCGCGCGGCCACGAGGCTCTTGCGGGCCACCCGCCGAACGTCGGCCTCGCACGGCATCGGGCGCTTGTCGCCGTCACCGAGCGAGGCCTCGATCGCGCGGATCCCGCGCACGAGCTCGGCGAACTCGCTGGGCTCGAGTGACGCGCGGTGGTCGGGTCCGGGCAAGGCCTTGTCGAGCGTCAGGTGCTTCTCGACGATCGCCGCGCCGCGCGCGACCGCCCCCAGCGAGACCGCGATCCCGAGCGTGTGATCGGAGAGCCCCACGGGGCATCCGAACCGGTCGCGCAGGGTTCCCATCGCGCGCACGTTCATCTCCTCGATCGGCGCCGGGTACGCGCTCAGGCAGTGGAGCAGCGCGAGGGGGGGATCGCCCTCGGCGCGGATCGCCGCGACCGCCACCGCGACCTCATCGAGCGTCGACATGCCGGTCGAGAGGATGACCGGCTTGCCCTTCGACGCGATCCGGGCCAGCAACGGAAGATTGGTGATCTCGCCCGACGGCACCTTGAAGAGACTCACCCCCAGCTCGGCGAGGGCATCGACGCTCGCCTCGTCGAACGGTGCCGAGAAGAAGACGAGCCCGTGCTTCGCGCAACGATCGCGCAGGTCGACGTGCTGCTCGAGCGAGAGCTCGAGGCGCGCCAGCATCTCCGCCTGGGTTCCGTCGTCGCCCGTGGTCGCGCGCTGGTAGGCGGCCTTCGGGGCGTGACGGCTCACGAGCGCGTCGCTGCGAAACGTCTGGAACTTCACCGCGTCGGCGCCGGCTTCCTTGGCGGCGTCGATCAGGCGCCGGGCCAGCGCCGGGTCGCCGTTGTGGTTGACCCCGGCCTCGGCCACGACGAAAACCGGCGCATCCTCCCCGATCGCGCGGTCGCCGACGACGAAGCTCCGGCGTGACACGCTCAC
Organism: Binatia bacterium; assembly: GCA_035635995.1. Classification (GTDB taxonomy): domain Bacteria; phylum Methylomirabilota; class Methylomirabilia; order Rokubacteriales; family CSP1-6; genus AR31. The sequence goes on along the minus strand of DASPZZ010000339.1, from coordinate 7,936 downwards.
GGCGCCCGCCGTTCCGCCGTCTCCGCGCGGATCTCACTGAACGCCGCCAGCAGGCGTCTGCCGACCGAGCCATCCACCGGGTGGGTATAGCGCGCCGCGAATTTCTCGGCTCGCTCGACCAGCGCGCTCCGCGCCTCCGCGTCCTCGAACAGGCGACGGAGCGCCTTCGCCAGGCCGTGCGCGTCGCCCATGTCGACGTGCTCGACGACGTTCTCGCTCACGTAGGGCGGCATGACACCGCCCTCGAAGTCCTTGCCCGGAGTCTGCACGGCGACAACCGGGCAATCGAGCGCCATGGCCTCGATCCCGGCCATCGAGGTCACCATGATCACGGCATCGGCCGCTGCAAAGAGCTGGTGGATATCAAACGTCTTGGTGAACACCGAGCCGGGCCACTGCCATTCGCGCGCCTGACGTCGCACGAGCGCCTCATCCTCGTTGGGGTGAATCTTCACGACGAGGTTCACCGCAGGGAGATGCTCGAACGCGCCGGCGACCGTCCGGTAGAATGCCTCCTTCTCGGCGGCCGAGAAGTGCAGAGACACCACCTTCGACACGACCACGAGCAACGGCCGGCCCGACGCGAGGTCGAACTCCCGCACGATCCTGGAGCGAAGCTGTTCGGGCGGTATGCGCCGGGCCGCGTCGGAGCGCGGGTCGCCGACGACCGAGATCCGCCGTGGCTCGACGAGCCGCGCCGCGAGCATCCGCTCGCGCAAATACTCGCCGATCACGAGAATGCGGTCGCCCAGATCGAACCGATTCGAGGGGTCGCGGCTGAACAGCAACGTGCCGGGAAAGAACACCGTGGGGATCCCGCGAACCCGCGCGGCCAGCGCCAAGGTCCTCTCGGCGTGGCGGCGGTTGCTGGTGACCACCACCGCGGTCGGCTGAATCGCGTCCATCGCGCGAAAGGCAGCCGCCTGAGCGAGGAGCGCGGACAGGAGACTCCGTGTGACCGTGTCGCGCAAGAACGGCCGCGCGACATCGGCCAGGTCGATACCGTCCCACGCCAGCCGTGCCCGGAAGCCGCGGTCGCGCTCGATGCGGCGCCAGAGATCCCGAAAGATCGGGCGATAGGCCCGGACGAGCGCCACGGCGTCTCGGGCCGGGAGGTGGTCGAGGAAGCGGCTCGTCGCGACACCGCCCTCGCGCAGGGCGGAGAGACGCATGCGCGTCTCGGAATCCGGGTCGGACGCCACGACGTGCGCATCGGCCCCGGCCGTCCGTACGGCGTCGGCCAGCGGATCGACGACGTAGTGGTGCCGCGGCCGGCACGTCACGAAGAGCACGCGCTCGCCGGCGGGAGTCCGAGCCGGCGTCACCTCGGCCCTCGGGTGCTCGAGCAGGGAGCGCAATCGGAGCCGCTCTTCTCTCGGCGAGAGCGCCGCGTAGATCCGCGCGTAGATCCTGGGCCACACGAAGCGGCGCGAGGCGATCTCGACGGGCCACCCCTGCCGCTGCGCCACGCATCGCGCGAGACGCTCGGGGATCGACGCGCCCGTCAACAAGACGACGCGCTGGGGTTTCGCCTCGTCGCAGACCTTCTGGATCACCGCCAGCGGCTCCGCGATCTCCAGCCGCAGGACGACCCCGCGGCCGATCGTCAGGACGTCCGGCAGCCAGATCCCGTGGTAGTCGAGCGACAGCTCTCGCCCGCGCTCGGGCCACACGGCCGACTCGAGGTGATCGGTGAGGTCTGCGACGGTCTCGGTCGTCACCTGGAAGGACTCGTCGTCGAAGTAGCGGAGCGCCGCCGTCGCCGGGAGGGCTTCGGGCTCGACGAGCTCCCGCGACGTGAGCACCGTCACCTCGCTCTCGCGGGCGAGGCGCGCGACCACCGTGCTCAACTCCCGACGGAATCGCGCGACGTATCTCCGGTAGAGCGCGCGGACCCATGGACGGCGGAACTCTCCGATGGAGCGCGTCGACTGGGTGACCAGGAGGACGTGACTCACCTCGAGCCTCCGCGCGATCGTGCGGGCACTCCGGCCACCGTCTCGCCCGCATGGACGTCCGCGAGCACCACGGCGCCGGCCCCGACGACGGCCTGCTTGCCGATCGTCACGCCCGGCAGAATCACCGCGCCGGCGCCGATGAACGCGCCCACCTCGACGACGACGGCACCCGACAGGATCGCGCCCGGCGAGACGTAGACGTGATCGCCGAGACGACAGTCGTGCTCGGCGACCGCGGCGCTGTACATGACGGCGTTGTCGCCGACCGTGACTCCGGCGCCGAGCACCGCGGCCGGAAAGACGACCGCGCCCTGCCCCACGCGCGCCGAGCTCGAGACCGTCGCGCGCGGATGGATCAGCGTGGCGGCCGCCAGCCTGGACTCCCGCAGACGATCGAAGAGCTCCGCGCGTCGCTGAAGCGCGGTGTTCCCGACACCGACGACGCCGGCGTCGATCATCGCGGAGCGGATCAGCCTCGGGAGGTCGTCGTCGCCGCCGAGTGCGCGTCCCTCGGGCGCCGACCGGTCGGTGAAGCCGACGACGGTCCAGCCGCACGCCTCGGCGAGGTCGCCGACCGCACGCGCGTGGCCTCCGGCGCCGAGGATCACCAGGCGGCGGGCCATCCGGACGTCAGCCCCGCTCGGCCGAGATGGGCGCGCGCCCGCTTTGGAGCAAGAGCTCCGCCATCAGGAAATCCCACTCGGTGTCGATGTTGACCGAGGACTCGAAGTCCTTGACGACGGCCCGGTTGTCCTGGCCGAGCACCTTGCCCTCGTGCATGAGAACCTCGTAGCGCGTGACGTAGACCGCGCCGGAGGGCTGATACACCGGCGGCGCGTCCTGGCGCCTGACGTACTTGTGACCATCGTGAAAGAGTGGGGTCGTGCGGTCGCCGTCGAGAGTCTTCATGAAGAAGGGATGGTAGCTGGCTTCGGTCACGGTCTGCGCCGAGTCGGCGCCCGTATCGATCACCTTCGCCACGGTCGCGTCGATGTCCGCCCCGATCCTGAACGGCGACGTCGGCTGGAGCGTGACGACGAAGTCGGGGCGCGTTCCGACCGTCGCCTCGAGCCAGCGTACCGCGTGCTGGAGGACGGGCACCATGCCAGCCTGGTCGCTCGCCAGCTCGGCCGGGCGCAGAAATGGCACCTCGGCGGTGTGTCGCCGCGCCTCGTCGGCGAGCGCCGGGCTGTCGGTCGAAACGATGAAGCGGGTCAGCCGCGTGGACTCCCGCGACGAGGCGATCGCGTGGCCGAGAAGCGAGAGCTTCCCGAGCACCCGCAAGTTCTTGCCGGGCAGCCCCTTGGAGCCTCCGCGCGCCGGAATGATCCCGAGGACGTATGGCGCTCCGGGCATTCCGTCAGACCCTCACCCATCGGCGCTCGGCGGCAGCCCGTCGAGCCGCGTCGATCACGCGCATCGTCTTGAGGCCGTCCCAGCCGTCGCACCGGGGACTCGCTTCACCCCGGATACACGCCAGGAAATGCCGCGCCTCTTCCACGTACATGTCGTTGAGCTGCCCGCCGAAGGGATAGATCTCCCAGCGATTCGCCGTCGGGTCGAACACGCGGATCTCGTTCTCGAGCCGCCGCCACTGGATCACACCCTTCTCGCCCATGATCTCGAGGTGGCTGTGGACGTTCCACGCGAAGAGATTCATGTGGATGTTTCCGATCGCGCCCGAGGCGAAGCGCACGGTGAGGTCGGCCAGATCATCGGTCGAGATCTCGAGCTTCGACACCCGCTCGACCGCCGCGCTCACCTCGATCACCTCGCCAAGGAGCCAGCGCATGTAGTCGATCGCGTGGCTCTCGTCGAGCAGGCATCCGCCGCCTTGCTTGGCGTCGGCCATGTAGAAGCGCCGATAGTCTTCGCCGGGGTATCGCGTGGAGAGGTGGTAAGCGTACTCGGTCCGTCCAGCATGCACCGCGCCGATCCGCCCCTCGCGCAGGAGCCGCTCGGCGAACTGCATCGGCGGCCAGTAGCGCCAGTTGTACGCGGTGAGCACCCTGAGCCCGCGCGTATCGCAGGAGCGCAGCAGATCCTCGAGGCCCTCCGCCGATACGGCGAGCGGCTTCTCGATCATGAGATGCGCGCCGCGCGCGGCGGCCAGCCGCGCGATCTCGAGGTGCGAGGAGGGCGGCGTGCAGACGACGACGCCGGCCACGCCGTCCAGCGCCGCCTCGAGGGTCGGCATCACCTGTGCGTAGGGGAACTGCGCGCCGGACGCCGCACGCTGAGCCTCAGTGACGTCGTACGCGTGCAGAACCTCGACGCCGATCGTTCTCAAGTTCCCGAGGTGACGGCGCCCGATCGATCCCAGCCCGATGACGGCGATCTTCATACGGGCAGCGCCCGTGGCTTCGACACTGTCGCTTCCTCCTTGTCGGCCGCGCCGTGGAGCGAATTCCACTCCGCCTCGTAGGCCGCGATGCGCCGGAGATCGCGCTGCACCATGAGCTGGCGCAACCCGTAGAGCTCGACGGCGTTGAACTTCTTCGAGATGACGGCGGTGATCTTGGTGGCATCGCCGAGGTCCAGCAAGAACGCTTCGAGGTCACCGCCGTACTGCTCGAGGATCCGCTTCTTGTAAGTCTGGTACCACTCGGTCCCTGGATACGGCGTGGCGAAGAACGGGCTGGCGTTCAGCCCGAGCCGGTTCCAGGCGTGGACGTTCTCGCGAATCGAGTCGAAGTCCTCGTCGGGAAACCCGATCATCTGGTTCGGGATCGGCCGGATCCCGGCTTCCATCGTCCAGCGGAGCGACCGCTCGTTCGTCTCGACGGTCGCGCCCTTGCCAATGGTCTTGAGCACGCGCGGCGAGAAGCTCTCGTAGCCGTAGAGCAGATGGGAGCAGCCCGCTCGTTTGAGGACCGTCAAGAGATCTCGGCTCACGAGGGTGGCGTGGCTCGTGCCGCCCCAGTGCACGCCGCTGCAGCGCTCGGGATCATGCGGGACGCCCTCCCGCACGCACTGCGGCTGCAATCCCTCCTCGATCCAGAGGCGCGCGATCTCGGTGAGCCATTTCTTCCCGGATGACTGATGCATCGTCATGAGGTTTTCGTCGAGAAATCCGATGAAGTCGACACCGAACCGCTCGCGCGCGTGCTTGACGAGATCCACCACGTAGCGGGGGCTGTGGTAGCGGATCTGACGCTTGTAGGTGAACGTCACGTCTCGCTCGCCGTCGCTTTCGGTCGTGTGCGCGAGGTCGCCGGCGATACCGAGGTGGAAGCAGAAACGGCAGATCAGCGAGCAGCCGTAGCTCGCGTTGACGTCGAGCCGCCGGCGAGCCAGCATGCCCTCCTCGGAGAAGAGCGCCATGCTGTTCTTGAAGTAGATGTCGAGCGGGAAGAGGTCCCACGCCGGATACGGAAGCCGGTCGAGATCCTCGACGAGCGGCTGCTCCAGGCTCAGGTGCGAGCGGCCTCCCGCGTCCCGCCACGCCAACCCGCGCACCGCCGCCCAGTCCCGGTTGCCCGCATCCAACCGTCGTAGGAGTGCGGGGAAGGACACGAACGCCTCGCCGACGATTCCGACATCCACTTGCGGGATCAAACGCAGGATGTCGTGAGGCATGCTCGTGAGGACCCCCCCACCCGCGACCACCAGCGCTTGCGGCGCGTGCTCCTTGGACAGTTTCGCAATGTTCTTGATCGACCGGTACGCGGTCGTGATCCCACCGACGCCGATCACGTCCCAGCGGTCGGCCTTCAGGATCTGGACGAGGACCGACTCCGGGGCGCGCCAGGCGTTTGCGTCATAGACTTGAACGAGGTGACCCTCGCGCATTGCGATGGCGGCGAGCAGCGCGATGCCGTAGGGGACATGGCGGGGGTCGTCCTCCTCGCGGATCACCGGATTGACGAACAACACCTTAGCCATGGCCATCCCTCAAAACCTTCACGGTCCACGTGGTCGGGCGGGCGGACGCGGACGTCGGCAGGTCGTTGGTGTCCAGGCGTGGCAGCTCGAGCGGACGGGCGAGATCGCTGGCGAGATCCACGCGTGTCGTGAGGCCAAGGGCGCAGCCGCGCTGCCGAAGGAGATCGAGCGTCGTCGCGTCGTAGCTGCCGAATGGGTAGCACATGACCCAATCCACGGGCGGCCGGCCGTGAACCCGCGAGAGGAAATCGATTGTCGCGTCGATCTCGGCGACCTGCGCCGACGGTGTCAGCGAATCGAGCCACACGTGCGCGGCCCCGTGCCCGCCCACGTCCATGCCCAGCTGGGCCATACAGCGCAGCTGCTCCGGCGCCATGTAGAGCTCGTGGGCGAGCGTCGCCTCGTCCACGCCCACGTATTCCTCGAGGAGACACTGGGCCAAAGCCGATCGAGCCGATTCGGGCAGGCCGCGCTGGAGCACGCGCTTGACGAAGACAACGTCGGGTCCGTCGAACCTCGAGGCCACGGCATGCTCGCGCCAGAGCGCCTCCCCCGACGGCGTTCCGTCATCGTGCCGGCGAGCTTCGATCAGGTCGAGGAGCCGCCGTGCCAGCTTACCGGTATCGTCGCACGCCGCGAGGATGAGATGGATCTTGTGCGTGTCGAGAAGACGTCGCCCCTCGACGGCAGCGGCCGGCGGGTAGAAGCCCGCGCTGAACCCTCGGGCCAGGAGGCGCGGCAGCACGGTCGTGAAGTGATCGAGGAACCCATCGTCGAACGTCAACAGACACGCGTTGGGCGGCAGGCGATGCTCGCCTCGGGCGGCGGCCACGACGTCGCGCACCGAGCACACGCGATAGTGACGCGCGATGTAGTCGAGCTGCCCGTCGAAGGCATCGACCGTCAGCGCCTTGAGGCTGGGATAACGGCTTCGCGCCAGGTCTCGAACGTAGTGATACATGACGATCGTGAGTGCACTCACCGCGTGAACACCGCCAGGAATGCCGAGCTCCAGGTCAAGCTCACGGGCGCCGACTCGAGCGGCTCGAGCGCCGCCGCGAACCGGTTGTAGAAGCGTGGCGCAACGGCCTCGAGCGCCGGCGACAGCACGTGGGGATGCACGCCGAAGAATCGCGGATGTCTGAACCCGGCCGAGGTGGCCGCGGCCGTCAATCCCGCCGGCGTGTGCTGCCGGCGCGGCTGGGCGAAGGCGGGTGGTGACTGGTCGCTTCGGGCCCCTCCGGTCTCGGCATCTTTCGCCAGCGCCCGCTCCAGCCCGGGCAGCGCCTCGCGCAGGCGCGCCACGACCTGTCCGAGCAGCGGGACGACGGCCCGGTCGGGTCGGAGCCCGACCAGCTCCTCCAGCAGACCGCGGGCGTTTCCGCTCTCGATCTCCTCACGCGTGTAGTCGTTGCCGCTGGTCGTGTTGAAGAGGCGGTTCCGGCACGATACGACGAACACGCCGTCACCGCGGAGGAGGCGCGCCGCTTCGGCCAGGAACGGGCCATCGTCTCCGAGATACTCGACGAGCCCGATCGCCGTCACCGCGTCGGCGGAGCCGGAGGGAAGCCCGGTTCCGAGCACATCGGCGACCCGAAACGAGACCTGATCACGCGCATCGGGCAAGAGCGCGGCCCTGCGAGCCTCGGCCTCGGCGATCATCCCCTCCGCGAGGTCGACACCGGTCGCCCGGAACCCCAAGGCGGCGGCGCGCATCGCGAGGTCACCGCCGCCGCATCCGAGGTCGATGAGGTGGCCCTTGGCCGTCCCGAGACGATCGATCACCGCGTCGAGCGCGAGCCGGACTCGCTGTGCACCCACGGGATAGGCCGCCGTCTCCTCCACCTCGTCGTAGGCTCGGGCCAGCCACTGCCGCGCGGAATCCGAGAAGTACTGGCGCACGTACTCTCGCTCGGTCACGCGCGGCTTCCCTCGAGGAAGGCCTCGAGCGCGATCATCGGCACGCCGTCGCCGAAGAGCACGCCGCCCTCCGTGCAATTGAAGGTTCGGCAGTCGGCCTCCCGCGCCATCCCCAGGAACACGTCGCGGAACCAGTAGTAGGCGGGGTCGGTGAACCAGGTCTCGTGAAGGAA
>DASPZZ010000338.1:0-26174 GCA_035635995.1 Binatia bacterium | reverse complement strand
TTCATCATAGCGAGAGCCGGCGGAGGGGTGGGGCGAAAAATTCAGTAACCACGCTAGTTTCCGGATGGCGCTCGTGGCACACACTAGCTGTGGTAGCCACGCTGGCCGACGGGCTCAAGTTGTGGAGCTCGGGCCCCCCCGTGGACCCGCCGGCGCTCGGCTGGCTCAGGACAGCCGGGCGGCCAGCGCCGCGAACTCGGCCAAGGTCAGGGTCTCGGCCCGCCGCGTCGGGTCCACCCCGGCCGCCGTCGCGGCGCCGCGCACGATCTCGGCCGGAAGGCCGAGCCCGGCGCCCAGCGCGTTGGCCAGCATCTTTCGCCGCTGGGCGAACGCCGCGCGGACGACGGTCTCGAAGCGCCGCTCGTCGCTGAGCGGGACCCGCGGCTCGCGCAGCACGCGGAGATGGAGCACCGCCGACTCCACCTTCGGAGGCGGACGAAAGGCACCGGGGGGCACGCGCAGCGCCACGCGCACGTCGCAGTGGAGCTGGGTGAAGACGGACAAGCTTCCATAGGTCTTGCCCCCCGGTGGGGCGGCGACGCGCTCGCCGACCTCGAGCTGGAGCATCAGGGCCATCTCGTGGATGGCGGCACGAGAACGGATCAGCGCCATGAGGATCGGCTTGCCGACGCTGTAGGGCAGGTTGCCGACGATCAGCACGCGCCCGCCCGTGGGCGCCGCGAGCGTTGCGTAGTCCCAGGTCCGCGCGTCCGCGTCGAGAACCTCCACCGCGGGCTGCCGCGCCCGCAGCGCCTCGCCGAGGGCTCGATCGATCTCGAGCGCGACGACGCGACCGGCGCGGCCGGCCAGAATGCCGGTCAGCGCCCCCTCCCCCGGGCCGATCTCGACGACGAGGTCGCGCTCCGTCGGCGCGACGAGATCCACGATCGCGCGGGCGACCGCCCCGTCGCGGAGAAAGTGCTGGCCGAGCGCCTGACGCTTCGTCATGATCCGTCCCGATGCCGTACGCCATCGAGCTCGCCCTCGACGCCACGGCCGCCGCCGTCGTCCGGCGCGTCTGGCGCGAGCTGGAAGAGGCGGGCATCACGCACATGGCCCGGTCGGGCGCCCGCCCGCACGTCTCGCTCGGCATCTGGGAGACCCTCGAGCGCGTCGCCGCCGAGGGCGAGCTGACGCAGTTCGCCGCCGAGACCGCGGCGATTCCGTTCACGCTCGCGAGCGTGGCGCTGTTCCCGGGCGTCGCGGTCTTCCTCGCCCCCACGGTCACGGCCAGGCTGCTCGATCTGCACGCGGGCTTTCATCGTCGATTCGGCCCCCTCGGCGCGACTCCATGGGATCACTACCGTCCGGGCGTGTGGGTGCCTCACTGCACGCTCGCCACCGATCTCGAGCCGCCTCAATTCGGCGCGGCTCTCGCGATCGCCGGGCGCGCACCGCTGCCCGTCGAGTGCCGGCTCGTCGAGATCGGCATCGTCGAGTTCCGTCCGGTGAAACCGCTGGTCTCCCGCGTGCTCGCCGGCCGGTGACGCGGCGGCGCCTACACCGCCGAGCGCGCGTTGAGGTCGGACACGAGCGCCGTGAAGACACGCCGCACCTGCTCGGCGGTGACCTCGCGATCGCCGGAGTTGTCGATGACGTAGTCGGCCAGCTTGGCCTTCTCGGCGAGCGGCATCTGGCTGGCGATCTTCCGCCGGCCCTCCGCCTCGTCGGTGCCGTCGCGTTCCCGGAGCCGCGCCGCCTGGGTCGCATCGTCCGTGACGACGACGACCAGGCGGTCCATGTTCTTGTAGTTGCCGCTCTCGATCATGACGGCCGCGTCGAAGACCACGACGCCCGCGAAGCCCCGCGCGGCCAGCTCGTCGAGGCGGGCCAGAAACCGCGCGCGGATCGCCGGGTGGGTGATCGCCTCGAGCCGTCGGCGCCGCTCGGGGTCGGCGAAGACGATCGCGCCGAGCTTCTTCCGGTCGAGCGAGCCGTCGGCGGTCAGGACGCTGGGGCCGAACTCCGCCACGATCTGTTTCCAGGCGGGCCGCTCCGGCTCGACCACGTCGCGCGCGAGCTGGTCGGCGTCGATGATCTCGCCGCCGAGCCGCCGGAGGATGTCCGAGACGGTGCTCTTCCCCGTCGCGATGCCGCCGGTGAGGCCGACGAGCAGGAAGCGCCGGGGGGCGCTCATACCTCCGCCCAGTCGTCCCCGGTCTTCACGTCGACCACGACCGGGACTTTCAGCGGCAGCGCCGACGCCATGATCTCCCGGGCCAGCGCCTCGACCGCGCCGACCTCGTCCGGCGGGGCCTCGAAGAGGAGCTCGTCGTGGACCTGCAACAGCATCCGCGCCCGGAGCCCGCGCGCGACGAGGGCGGCCTGCACGCGCACCATCGCGATCTTGATCATGTCGCTGGCGGTGCCCTGCACGGGCGCGTTCATGGCCATGCGCTCGGCGGCGTTGCGGGCGACCGGGTTGCCGCTCGCGAGGTCCGGCAGGTAGCGGCGCCGCCCGAGGAGCGTGCTCACGTGGCCGCGCTCGCGCCCCTCGGCGAGGGTCCGGTCGATGAAGGCGCGCACGCGCGGGTGACTCGCGAAGTAGTCGCTGATGTACCGCTGCGCCTCCTTCTGATCGATCCTGGTCGCCTGCGACAGGCCGAACGCGGAGACGCCGTAGAGGATCGCGTAGTTGGCGCTCTTGGCGATCGTGCGCTGGAGCGACGTGACCGCGGCCGCCGGCACGTGGAAGACCTCCGAGGCCGTCCGCGTATGGATGTCCTCCCCGCGCCCGAACGACTCGATCAGCGCCGGCTCCTCCGAGAGGTGCGCGAGGATCCGCAGCTCGATCTGCGAATAGTCGGCGGCGACGAATCGCCAGCCCGCCTCGGGAATGAACGCCTGACGGATCCGGCGGCCGAGCTCGGTCCGGATCGGGATGTTCATGAGGTTCGGGTCCTGCGAGCTGAGCCGCCCGGTCGCCGCCACCAGCTGATTGAACGTCGTGTGGATCCGGCCGGTGCGCGGGTCGACGAGCCCGGGCAGCGTGTCCGCGTAGGTGCCCTTGAGCTTGGCGAGGCTCCGGTGCTCGAGGATCTTCGCCGGCAGCGGGTGCCCCACCGCGAGCTCGGTGAGCACGTCGGCGTCGGTGGAGTAGCCGGTCTTGGTCCGCCGCACCGGGAGCAGCCCGAGCTTCTCGAACAGGATCTGCGCGAGCTGCTTGGGCGAGGCAATGGTGAACTCTCCGCCGGCCAGCTGATAGATCTCGCGCGTGAGATTGTCGAGATCGCGCTCGAGCTCCTTCGCGAACGCCTCCAGCCGGCCGGGGTCGACGCGGATGCCGTGCCGCTCCATGAGCGCCAGCACCGGGACGAGCGGGCGCTCGATCTCCTCGTAGATCGTCCAGAGCTCGCGGGCTCTGAGCTCGGCCGCCGCGTGCTCCCAGTAGCGCCACACGGACGTGGCGCGCACGCCGAGCGCGCGCGCGGGATCGGCCGCGGGCGGACAGTCGCCGAACGCGTCCATGCAGACCTGCTCGAGCCGGTAGCTCGCGCGAGCCGAGTTGAGCAGGTAGGCCGCGACCGCCGAGTCGTGGACAGGGGGCGGGGCGACGCCGCGGGCGAGCCAGGATTCGATCAGGGGCTTCGCGTCGTGCACGATCAGCTCGCGCGCGCCGAGCGACGCGGGGGCCTCGCCGGCGCCGATCTCGGCCGCGCCCGCGGCCGGGTGGAACACGGCGAGGCCGGCGATGCGCGGCTCCGGCGGCGGCGGCTCGCCGGCCCAGTCGAGCGCCAGCGGCGCTCCGGCCGGGACGCCGTCGAGCCACGCGGCGATCGCGGCCGGTCCGTCGAGGAGCTGCGAGGGCTCGGGGGCCGGCGGCGGGGGGGGCGGCGGCAGGTCCTTCACGAGCCGCGAGAACTCCATCTCCATCCAGAGCGCGCGCAGCTTGCCCCAGTCGGGCTCGACGCGGCGAAACGCGTCGAGATCGAGCGCGACGGGCACCTGGCGGTTGAGGAGCGCCAGCTCGCGCGAGAGGAGCGCGTCTTTCCGGCCGGTGGCCAGCGTCTCGCGGAGCTTGCCCGGGACGAGCGTGAGGTTCTCGTAGAGGCGCTCGACCGAGCCGAACTGGGCGATGAGCTTCACCGCGGTCTTCTCGCCCACGCCGCGGACGCCCTTGATGTTGTCGATGGTGTCGCCCATCAGCGCGAGCACGTCGGCGATCTGTCCGGGTTCCACGCCCCATCGCTCGCGAACCTTCGCTTCGTCGTAGAGCACCGGCTCGCCGGTCCGCCCGGAGACGCTCAGCACGCGCACCCTCGGGCCGACGAGCTGGAGCAGGTCCTTGTCGCCGCTCACGACCACGATCTCGAGCTCGGGGACGGCGAGCGCCTGGTCGACCACGGTGGCCAGCACGTCGTCCGCCTCGAACCCCGCGACCTCGAGCACCGGTGTGCGGAGCGCCTCGAAGAGCCGGCGCACGTAGGGGAGCTGGCGGACCAGGTCGCCGGGCATGGCGCTGCGCGTCGCCTTGTAGTCCGCCGACAGGGCGTCCCGGAAGGTCGGGCCCGGCGGGTCCCAGGCGATCGCCAGGTAGTCGGGCTGCTCCTCCCGGATCAGCTTCCACAGCATGGTGCTGAGGATCAGCACGGCCTGACTGGGCACCCCCTTGGACGTCGACAGGTATCCGACCGCGTGGTAGGCGCGGAAGAGGTGGGAGTGACCGTCCATGACGAATAGCCGTTTCATGGTAGCGGGGTCCTTGAGGCCGGGTCGGACCGAGGGTGGCCTGAGATAGGTGCGACCCGGCTCCGGTCCGCAGTCAACCCGTGGCTCCGGTCGGCGGTAGATCCCCGGCTCCGGTCGGCAATCAACCCGTGGCTCCGTTGGCGGTCGAGCCGGGGCTGCGATCCGTGTTCGGCTCGTTCATGTGTAGCTCATAGGCGGCGCGCACGGCGGTCGTGTGGTCGCGGTACGCGTCCAGGAACGCCTGGCGCGACTCGTAGCCGAGGGCGGTCGCCACGCGCGCGGGCATCGGACCGGCCAGCTCGAGGGTGTCCGAGGGACGCGCGCCGAGGAGCCGGAGCGCGGCGGAGACGCGCCGGAGGAAGCGGTAGCGCTCGACGAGCGCGGACGCCGCGGCCGCCTCGAGGGCGCCCGCGCGCGCGAGACCGCTGAGCGCCGCCGTCGTCGTGAACCGCCGCACGTCGGGGTGGCGGTGGCCGTGGACCAGCTGGAGCGCCTGGACGAGGAACTCCACGTCCACGAGGCCGCCGCGTCCGTACTTCACGTGGACGCGCCCGCGCGTCTCGCGGCCGAGCTCGCGCTCCATCCGCGTGCGCACCTCCGCGATCTCCTTGAGCGCCGGGCGCGGAAGCGCTTCGCCATAGACGAGCCGGCGTAGCGCCGGGCGCACGCGCCGGGCGAGGACGCGATCCCCGAGGATCAGCCGCGCGCGGGTCAACGTCTGCCGCTCCCACAGGTCGCCATGCTCCAGATAGTACTGCTCCAGCGCCACGACGCTCGAGGCGAACCCGCTCCCCTTGCTGCCGGGCCGGAGCCGCAGGTCGACCGGGAAAGCGACGCCCGCCGACGTGATGTCGCCGAGCACGCCCGCCAGCCGCTCGGTCGCCAGGCTGTAGAACCAGTGGGCGTCGATCCGCTCGGCGCCATCGGTCGTGCCGTCCTCGCCGAAGACGACGAACAGGTCGAGGTCGGAGCCGGTGACGAGCTCGCGGCCGCCCAGCTTGCCGAGTCCCACGATGACCGCGGGGATGAATCGCCCGGACGCGTCGCGCGGCACCCCGTAGCGCTCGACGAGCGGCTCCTGGGCCAGGAGCCAGCCGGCCGCGAGGGTCGCCTCCGCCAGCGCGGTCATCTCGCGCGAATACCCGTCGATGGTGGTGACCCCGAGGACGTAGCGCCAGACGATGGCCAGCTCCTCGGCCTGCTTCACGCGGCGCAGCCGATCGCGGCGCTCGACCGGTGTCGTCCCGGGAACGAAGACGGAGGCCAGCGCCTGGCGCAGGCCCGCCTTGGGCTTGCGGGCCAGGAGCCGCTCGGGGTTGGCCAGCGACGCGAGCAGCTCGGGCTGGGCGATCAGGAGCTCGGTGAGGAGATCGCCCCCGGCGCAGACCTTCACGAGCCCGAGCAGGAGATCCGGATCCTTGACGAGAAGCTCCACGAGTCCGGCTCGCGGTCCGGCTGCCGCCAGAAGCCGCTCGAATTGATTCAGCGCCTCGTCCGGATCGGGGCTCTTCCAGAGCGCGTCGAGGAGCATCGGATAGAGGCGTGCCAGCGTGGCGGAGAGGTGCGCGGCGTACGGCACCAGGGGGCGGCCCTCCATGATCAGCTGCAAGTTGTGCCGCGCGCGTTCGGGATCCTTGAACCCGGTCGCTCGCAGCGCCGTCAGACTCGTCGGGCGCGGTCGGCGGCGCGGCGCGAGCTCGCGGACCGCGAAGAACTCCCGGAAGGCGCGGTGCACCGACGTCGTGACCGCCCGGTGGCGCGCCTGGAACTCCCGCGCCGCGCGCGCCGGCGGCGCCTGGATGCCGACGCGCCGGGCGACGCGCCCGAGCTCCAGCCCGTCCTTGGGAAGCGTGTGGGTCTGGAGCTCGTGCAGGATCTGCAGCCGGTGCTCGACCGTTCTGAGGTGCTCGTAGGCGCGGGAGAGCCGCCGGCCGAGGTCGGGCGCCAGGTACCCGCGCTCGGTGAGCCGGAAGATCGCCTTCAGCGTGTTCGCCTCGCGTAACCACGGGTCGTCGCCGCCGTACAGGAGCTGGAGCGCCTGGACGATGAACTCGATCTCGCGGATCCCACCCCGTCCGAGCTTGACGTTGGTCGCCTCGTTGCCTTTGGCGCGCACGGCGCTGTCGATCTGCGCCTTCATCGAGCGGATGGCCGGGACGATGCGCGCGTCGAGTCCGGGACGATAGACGGTCTCGCGCGCCAGCTCCCGGAAGCGAGCGCCGACGGCCGCGTCACCGGCGGCGATGCGCGCCTTGATGAGGGCCTGGCGCTCCCATAGCTCGGCGCGATCCCGATAGTACTCGCGATACCCATCGAGCGACAGGGCGATCCCGCCCATACGCCCCTCGGGCCGGAGCCGCAGGTCGACGCGGAAGGCAGAGCCCTCGTCGGTGACCTCCTCGAGCAAGCCGACGAGCTCACGGCAGACGCGCGCGAAGTATTCGCCGTTGGCCAGGCGCCCGCCGCGTCCGCCCGCCGTCTCGCCGTCGGCCCCGTAGACGAACATCAGATCGATGTCGGACGAGTAGTTGAGCTCGTCGCCGCCGAGCTTCCCCATGGCGATGACCGCGAGCCCGGTCTCGGATCCCTCGGTGCCGAGCGGGGCCCCGTACGTCTCGGACACGGTCACCGCGGCCTCGCGCAGCGCCTGCCCGATGCACGCGTCGGCCAGGTGCGACAGCTCCTCGGTCGTCCCCGAGAGGTCGGCGTCGCCCAGCAGGTCGCGGGCGCCGATGCGCAGGAGATGGCGGTACTTGAAGCGCCGGAGCGCGTTCATCCGCGCCTCGCGCGCCTCGAAGGGGCCGAGCGTCCGCGCCAGGTCGGCCGCCAGGTCCTCGGCGAACCAGAGCCGCATCGTGGCGGGCTCGAGCAGCCACGCGAGGTGGCTCGGGCGGCGGCGCAGTGCGTCGGCGAGCATCTGGCTCGAGCCGAACAGGCGCGCCAGCAGCGGCGCCGCGCCGGGGTGCTCGGCGAGCGTGCGGTAGAACACCGAGCGGTCGACGATGGCGGCGTAGCGCTCGAGGTTGTTGAGCGCCATGTCGGGATCCGGCGCCGCCGCGAGCTCGGTCAGGAGGCGCGGAAAGGCCGGCGCCAGGAGCTCGGCGTCCCGCGGCGTCGGTGTGAGGCTCTCGAGATTGGCCGCCGCGCCGGGTGGATCCGCGAACCCGAGCTGCCGCAGCGTCCGCCGCAGGCGAGCCGCCGCGCCGCGGCCCCCGGCGGTCAGGAGCTGGGCGGTTGTCGCGTTCAGACGGCCGACTCGCCCGTCTCGCCCGTCCGGATGCGGACCGACTCGTTGATCGGCAGCACGAACACCTTGCCGTCGCCGATCGAGCCGGTCTTCGCCGCGCCGGCGATGGTCGCGACGACCTTCTGCACCAGCGCGTCGGGGACGACGACCTCGATCTTCACTTTGGGGAGGAAGTCGACCGTGTACTCCGAGCCGCGATAGAGCTCGGTGTGGCCCTTCTGACGGCCGAAGCCGCGAACCTCGGTGACCGTCATGCCGATCACGCCGATTTCGGTGAGGGCCTCCTTGACGTCGTCCAGCTTGAACGGCTTGATGATGGCCTCGACCTTCTTCATCTCAGACCTCCTCGAGAATCGAGATCGCGAGTGCCGACACGTGCGAGCTGATGCGCTTCAGGTTGGTCAGGATGTCCAGGTGGATCTCCGACGTCTCGATCGACTCGGCCAGCCCCGCGCGCAGGCGCCCGATGTGGGAGTCGCGCAGGTCGCGCTCGCGCTGCCGCATGAGCGCGCGCTGGTCCAGCACCTCCTGCGCGAGGGCGCGGTCGCTCGCGGCGAAGGCGGCGATGGCGCGCTCGAGGTTCTTGGACACCATGCCGTGGAACTCCTGGATCTCGGCCCAGCCGGCGTCCGAGAACCGGCGGGCCTGGTAGAGCTTCTTGCGGCCGAGCTCCATCAAGTTCTTGTCGATGATGTCGCCGATGTTTTCGAGGTTGCCGATGACCGAGATCAGGCCGATCTCCTTGCGGCTGAGGTCGGGCCCCATCGCGTCGCGCCCCAGGCGCGCCAGAAAGAGCTTGATCTCGCGCTCGAGGAAGTCGACCTGGTCGTCCCGCCGCTCCACGTCCTCGAGCAGCTCGTGGTGGCTGCTGGCGAAGACTACCGGCACGTCGCGCAGCATCCCCTGGACCACGTCGGCCATGCGGAGCGCCTCGCGCGTCGCCTGGCCCAGCGCCAGCGAGGGCTGGTCGAGGGAGCGCTCGTCGACGTAGCGCGTGCGGAAGGGGCTGTCGCCCCGCTCGTCGTCGGGCACGAGCGCCTCGATCGCCCGAGCCGCCAGCGGGGTGAACGGCAGGAACAACAAGCTGATCCCGACGTTGAAGAGCGTGTGGGCGTTCGCGATCTGGCGCGCGGGATCGGCAGCGGTGCTCGCCACCACGGCCGTGAAGGGGCCGATGAACGGAAAGACCAGCGCCGCACCCAGCAGCTTGAAGGCGATGTGGGCGACGGCCACGCGCTTGGCCTCGGCCGTCGCGCCGACCGATGCGGTGAGCGCCGTCGCGCAGGTACCGATGTTGGCCCCGAGCACGACGGCCACGGCACCGTCGAGGGACAAGAGCCCCTGGTGGGCGAACGCGAGGGCCAGGCCGAGGGTGGCCGCCGACGAGGTGACCAGCGCGCTGAAGACGGCCCCGACGATCACGCCGATCGCGGGACTGTGGGCGACCGCGTCCAGGAGATCGACCGCCAGCGGCGACGACCTGAGCGCGCCCGCGTTGTCGAGGATGAGCTTGAGGCCGAGGAACACGAGACCGAGCCCCAGGAGCGCCTGGCCCAGGTCTTTCGGCACCCGCCGGCGCGCGACGAACGTCGCCGTGAACCCGAGCCCGACCAGGAGCGGCGAGTAGTCCGTGACGCGGAACGCGATCAGCTGGACGGTGAAGGTCGTGCCGATGTCGGCGCCCAGGATGACGCCGAGCGTCTGCCGGAAGGTCATCAGGCCCGCGGAGACGAACCCGATCAGCATCAGCGTCGTGGCCGCCGAGGACTGGATGAGGGCGGTGATCGCGGCGCCCGAGACCACCGCCAGCAGCCGGCGGCGCGATAGCCCGGTCAGAAGACTGCGCAGCCGGGAGCCGAGGACGCGCTGGAGTGCCTCACCGCTCAGCCGGATCCCGTAGAGCAAAAGCGCCATGCCGCCGAACAGGGCGACCAGGATCGTCACGGGGCGCGCTCAGTGTCGGCGGCCGGGGGGGCTGGGGAGGGGGTCCCGGGCGCGGGCGGGAGCGGTCGAGAGGACCACGCGGCACGCGTGCGCTGCTCCTCTGCGGCTGGGCTCCATCCAGGCGCGCGCGGCCCGACGCCGCGCGGAGGGAACGGGTCCCTTCGACCGCTCCCGCCCTCGCCCGGGACCCCCTCCCCAGGCCCCCCGACCGCCGACACGTCAAACCACATGGAGCGAGGAGCAGGGGGGAGGTGGGTGGTGTCGTTGATCGACACCAGGCGGGGGGGGCGGGCGATCGTGAGCGAGCAGTTGTCGATCCGCATCCGCCAGAGCGAGTTGAACGAGATGCCGAGGAGATGGCAGAGGTACACGCTGATCACGCCGCCGTGCGCGACGACGAGGACGTCGTCGCCGTTCCGATGGTTCGCGCCGATCCGGTCGATCGCCTGGAGGACCCGGGCGCAGACGTCCGGCAGCGGCTCGCCCCCGGGCGGCGGGCAATCCAGCGGCGACCGGACCCAGGCGAGGTACGGATTGCCCTCCCGCGCGCGGATCTCGTCGACCGTGCAGCCCTCCCATTCGCCGAGCGACAGCTCGCGCAGCTCGGGGATCGGCACCAGCGGGATCCCGGTCCCCGCCAGCGCGATCTTCGCCGTGTCCAGGGCCCTCAGCATCGGGCTCACGTATGCGGCCGCCACGCGATAGCCGCCGTGGAGGGCGCGCCCGAGAGCCTCGGCCTGCGCGCGGCCGAGGTCCGAGAGGCCGACGTCGTTGGCGCCCTGGAACTTCCGCACCTGGTTCCACAGCGACTGCCCGTGGCGCGCGAACAGAAGCCTCACGCCGGCCGCTCCGCGGCCTCGCGCGCCCGGCGCAGGCGCGCCAGCGACTCCTCCCGGCCGATCAGGGCCAGCACGTCGAAGATCGGCGGCGACGCGGTCCGCCCCGTCACCGCGAGGCGGGCGAGCTGTGCCAGATCGACGAGCTTGAGGCCGAGCTCCTCGGTGAGGCCGCGGAAGACGGGCTCGATCGCGGCCACCGTGAACTCGGGCACCGCCTCGAGCCGCTCGATCAGCAGGCCCAGGCGGCGCGCGCCCTCGACGGTCAGGAGCTTCGGCGCCGCTTTCGGCTCGTACGCCGCCGGGCGCTCGAAGTAGAAGCGCCCCTGCTCCACCAGCTCGACCAGGGTCTTCGCGCGCTCCCGGAGCGTGTCGAGGATCGCCACGAACCGCGCGCGGTCCGGCGGCGGCGTGAGTCCGGCCGCCCTGACGAACGGCTCCGCCAGCTCGGCCAGCCTGGTACCGTCCATCGTCTTGAGATGGTGCTGCGAGAGCCACTCGAGCTTGGTCGGGTCGAAGACGGCGCCCGACGAGGCGACGGTCTTGATGTCGAAGAGCTCGACGAGCTCGGCGCGCGAGAAGACCTCCTGGTCGCCGTGCGACCACCCGAGGCGCGCCAGGTAATTCACCAGGGCCTCGGCGGGGATTCCCGCGTCGCGGAAGGCCTGGACCGACGTGGCGCCGTGGCGCTTGGAGAGCCGGCTGCGATCCTTGCCCAGGATCAGCGACACGTGGGCGAACTCGGGAACGGCGTAGTCGAGCGCTTCGTAGCAGAGGATCTGCTTGGGCGTGTTCGACAGGTGGTCGTCGCCGCGGATGACGTGGGTGATGCCCATCGTGACGTCGTCGACGACGACGCAGAAATTGTAGGTCGGCGTTCCGTCCGTGCGGACGAGGATCCAGTCGTCGAGCTGGCTGTGCTCGAACGTGACCGGCCCGTGAATGAGATCGTTCACCACCGTGGCGCCCTCGGTGGGAATCCTGAGCCGCAGCGCGCCGGCGCCGAGGCCCCGCTCGCGGCAGCGCCCGGAATAGCGGAACGTCTCGCCCCGCTGCTGGGCTGTCGCCCGCTCGCGGTCGAGAAGCTCGGGCGGACAGTCGCAGTAGTAGGCGCGCCCTGCGGCGAGGAGCCGCTGGGCGTGCTCGCGATAGCTCGCGAGCCGCTCGGTCTGGCGGTAGCCCGGCGTCGGCGGCCCCTCGTCCCAGTCGAGCCCGAGCCACCGGAGCGCGTCGACGATGGCGACGATGTTCTCGTCGGTCGACCGCGACCGATCCGTGTCCTCGATGCGGAGGATGTAGGTACCGTGATGGTGGCGCGCGAAGAGCCAGTTGAAGAGCGCGGTGCGCGCGCCGCCGACGTGGAGGTGGCCCGTCGGGCTCGGCGCGAACCGTACGCGGACCGGCGAGGCCATGTCAGTAGGTCTCGAACAGCCGGCCCCACGGGGTGCCCGTGAAGGCCCGGATGCGCGCGCGACCGATGGTCGGATACCAGAGGAGGTCGTGGTAGACGTTCGAGGCGAACGGGGCCCAGACCACCAGGGGCGAGTGGAGCAGGAGCCGCTTGAGCGGCCGCAGGGGGCCGCGCCGGATCAGCTGGTCGCCCCAGATCACGAGACTGCGGCTCGTCTTGAAGCCCATGGAGAGCGCCGCCGCGTCCGTGTCGCCGACGATCTCGATCCGCTTGGGATCCGCGACGCCGAGCCCGCGCTCCTGGCACATCCGGAGGTACGGGATCGACAGGGGATCGAATCCCATGATCCGCGCCGCGATCGCGTCGATCGCCACCTGATCCGCCGAGGCCAGGATCAGGTTCCCGATCCGCGGCACCATCGTGCGCGGCCCGGCGCCGTCGCCCATCACCGTGCCGTCCATCACCGCGAACACCGCCGGGTGCAGCTCGCGCTGCATGTACATGAGGTCGACCATCACCTCGTGGATGAACTCGTGGGCGTAGTGACGCACTTCCTTCAGCAGGCCGCCGAAGGCGTTCTTGATCGCGCCGGTCGTGCGGGAGTGTCCGTGCACTTTACAGGTCGGCAGGTGAAGCACGTTCTTGCCCACGTACATCTTCGGGATCTCGATGCCCTCGGGGAAGATCGCGTTCAGCTTCAGCAGCGGCGACTGGAACTTATAGACGGTCCACTCGACGCCGGGCAGCGGGATGAACGGCACGCCGTGACGCTCGAGCACCGGAAGCCACTTGTTGTTCCGGCATCCGGCGATCGGGTTCGTGACCACGGTCTTGTTCTCGACGGGGAAGATCCGCCGGCGATCGTAGCCGTCTTCGCGCAGCGTCGTGAGCACGCCGTCGACCTGCCAGGGCTGGCTCGAGCACGCCGGAAAATACTTGGTCCACGAGAGATTGAGCTTGAGGATCAGGTCCTGGTCGCGGCGGAGCCCCCGGTCGTACTTCACCAGACGCATCAGGCGCCCGTAGTCCTCGATGACGGTCTCCGGACGCGTACGAAGGAGCGCCACCGCGCTATGCACGATGCCGTTCATTCTACTCCAGCCGTGCGCCGTAGATGATCAGTAACACTGCGAAAATCCAGCCGAGCGTGTTGATCAGGAGCGCCTTGTCGTTGAGGAGGAGCTCCGACGGATTGCCCCCGAGCTGCCGCCGGTACAGCAGGTAGAGGTACCGGAAGATCCCGTAGAGCACGAACGGCAGCGTCGCCGGCAGCAGGTGCGTGCGGAACTTCGCCACGGTCTCGGGCGACATCGTGTAGAGCGCGTAGGCGGTCACGGTGGACGCGGTCACGACGGCGATCATCTGGTCGAGCAGCGCCGGGCTGTATTCGGCCAGGATCGGGCGGTGGCCCGCCGCGTCCTCGGCCAGCGCCAGGTACTCGTAGCGGCGCTTGCCGAGGGCCAGGAACAGCGCCAACAAGATCGTGCAGATCAGGAGCCAGCCCGACATCTCGACGTCGATGACGACCGCGCCCGCGACGGCGCGCAGCACGAACCCGCAGGCGACGACGATCACGTCCACGATGACGACGTGCTTGAGCCAGGCCGAGTAGGCGACGAGCAGGACGACGTAGGCGAGGGCCGTGACCAGGAACGGGCGCGAGAGCAGCGCGGAGAGTCCGAGGCCCGCCCCGACGAGGGCCGCGGCCGCCGCGACGGCGACTCCGACGGAGAGCCGGCCGCCGGCGATCGGCCGCGCGCGCTTGCGCGGATCCAGGCGGTCGCGCTCCCGGTCGGCGACGTCGTTGATCAGATAGATCGCACCGGACAGCGCGCAGAAGATCGCGAACGCGGCCAGCGCCGTCCACACCGCCCCCGTGAACAGCCGCTGCGAGAAGACCAGTCCCGCGAGGACGACCAGATTTTTGACCCACTGTCGCGGACGCATCGAGACCACGATCGCTCCGAGCATCGCCATCGCGGCTAGCCGCCCATCGGCGACTTCACGCGCGACCGCGGGGCGACGGGGGCGACGGGCCCGGGCGCGAGGGGTCGAAGGGACCCGTTCCCGGCGAGCGCCTGCGGGCCGCCGCGCGCCCGGATGGAGCCCAGCCGCCGCGGGGCAGCGCACGCGTGCCGCGTGGTCCTCTCGACCCCTCGCGCCCGGGCCCGTCGCCCCCGTCGCCCCCGTCGCCCGCCTCGCACCCTCTAGAGGCGGATGACGTGGGGGGAGGGCGGGAGGCTGCCGGTGGCGTTGCGCGTGTCGATCACGAGGGGCGCCTCGCGGACGATCGCCGCCCAATCGTAGCCGGCGTGCGCCGTAAGGATCAGCACGACGTCGCGCGACGCCAGGCCGGCGGCGCTCCACTGGAGCGACTCGAGCGTGACGGCGCCGACCGTGACCGCCGGCACGCGCGGGTCGTGGTAGGCGACCACCGCGCCCTTGGCGAGAAGGCCTTCGATGATCTCGAGCGCGGGCGAGTCGCGCACGTCGCCGACGTCCGCCTTGTAGGCCACGCCGAGCACGAGGATGCGCGCGCCGCGCAGGGCGCGGCTCCGGTCGTTGAGCGCGTCGGCCGCCAGCTGCACGACGTACGCGGGCATCCGCCGGTTGATCTCGTCCGCGAACGTGATGAAGCGCGGCTCGTACCCTTCGAGCCGCACCTTCCACGAGAGGTAGTGCGGGTCGGACGGCAAGCAGTGGCCGCCGAGGCCGGGACCGGGATAGAAGGGCATGAACCCGAATGGCTTCGTCGACGCCGCGGCGATCACCTCCCACACCGAGAGGCCCAGGCGCCGGCACATGATCGCGAACTCGTTGACCAGCGCGATGTTGACGGAGCGGAACGTGTTCTCGAAGAGCTTCACCATCTCGGCCGTCTCCGGCCCCGAGACGGGCACGACCTCGCGCGTCACGCGCGCGTAGAGCGCCGCCGCGAGGTCGCGGCACGTGTCGGTCACGCCGCCGACGACCTTGGGGATGTCGCGCAGCGTCCAGCGCCGATTGCCCGGATCGATCCGCTCGGGCGAGAACGCCAGGAAGACGTCGCGCCCCACGACGAGCCCGCGCGCCTGGAAACGCGGCAGCAGCACCTCCTGCGTCGTGCCGGGATAGGTCGTCGACTCGAGCACCACGAGCTGGCCGGGCCTGATGATGGCCGCCACGGCGTCGGCCGCCGCCACGATGAAGGAGATGTCGGGCTCCTTCGACTTGCCCAGGGGCGTGGGCACGCAGATGACGATCGCGTCGGCGTCCTTCAGCGCTCCGACTTCGCCGCGGGCGCTGAGGCGCCCGGCCCGCACGAGGCCGCCCAGCGGCTCCGCCGGCACGTCCTCGATGAAGCTCGTGCCGGCGCGCACGGCCGCGACGCGGCGCGCGTCGAGATCGACGCCGATCACGGTCGCGCCCGATTCGGCGAAGGCGACCGCCAGGGGCAGCCCGACGTAGCCGAGCCCGATGAGCCCCACGGTCGGGCCGGTGCCGAGCCGCTGCCTGAGCGTTTCGGCCGCCGGCGTCACAGGCGCCCGCACGCGCGCACCACGCCCGCAGCGACCTGCTCGACCTCGTCGTCGGACAGCTCGGCGAAGCACGGCAGCGACAGGACGTCGCGCGAGGCGCGCCAGGCCTCGGGCCAGCGCCGCTCGGCGCCCCCGCCGAACATGGGCTGATCCGGCACCGAGCGCGGGTAGTAGACGGCGGTGGAGACCCCTTCGTCGGCCAAGAGCTTGGCAAGCGCGTCGCGCTGCGGGTGTCGCACCGTGAAGAGATGGTACACGTGACGCGCGTGCGCCGCCTCGATCGGAAGTTCCAGCCCGACCCCCGCGAGCCGCGCGCGGTACCGGTCGGCGATCCGCCGGCGCGCCGCCGTCCACGCCGCCAGGTGCCTGAGCTTGACGCGGAGGACCGCCGCCTGGAGCTCGTCCAGGCGGCTGCAGTAGCCGAGCTCGACGTGCTCGTAGCGACCGCTGTCGCCGTGGTGGCGCAACTTCGCGACGCGCTCGGCCACGTCGGCGCGATCGGTCACCACCATGCCGGCGTCGCCGCACGCCCCCAGGTTCTTGGTGGGATAGAACGACAAGCAGGCGGCGTCGCCCCAGGCCCCGACGGGCCGCTCGGCCCAGGCGCTGCCCACGGCCTGGGCCGCGTCCTCGATCACGGCGAGACGATGGGCCCGCGCCAGCTCCACGACGCGATCCATGGGCGCCGGGTGGCCGTAGAGATGGACGGGCACGATCGCGCGCGTCCGCGCGGTGATCGCGCGCTCGGCCGCCGCGACGTCGAGCGCGTACGTCGCCGGGTCGATGTCGACGAAGACCGGCGTGGCGCCCACCATCAAGATCGTGGACGCGGAGGCGACGAACGAGAACGCCGGGGTGATGACCTCGTCTCCGGGGCCGACGCCGAGCGCCGCCAGCGCCAGCCGCAGCGCGTCGGTGCCGGACGCGACGCCGAGCGCCCGACGGACGCCGCACAGGGCCGCCAGCTCCTGCTCCAGCGCCTTGCCTTCGGCGCCCAGCACGAACTGGCTCGAGTCGAGGACGCGCGCGGCGGCGCCGAGCAGCTCGGCCCGGAGCGCCGCGTGCTGGCGGGTCAGGTCGATGAAGGGGATCATTTGAGCCCCGGCGCGGAGTCCAACGCCCCTCCGCCCATCCGCGAGCTCAAGACGTGCCCGAGCCCGAGCAGATTGACCGAGAAGCGGAACTCGTTGTCAGCGGGTTGACCCGCCTCGCGGCCCCGGCGAACGTATTCGAGGCTGATGGCCCAGCAGTCGAACTTGAAATCGGCGCCGAAGCGATTCTCGACGAAGGTTTCGCTGCGGATGTCCCAGTTCGTCCGCGCGCGCAGGGCGAGGTTCCGCAGGACCTCGACCGAGGTCCCGCCCTGGAGAAAACTGATGGACTGCGCTTCGGGCACGTTATTGCCGCGATTGAACGTCCCGGGGATCTGGACGAAGTACGGAATCGTGACGGCGGGGAACCGATTGAAGCGGTATCCCACGTTCCCCGTCACGGGGGGAATGCTGAGCGTCACGTCGGTCGTGGTCGCCTGGAGGCCGTTGTCCCCCTGGACATCGTAGCTCGCGTCGGCGTGGAGGGTCAGGGACTTACCCGGCTGGACCGTCAGGTCGCCGGCGAGATTGCCGAACCGGCCCTTCTGGAAGTCGTAGGCACTGGCCACGACGAGGCGGGCGAGGTCGAGGCGTGCGGCTTCGGTGTCGTCGGGGCTGATCGTCTTCCCGCGCAGCAGGTTTGCCACCGAGAACTCGAACCAGTTCGCCTCGGGGATCTGGTCGATCTGCGAGGTCCAGTCGGGCAGACTGTAGAAGTTGTGGCCGACGATTCTGATGTAGTGCACGCGGGGCTCGATCGCGTGGAGCAGCCGGTCGAGCCCGCCCCATCCGCCGAGAGAGTACACGCGCGAGGTCCGGCTGTCGACGTCGCTCCCGAACTCGAGCAGCTCGCGGACTCGCGGCTCACCGTTGGTGTCCTCGATCGGCTGCCCTCCCTTGAGCGGAGTGTGGGTTCCGGTGACGGTCGTGCTGTAGCCGGTGACGCGCCCGCCCACGAATGGGGTGACCGTCGCATACCCGGCGAGCGGAATCGGCCGCGAGAGTAACGGGTGGAAGTCGCCGCGGGCGCCCTCCGAGCCGGCGTAGCGCAGGAAGTTCACGGCGCTCGTGTCCACCTGATAGAGAAACCCTGGAAGCCCCGGCAGCGGCTGTCGCACGCCCTCGAGCCTGAGCTCCGGCACCCTCTGCAGCTCGACCGGCCGCGTGGTCGTGAGATCCTGGTACCAGTAGATGCGGCCGACGAAATTCCAGTTCGTCCATGTCCTCGTGAGGAACAGATTCGACTCGGCGCGCTGCGCGGAGCGTAGCCGGAGCTCGGTTTCGTAGTCCCTGAGGACTTGATCGTCGGACACCGCGTTGAGGTCGGCGAGCAGCGAGAGCCCCGGCGCGATCTGCCAGTCGTGCTTGACGCTCCCGAAGCCCCGGGTGTCGTCGCTCTTGAAGACCTCCTGGACGATCGCGCCGTTCAGCCTGCCATGCTGCTCCTGCGAGAGGATGTACCGGTACTCGGCCGCGGCGCCGAAGCCCCGCTTTGAGTAGGTGCCGGCGGTCAGGGTCGCGTCCTGGCTGTCGGAGATCGCCCAGTAGAACGGGATCTCAGCGAAGAATCCCTTGCGAGAGGAGTTCCCCAGCTGCGGGGCAAGGAAGCCCGACTGCCGCTCGCGCCGGATGGGCGCCGCGAAGAAGGGGAAATACGGTATGACCGGTACGGATTTGACCCAGAACGAGGCGTTCGTCCCGTACACGTAGTCCTCCAGGTCAGCGGTCATGGAGCCCAGGTGGAACGACCACGACGGGACCTCGTCCTCACAGGTCGTGAAGACGCCGCGCTGGACACGGTAGACGTTCTCCCCGAGACGCTCCAGGCGCTCGCCCATGAGGCGGTAGTAGGGCGCGGCGTGCGCCTCGCCCTCGTAGACGACGCCCGTGCCGATCTTGATGTTGAAATCAATGCGCTGTCCGGTCAGCCGGTTGTCGCCGTCATAGAAGATCACCCGGCCCAAGGCGACGATGTCGCCGGTCTCACGATTGATCTCGACCCGGTCTGCGAGAAGACGCGACGTGCCCCGCGTCACCTCGACCTCGCCGATCGCCACCAGGAGGTTGTCGGACCCGGCTTGCTCGAAGCGGTTCGCCATGACCGAGACCTCGCCGCCCGCCGTCTGCACCCTCGTCGGTGTCTGGGCCTGCGCCACGGATGGCGACGCCGCCGGGATGACGCTCGCGAGAAGCAGGATGACGATCGAAGCCCGAATCCGCGTCATGAGTGTCTCGAACGCCCTCGTCAGAAGAGGAGCCTCATGCTATCAGCCTCCTTTTCGAGCGAGCAAGGTTTATCGCTTCCGGCGAGGTGGCGGAGCACGTCGCCGATCAGGAACAGCGAACCGGCGACACAGATGATCGGGGTGGTCGCGGTCCGCGCCGCCAGCGCCAGAGCCTCGACGGGCGACGCGGCGATCTCGACGTGGCGGACCGAGACGGGCACGACGGCGCGGATCGCGTCCGGCGTCGTGGCGCGCGGGCTCGCGGGGGCGACCAGGACGAACCGGTCCGCCAAGGGGGCGAGCGCGGCGACGATACCGGCGGCGTCCTTGTCGGCGAGGATCCCCAGCACGAACGTGACCCGGTCCCCGCCGAAGACGTCGCGCAAGGAGCCGGCGAGGGCGCGGGCGCCGGCCGGATTGTGGGCGCCGTCGAGCACCAGAAGGCCGCGCGCGCGCCGGAGGATCTGGAAGCGGCCCGGCCACCACGCGCGCGCGAGCCCGGCACGGATCGCGGCCTCGCCGACGCCGAGCTCGCGCGCCGCGGCGACGGCGAGCAGGGCGTTGGACGGCTGGAAGCTCCCGGCCATGCCGAGCTCGAGGCCGGCCAGCGACCACCCCGGGCCCGCGCAGGTGAGGCGCTGACCGTCGGGCCCGCGGTGCTCCACCGTGACCGAAAGGTCGCGCCCTTCGACCAGGAGCGGAACGCCGACCGCCGCGGCGCGCGCCGCGATGACGCGCCCGGCCTCCGGCGCTTGCGCGGCGGAGATCGCGACGCCGCCGCGGATGATCGCGGCCTTCTCGGCGGCGATCGCCGCGAGCGTGGCGCCGAGCACCGTCTGATGATCGAGATCGACGCGCGCGATCACGGCGACCTCGGGCGTCCCCACGGTCGTCGCGTCGAGGCGCCCGCCCAGACCCACCTCGAGCACCGCCACGTCGACGGCTTCACGCGCGAAATGGTCGAGCGCCAGGGCCGTCGTCGCCTCGAACATCGTCGCGTCGAAGCGCGCCACCAGCGTGCCGAGCGCCTCGACGCCATCGACCACTTCGTCCTCGGGAATGGGCGCGCCGTCGACGCGGATGCGCTCGCGGAAGGAGACCAGGTGCGGAGAGGTGTAGAGGCCGACGCGGTGGCCCGCGGACCCGAGGATCGCGGCTAGCATCGCCGACACCGAGCCCTTGCCGTTCGTGCCGCCGACCTGGACCAGGCGGTATCGCCGCTCCGGATGGCCGAGCGCATCGAGGAGTCCCTCGATCCGCTCGAGCCCCGGCCGCATGCCCGCGTGCTCACCGCCCCGGAGTGCCTGGAGCCGGGCGACGGCCTCGGCGTACGTCACGCGCGGTCTACCCCGATCGGGGCGGCGGGTCGGCGAAGAACGCGAGAATGCGGCGGAGCGTCTCCTTGAGGTCGCGCCGCTCGACGATCATGTCGAGCTGCCCGTGCGCGAGCAGGAACTCCGAGCGCTGGAATCCTTCGGGCAGCGGCTGACGAATCGTCTCGGCGATGACCCGCGGACCGGCGAAGCCGATCAACGCGCGCGGCTCGGCGACGATGACGTCGCCGAGCATCGCGAAGCTCGCGGTGACGCCGCCGGTCGTCGGGTCGGTGAGGAGGGAGATGTACGGAAGCCCGGCGGCTCCGAGCCGCTCGAGCGCGGCGGAGGTCTTGGCCATCTGCATCAGGGAGAGGATGCCCTCTTGCATCCTGGCGCCGCCCGACGCCGAAACGATGACCACCGGCAGGTGCTTGTCGATCGCAAGCTCGATCGCGCGCGCGAGCTTCTCGCCGACCACCGAGCCCATGCTGCCGCCGAGGAAGCCGAACTCGAAAACGGCGAGCACGGTGGGCTGCCCGCCGATCGACGCGATCCCGCAGATCACCGCCTCGTCGGTCGAGGTCTTCTGGACGGCGGCGCGCACGCGCTCCCGGTACTTCTTGGTGTCCTTGAAGCCCAGCGGATCGGTCGTGGTCAGGCCGGTCTCGCGTTCCTCGAACGAGCCGGGATCGGCGACCTGCCCGATGCGCTCGCGGGCCGAGATCCGGAACGGATAGTGACACTTCGGGCAGACGCGCCCGGCGCGCTCCACCTCGGCCCGATACATGATCTCCTTGCAGGAGTCGCACTTGATCCAGAGGCCCTCGGCGATGACGACCTTGCTCGCCTTGCTCCCCCCCGACTCGTCGTCCTTCCGCTTGAACCAGGCCACCGTGTCTACCTCCGCGTCGGGTCCGTCGGGGAGTTCGGCAGGGGCTCGCGGAGCGGCGCCTTGAGCTCGGCGACGAACTTGCCCACGTCGTCGACGAGGGCCGACGATCCCGCGCGCTCCTCGACGAGACGCACGATCGCCGAGCCGACGATCGCGCCGTCGGCGAGGCGCCCGACCACCGCGACCTGCGCGGGCGTGCTGATGCCGAACCCGACGCACACCGGCATCGTCGTCACCCGCCGAAGCGTCCGGATCTGGGCGGCCAGGTCCGCGGGGAGGTCCTGGCGCTCGCCGGTGACGCCGGTGACCGAGACGACGTAGATGAAGCCGCGGCTGCGGCGCGCGATGAGACGCACGCGCGGCGGCGTCGAGGTCGGCGCCACCAGGTGGATCAGGTCGAGCCCGGCGGCGTCCGCCTCGGCGGCCAGCGGCCCGGCCTCCTCCGGCGGCAGATCGACGACGAGCGCGCCGTCGACGCCCGCGTCGACCGCCGCCCGGGCGAACGCCTTGAGACCGAACGCGAGCACGGGGTTGTAGTACGTGAACAGCACGAGCGGCACGCTCACCTCGGCGCGCATCGTCGCGACCGTCTCGAGGACGCGCGGCACCGTGGTGCCGGCGGCGCGGGCGCGCATCATCGCGCGCTGGATCACCGGACCCTCCGCGAGGGGATCCGAGAACGGCACCCCCAGCTCGACGACGTCGGCGCCGCGGCGCTCGGCCTCGATCACGAGCCGGCGCGTGTCCGCGAGCGATGGATCGCCCGCCGTGAGATAGACCACCAACGCGCGCTCACCGCGCGCGCGCAGCCGGGCGAAGGTGCCGTCGAGCCGGGACTTCGTCGCCGGGGCCGCGTTCATCCGATCCTCTTCCCGAGCGCCTTGGCGACCACGTGGACGTCCTTGTCGCCGCGACCCGACAGACCCACCACGATGGTCTTCGACCTCGGCAGCGTCTTGGCGAGCCGCATCGCGTGCGCCACGGCGTGCGCCGACTCCAGCGCCGGCATGATCCCCTCGAGGCGCGTCAGCGCCTCGAATCCCTCGAGCGCCTCCGCGTCGGTGACCGACGCGAACTCGAACCGACCGGCGTCGCGGTAGTAGGCGTGCTCGGGCCCGACGCCGGGATAGTCGAGCCCAGCCGAGATGGAGTGCGCCGTGGCGATCTGCCCATCGTCGTTCTGGAGCAGATAGCTCATACACCCGTGGAGCACCCCGACGGCGCCGGCGCTCATCGAGGCGCCGTGGCGGCCGGTCGCGATCCCCTCCCCGCCCGGCTCGACGCCGACGATCCGCACGCGGCGGTCGGCGATGAACGGGTGGAAGAGCCCGATGGCGTTCGATCCGCCCCCGACGCAGGCGACGAGCGCGTCGGGCAGACGGCGGAGGACGCGGCGCGCCTGGCGGCGCGTCTCCCGCCCGATGACGGCGTGGAGGTCGCGGACCATCACCGGATACGGATGCGGGCCGAGCGCCGAGCCCAGGAGGTAGTACGTCGTCCGCACGTTGGTCACCCAGTCCCGCAGCGCCTCGTTGATCGCGTCCTTCAGCGTCCGGCTGCCGGCCTCGACGGAGATCACGCGCGCGCCGAGCAGGCGCATGCGGAAGACGTTCAGCGCCTGCCGCTCGACGTCCTCGGCCCCCATGTACACCGCGCACTCGAGGCCGAGCAGGGCCGCCGCGGTGGCGGTCGCCACGCCGTGCTGGCCGGCGCCCGTCTCGGCGATCACGCGCCGCTTCTTCATCCGCGCCGCCAGCAGCGCCTGACCGAGCACGTTGTTGATCTTGTGGGCGCCGGTGTGACAGAGATCCTCGCGCTTGAGATAGATCCGCGCGCCGCCGCACTGCTCGGTGAGCCGCTCGGCGAAGTAGAGCGGCGTCGGCCGTCCGGCGTAGTCCTTGAGCAGGCTGGCCAGCCGACGCTGGAAGCGCCGATCGCGCTTCGCCGCCGTCCAGGCGCGCTCGAGCTCGATCAGCGGCGCCATGAGCGTCTCGGGGACGAAGCGCCCGCCGAAGCGGCCGAAGTGTCCGCGCGCGTCCGGGAGCGTCCGCGTCACCGCACGCCCTTCGCCTCGGCGACGAACCGCCATACCTTGTCCGGATCCTTGCGGCCCGGCTGGGCTTCGACACCCGAGTTCACGTCGACCGCGTAGGGGCGCGCGGTCGCGACCGCGCGGGCGACGTTGTCCGGCGTGAGGCCGGCCGAGAGGATGATCCGCCACCGCTGACTCGCCAGGTCGCGCGCGATCGTCCATTCGATCGGCTGGCGCGGCTCCCCCTCGCTCCAGCGGGCGGCGCTGTCCAGCAGGAGGGCCGCCGTGTGCTTGCGATAGTGCAGGAACTTCACGGTCGGCGTCCACGGCTGGCGACCGCCGAGCTCGCCGGATGGCGCCGCGAGCTTGATCGTCTTGATCACCGGCAGCGCGTAGCCCTCGAGATCCTCCGGCTTCTCGTCGCCGTGGAACTGGAGCGCCCGCAGGCCGCACGCCTCCGCCACCGCCTTGACGTGGCCCGCCGGGTGATCCCAGAAGATGCCCACCGGCGTGACGAACGGCGGCAGCGCGCGGACGATCGGCGCCACCTGCGTCGGCGTCACGAAGCGCGGCGTGTCCTCGACGAAGATGAACCCGAGGGCGTCGGCGCCGGCTTCGACCGCCGTCAGCGCGTCCTCGAGGTTGGTGATGCCGCAGATCTTGACCCGGGTCATTGCTGCATGGGGGGGGCGAGGCGCCCCCCCCATGTCCCCCCCGGGTCGCGGGGCGTGCGCTCCACATGTCCCCCCGGGTCGCGCAGGGTTAGCTCGCGGATCTTCGCGGCGAGGTCGACTGCGCGCACGAGGCCTTCGCCGACCAGGATTGCGTGGGCGCCGGCGGCTACGACCCGGCGCACCTCGGCCCCGGCGAAGAAGCCGCTCTCGCTGACCACGATCGGCCCGGGCGGGATCAAGGGCAAGAGCTCGAGCGTCGTCTCGACGCGCGTCTGAAAGGTGGCGAGATCGCGGTTGTTGATCCCGAGGACGCGGCTCCCGGCGGCGAGCGCCTGATCCAGCTCGGCGGCGGTGTGACACTCGACCAGCGCGGCGAGCCCGAGCCCCTTCGCGGCGGCGAGCAGCTCGCCGAGCCGCGGCGGCTCGAGGATCGAGACGATCAGCAGCACGGCGTCGGCGCCCGCGGCGCGGGACTCCCACAGCTGGTACTCGTCGATGGTGAAGTCCTTCCGCAGCAGCGGGACGTCGACCGCCGCGCGCACGGTCTTCAAGTCGGCGAGGCTTCCCTGGAAATACTTCTCGTCGGTGAGGACCGAGATCGCGTGGGCGCCGTGGGTCGCGTACGCGGCGGCCAGGGTGACCGGGTCCAGATCGCGCGCGAGAACGCCGCGCGACGGCGACGCCTTCTTCACCTCGGCGATCAGCCGCACGCCCCCCGGCGGCGGGCGCAGCGCGCCCTCGAAGTCGCGCGTCGCGGGTGCGGCGCCGCACTGCCGCTCGAGCGACCCCCGAGGAATCGCGGCCCGGCGCCGTGCCACCTCCGCGCGCGTGTTGGCGACGATCTCGTCGAGGACCGACATAGCTCGGCGCTAGTAGTCGCGCCGGAGCCCCTGCCGTCGCAGCGTGTCGAGCGGGACCGACCTGAGCTGGTCGAGGACGAAGTCGCGGATCGTGCGCGGGGGCGGGAGATCGCGCACGACGCGTCCGGCGCGGATCAACGGCTTGAGCAAGGGCTCCCAGGCGTCGCCGTCGGGCGGGCGCTGCCCGGCCGGCAGGACGACGGTCTCGCGCGTGCCGCGGCGCCGGTAGACTTCCTTGGCACCGGACCACTTGCCGCGCTTGGCCATGGGCCGCCCCTCGATCTCCATGATGTCGAGGGCGAAGTTGAGCACCGGCGCGTTGGCGATCGCGGTCCCGACGCCGTATCCGTCGGCGACCGGGTTCAGCGTCAGGATCTCGTACTCGTCGACTCCGCCGGAGCCGAGGATCTTCACGTGGTTGTAGCCGCGCAGGTCGAGCTCCCAGCGCACCTCTTCGAGAATGCGGTAGAAGTCGCCGCGGCGCGAGGACGGCGTGTCCAGGCGGACCGCGTAGAGGTCCTTGCCGAGGGCCTCCGCGACGCGGATCGCCTCGAACTTCTCGTCCTGGAGGGTGTCGATGAGGGCGACGCGTCGCACCTTCGGGTCGACGACCGTGTCGAAAGCCCGGAGCGCCTCGACCGTGTCGCCGATCATGAGGACGAGCGAGTGCGGGATCGTTCCCATGGGGTCGGCGTCGATGAGCTCGGCGGACTTCGTCACCGCGACACCGTCACATCCGCCGATGAAGGCGTTGCGCTCGATCATCGGCGCCAGCGATGGATGCATGCGGCGCGCGCCGAAGGAGATCACCTGGCGCTCCCCCGCGGCCTTCTTGCAGCGCGCCGCCTTCGTGGCGATCCCCGACGCCTGGCAGAGGAGGCCGAGCAGCGCGGTCTCGTACTTCGCCCACTCGACGTAGGTGCCCTCGATGCGGACGACGGGCTGGTACGGCTCGAACAGCAACCCCTCGTCCATCGCCCACACGTCGACCGGCTGACCCTCGAGGAGCGCCGCGGCTTCCTCGACGCCCGCGAGGATGCCCCATTGCCAGTCCTCGGGGAGGGACTTCAGATAGACCTCGGCCTTGACCCGCTTGCGGTCACCCCGATGATTCAGGATCTGGACGGTGCGCGCGAAATAGACATCGGAGACCTCGCCGCTCTTGATGTCAGCGTCGGCGGCGGTGTGGAACGGGCGCTTCGGAGCGTTCGGCATAGTCTATGTGGCCCTCGGATCACTCCGAAGGTGGCGAAAAGTGTGGCAGAAGCGCGGAGTCAAGTCAAACTTGGCGCGGCGCCGGTCGTGGGGCGGGTCGGTGCGGGGGGACGCGAGCGGCGGAGTGGGACCCCCGAGTCCCGTGCGCAGCTCGAAGAGCTGCGATTCGGGCGAGCGGGTGACGGAGCCGCTCGCGTCCCCCCGCACCGACCCGCCCTACGACC
>DASPZZ010000337.1:0-5229 GCA_035635995.1 Binatia bacterium | reverse complement strand
CTGCTGATCGCGGATGGGGACGGCGAAGCGACGATGGAGCGGCTCGCGGACGAAGCGTCCGCACGAAGCGCCTCGCCGCGCGAATCGGGCCCAGGGCCGACCTACTGAGCGCGAGACGCCCGTGGCGTTCCCCGCGCGGCGGGAGTCGTTCGCGCCCCGCGAGGCGGATCACGCTCGAGGCTAGAGACGCGTCGTGAAGGGCGCTCAGCTGGCCCTCGAGGGGCCCCTTCCTACGAGCACGTCGATCGAGTGGCCGTCGGCCTCAGACGGGGTGGCTAACACGATGCCGCGATGGAGGAAGTCACACATGAGCCGGTTTCCCGCCGCCCAGTCGTCGCTGTGGCCCGCGAAATGGTATGTGCAGAGACCACCTCGACCGAACACGGGCTGGCCGCAGTGGACGCACAGACTCATGGCTGGACGCCGTCTCGGTCGCTCCGGTTCCTCATCGCCGCCTCCTCTATCGCGACACGACTCGCCCTTGTGAGGACGCGTCGCGGGTCGAGGTTGCACCGCGGCGCCGGTCACCGAGGCGCGTCCGGGCTGCGGATTCTTGCGGAAATTCCGGCCGCCCGATCTCCCGGTTCCTGTACACACCCTCCAAAGTAAGAACGGGAAGACGTACATGACGAACGCGATCTTCGCTCGCTACGGCGTCTACTTCGCGTCGGCTCTTCTCGCGGCCGCGTTGCCGGTCCTGACCGGCTGCGCCGCGATACGCGGACAGGACGCCTCCGGCATTGAAGAGCTTCTCGCGGCGGCCGGGTTCCAGATGCGGCGCGCCGATAGTCCCGAGCTCGTTCGCAACCTCGAGTCGATGCCCCCGTTCAAGCTGGTCGCGCGAGGTCGGGGCGGCGACGTCGTGTACACGTATGCGGATCCGGTGAGCTGCCGCTGTCTCTACGTCGGTGGGCCGAAGGAGTTCGTGGAGTACCAGCGCCTGGCGACGGAGCGGCAGGTCGAGGAGGGGCAGCTGTGGGCCGAGAGCGACGGGATGGACTGGGGGTTATGGGGAGGCGGGTGGTGGCTTCGATGAGAATTTTACTCGCGCTCGCACTGGTCGTGGTCCTCTCGACGCACGCCGCGTGGGGACAGGACCCCGCCAGCTGGTTTCGTGTGAGATGGGAACCTCAAGCAGAGGGTGCCACGCCGACCCCGCGGATCGAAGCCTACGTCCACAACGATTCCCCGTACCGCGTCACCGACGTCCGGCTCCAGGTCGAGGGGGTTGGCCCCAACGAGAGCTCCGTCGGCCAGCGCGCCGTGTGGGCACTCGGTGACATCGAGCCGGGCGGCGAGACTTCATTCGTCACCGAGGCGATACCCGGCGCGGTCAGCTATCGGTTCAGCGTGATCGAGTTCGATGTCGTGTCGGTCGAACGGGCCCGGTAGAACCTGGCGGAGGAGCCCCGGATCGGCCGAGGAGGTGCGCGTGAGCCGAGCACCGACCGACGCACCACAACCGGGAAACGAGGGAGGAAAGAACCCGTGACCAGAAAACACGAAGCCACGCTGTCGGACGAGGGGGCCCGCGAGCTCCAGCACTATGGAACCGTGGCCCGATTGCGGATCGCGCTCGACGCCTCGGTTTGCGCCGCCAGTGTCGAGAACCTCAACCAGCTGCTGGCCGACACGATGACCCTACGCGATCTGTACAAGAAGCACCACTGGCAGGTCAGCGGGCCGACGTTCTACCAGCTCCACCTTCTCTTCGACAAGCACTTCGAGGAGCAGAGCGAGCTGGTGGATGCGATTGCCGAGCGGATCCAGTCGCTGGGCGGCGTGTCCATCGCGATGGCCCATGACGTCGCCGAGATGACGCTGATCCCGCGCCCGCCGCGCGGCCGCGACGACGTGCCGACGCAGATCTCGCGGCTGCTCCACGCGCACGAGATCGTGCTGAAGGAGAGCCGCGCGATGGCACGGGAGGCCGCCGAGGCGGGTGACGACGGCACGAACGACCTGCTGGTCGGCGACGTGATCCGGACGAACGAGCGGCATGTCTGGTTCGTCAGCGAGCACCTCGTGGACACGCCGCTAGTCGAGCATGAGCGATAGCCCGGACCACTCGACGACCGGGACGCCGCCAACCTCCACGCCGGCCGCGGCCGTCGCCGAGCGCATCGTGGGGGGCCTGCCCGAGTGCCGGCTGCGGCGTGTCGCCGAGTACATCCAGGAGAACCTGCACCGGGAGGTCCGGCTCGCGGAGCTCGGCGGCCTGGTGCACATGAGCCCCTACCACTTCGCGCGGCTCTTCAAGCGGAGCACCGGCGTCTCGCCCCACCGGTTCCTGGTTCAGCGGCGGCTCGAGCAGGCGAAGACGTTGCTGGCCGGTCAGCCCCGGCCGATCGCCGACATCGCCCGGTCGGTGGGATTTCGTTCGCCGAGCCACTTCGCGACGTCGTTTCGGCGCCTGACCGGCGTCACGCCGAGTCGGTATCGGATAGCCGGCAGGGTGTGATGGACGATCACAGATCCCTCGAACCTCTGTCCCGGTCCGACAGCGTCACAAGAGGGGAAGGGAAAGAGCGTGAAGCCAGGGCGTCGGACCAGGGACCTCCTCGGAGCCGCGATCTTCGTGCTGACCGCGACGACCGGAGCCCGGGGCGCGCCGGCCACGACATGGCCGGCGCTTCTCGGCCCGCGCGAGGCGTTTTCGCCCGAGCTGTCGACCGCGGTCGAGCGCGTGTGGATCGAGCCCACGCTCAGCCGCACGGTGCACGCGCGCTCGGCGCGCGTGCCGCTCGAGGTCTACGCCGCGTTCCTCGACACGCCGGAGGTGACGGCCGCGGCGGCCCGTTTTCGTAAGCTCGCGAGCCTCGAGGTCGAGGCGCTGGGCGACGATCGCTATCGAGCCGATGACGGCGACGGAGCCCGAGGATTCGCTCAGGTGCTCCGGCGCGAGCAACGCCGGCGCGTCGTATTTTCTCAGGGGCAGCACACCGATTCGTTGCTCGGCACGATCAGCGGCAGCGCGCTGACCGTTCTGGACCTCGAGCAGCGCGGAGACCGGGTGGCCCCGACCCTCACGGCGTACGTCTACATCGACGACCGCGTCGCGGCGGGCCTGGCGCGAATCCTCATCGCGGGCTTCGGATTCCTCGCCGACCGCAAGCTGGGCGAGGGGCTGCGCATCACGGCGGACGTCGCTGAGTGGGCGGTCGATGGATCGGGCGGCTTCTGTGAGTGGCTCGCCCACGAGCCGATTCCTCCAGCGCGGCGGCATCGCATCGTGGCGGCTCTTCCCGCGTGCGCGCCTCGATCGGCGGACGCGAAATGACGCGGCCGCGTCTGTTGCGGCGGACGACCGGACGAAAGGGTCGGCCGTGATCCGGCGGGCGAGAATCCGACAGGGGGTTCGTGTCGGGCTCGTCGTCGCGTTCGTCGTCGGCCTGCTCTGGCTCGTGTTCGAGAACGTCGACCCCGCGGCGCTCGGAAGAGCCATGGACTCGGCCGCCCGCCAGCGACAGATTGCTCCCTGAGGGGCGGCGAGATGGGACGGGCGCGACCAGGATTTCCCTGAGGGGTTTGCAGGTGTTTCCCCCACGCGAGGCGTACGCCGCGCGTGTTTTTCGCGGCCGCGACGCAGATTTTGCTCCGCTTCGCTTGTCAACGCCGGCGTCACGCGCGAGACTCGTAAGATGCGACGGCCGCGGGCCCCGTCGGAGCGACGAGCAGTGGCTCTCGGCGAGATGAGCGCGCTGCTCGGCTCCTCGCTCGACTACGAGACAACGCTTCCGCGGGTGGTTCGCCTGGCGGTGCCGGTGCTCGGCGATCTCTGCGCCATCGACCTGCTCCACAACGACTCCGAGCTCCGCCGCGTCGCGTGCTCGCACGTCGATGCTACCCAGGAAGCGCTCGTGCACGAGCTCGGCGCCCACCATACGGTCGCCCCGGGCGCGGCGCACGGGATCCCCGCCGTCATCCAGACCCGCCGGCCGGTGCTCGTCGCGCGCGCCACGGAGGCCGCCCTGCGCACCGCCGCGCAGAATGCCGAGCAGCTCGCGCTGCTGCGGCGGCTCGCCCCGAAGTCCTGGATCGTCACGCCGCTCGTCGCGCACGAACGCGTCCTCGGCGCGATGACCCTCGCGCTCACCGAATCGGCCGGACGCTACAGTCGGGTCGACCTCGCATTCGCGACGATCGTCGCGAGCCACGCCGCGGCGACGATCGCGAACGCGCGGCTCTACCGCGAGGCGGAAGCGGCCCGCCGAGTGGCCGAAGCGGCGAACCGCTCGAAGGACGAGTTCCTCTCGACGCTCTCGCACGAGCTGCGTAACCCGCTCAACGCCGTGCACGGGTGGGCGACGCTCATCGAGCGCGGCCAGCTCGGCGAAGCGCAGACGCGGCGGGCGATCCAGATCATCGTCCGGAACGTCAAGGCGCAGATCCGACTCGTCGACGATCTGCTCGACATCTCGAGGGTCGTGAACGGCCAGATGCGGCTCATGGTGCGGCCCGTCGATCTTCGCGACGTTGTCGAGGACGCCCTCGAGGCGGTCCGCCACGCGGCCGACGCGAAGGGCATTCGGCTCCAGCCGGTGCTGGAGGCGCCGGAGCTTCTGGTCAGCGGCGACGCGGGGCGGCTGCAGCAGGTCGTCTGGAACCTCTTGGAGAACGCCGTCAAGTTCACCCCGAAGGATGGGCGCGTCCAGGTCCAGCTCCAGCGCGTCCGCTCGCACGCCGAGATCGTCGTCAGCGACACCGGACAGGGCATCGCGGCCGATGTCCTGCCCTACGTCTTCGAGCGGCTGCGGCAAGGTGAGAGCGGGAGCACGCGCGGTCAGGGCGGGCTGGGGCTCGGTCTCGCGCTGGTTCGGCACTTCGTCGAGCTGCACGGCGGCAGCGTGCACGCGGAGAGCGCCGGCGAAGGGCAGGGCGCGACGTTCGTGGTGAAGCTGCCCCTGATGCTCGCGGACGTGCGGGAAGGGCCCATCGAGCGCCGCGAGGGCTCCGCGCTCGACCCGTCGCTGGCCGGTGTTCGCGTGGTCGTGGTGGACGACGATCCGACCGCCGTCGAGCTGATCAAGGAGGTGCTCGTGCAGGCCGGCGGCGAGGTCACCGAGTGTCGAACGAGCGACGACGCCCTGCGCGAGGTCGCGCAGCGGCGGCCCGATGTGCTCGTCTCCGACATCG
Organism: Binatia bacterium; assembly: GCA_035635995.1. GTDB lineage: Bacteria > Methylomirabilota > Methylomirabilia > Rokubacteriales > CSP1-6 > AR31. The sequence continues at coordinate 93 of DASPZZ010000337.1, read as the reverse complement.
AGATGCCCGGGCAGGACGGATATTCGCTCATCCGGAAGGTGAGGGCCCTGGGCCCCGAGCAGGGCGGCAAGACGCCTGCGGTGGCGTTGACCG
>DASPZZ010000336.1:0-1834 GCA_035635995.1 Binatia bacterium | reverse complement strand
GAACACGCTCACCGGGCTCGTGGTCGCCTATTGCTCCTTCACGCTGCCCTTCACGGTGTGGATCATGAAGGCGTACTTCGAGACCATTCCCGCCGACCTCGACAAGAGCGCGCTCGTCGACGGCTGCAATCGCTTCCAGGCGTACTGCCGCGTGATCCTGCCGGTGTCGGGGCCGGGCCTGGTCGCCGGCGGCGCCTTCACCTTCATGCTCTGCTGGAACGAGTTCGTGGTCGCGCAGATCCTCAACACCAGGCCCGGCACCACCACCCTGCCGCCCGTGATCGCCGGCATGAACGGCCAGATCAATATCGACTACTCGGTGATCGCCGCCTCCGGCTTCCTCGGCGCGCTCCCCGCCGTCCTGCTCGTCCTCGTCTTCCAGAAGTACATGGTGCAGGGTCTCACCGCCGGGTCGGTGAAGGGCTGACGGGACTGCGCCGCTTGCCTCGGTACGTACCGGAGTGCGACTATGTACGTACGGAGGCCCTGGCGATGCGCAAGAAGCTGACACGGACGGGAAACAGTCTGGCGCTCGTCCTCGACAAGCAGCTCCTCGATCGCGTCGGGATCGACGCCGACACCCCGATCGAGGTCTCGACGAACGGCCAGGTGATCATCGTGTCGCCGGTCCGCGATCACCGGCGCACCGGCAAGCTCAAGAAGATCGTGACGGAGGCCCACAAGCGTTACGGCGGCGTGTTCCGGCGCCTCGCGGAGTAGCACTCCCAGGGGGAGGACACGTGCGCGTCGAGTTCCTCACGCTCGACGAGATTCTCTCGCTCCATGCGGACCAGATCGCGCGGTACGGGGGCTCGGCGCTGGTCCGCGACGTCGGACTCCTCCAGTCGGCGCTGGCAATGCCCGCCGCGACGTTTGGCCGCGAGCTCCTGCACGCGAGCCTCGATGAGCAGGCGGCGGCGTACCTCTTCTACCTCGTGAAGAATCACCCGTTCGTCGATGGCAACAAGCGCACGGGGCTCGTCGCGATGCTCGTCTTCCTGGGCCTGAACGGCCAACGGCTCGAGGCGCCCGACGACGAGCTGACCGATCTCGTGCTCGGCGTGGCCGCGGGACGAATCAGCAAGGCCGACGTGGCCGTCTTCGTGCGACACCACCGCCGACCGCGGCCGCGCTGAAGGTGGACGCGGCCGTCGGGCGGTATACTCACCGCGCGGCTGGGAGGTACCCATGAGGCGTTCCATCTCGTGCGTCCTCGGCGTGCTCCTGTGGATCCCCCTCCTCGTCGGCGTGGTCCGCTCCGCGAGCGCCGCGCCGGAAGGCACCCTGACGTGGGGCGTGCACATCACGCTCGCCTCGCGCTGGCTCGATCCCGCCGAGACCGAGGGGATCATCACCCCGTTCATGGTGCTCTACGGACTGCACGACGCGCTGGTCAAGCCGATGCCGGCCGGCCAGCAGACGCCGAGCCTCGCCGACTCGTGGACGGCCGGCAAGGACGGGCTCACGTACGAGTTCGTCATTCGCCGCGGCGTGAAATTCCACAACGGCGATCCGGTGACGCCGGCCGACGTGAAGTTCTCGTTCGAGCGCTACCGGGGCGCGGGCGCCAAGCTGCTCAAGGAGCGCGTGCGCGAGATCCAGATCCTCGATCCCGGCCGCGTACGCTTCGTGCTCAAGGAGCCCTGGCCGGACTTCATGACGTTCTACGGCACCTCGGCCACCGGCGCCGGCTGGACCGTGCCGAAGGCGTACGTCGAGAAGGTCGGCGAGGACGGCTTCAAGAAGGCGCCGATCGGCGCCGGGCCGTACAAGTTCGTGAGCTTCAATCCCGGCGTCGAGCTGGTGATGGAAGCCTGGGACGGCTACTGGCGCA
>DASPZZ010000335.1:0-3783 GCA_035635995.1 Binatia bacterium | reverse complement strand
CCAGGAATCGATCAAGCGCGGGGCGAAGCTGGTGCTCGGCGGACAGATCCTCGACGGCAAGGGGGCGTTCTATCCGCCGACCCTGCTCACCGCCGTGGAGAGCGGCATGCCGGCCTTCGACGACGAGACGTTCGGCCCCGTCGCCGCCGTTATCCGCGCAAAGGACGAGACGGACGCCGTCCGGCTCGCCAACGCCTCGCCCTTCGGTCTCGGCGCCTCGATCTGGACCCGGGATCGCGAGCGCGGCGAGCGTCTGGCGGCGCAGATCGAGGCGGGCTCGGTGTTCGTCAATGGCATCGTGAAGTCCGATCCTCGCCTCCCCTTCGGCGGGATCAAGCGCTCGGGCTACGGGCGCGAGCTCTCCGAGTACGGCATCCGCGAGTTCGTCAACATCAAGACCATCTGGATCGCGTAGTCGCCTGTCGGGTTAACGAGGGCCGTCACGGCTGCGCCGGGGCGGCTCGAGCGCTTGGGGGTTTAGAGGAGCGGCTCGGCTTTGCCGGGCCGCTCCGAAGGCTGGGGGGTTTGGGGGGCCATCTCGGGGCCCCCCATCACCGTGGTGGGGAAGGATTGGGCTCCAGCCGAAACGGATAGTCCTTTCGCTCGAGAGCGCCGGCGAAGATCACCTCGGCGTGGGCGGCCGATCCCTGTGGCGCGAGCTCGAAGCGCCAGCCGCCGTCCGGAGATTCCGTAATGTTCGGGGTGAACGACATGACGGGCCGGCCCTGCGGATCGGTGAGCCGGACGTACAGGATGCGCTCGCCCCCGGTGTCGGTCCGCAGCGTCAGGCTCCGGCGGCCCCGCGCCGTCACCGTCACCGACATGCCGGCGGCGTCGGCGTGCTGCCCGGGCGTGAGGTCGTCGAGGTGCAGCGTGCTGAGCGTTCTTGGAAAGTGCATCGTGAGCACGCCCGAGACCGCCTTGATCGCGTCGGGTGACGGCTTGGCGTCCAGGATCAGGTAGAGCGGCCTGGTAAGGACGCCGTCCTTGCCGGCCGATCCAAACCGCACGGCGGTCGCCGTCGACGGCGTCAATGTTGTGCCGTCCTTCAACTCGACGCGCTTGAGCTGAAGCCGCCCCACGGTGAAGGCGTGCTCGAGGTTGGGCAGGGCCGGGCTGCGCAGGCTGAACTCGAGCCTGGTGGTGAAAAACGACTGCGCGCGCTCGAAGGACAGCGCGAAGGGATTGGCGCCCGGCGCGTCGCGGCGGAGGGCCTGCAGGGTGTACGGCCGGAAGTCCGGCGTGGTGTCCCGCATGGTACCGGCGGGCTTGCCGGCCATCGACCAATCCGTCAGCCTGAACGGCCACTGGAGCAGTTGCTCCTCGGCGACGAACGTCACCTCGACCTTGTCCACGACCCCGCTGTATCGCGCCTGCGCGGCCGTCCCCTCGCCGAACAGGAAGTCGCCGCTGACCTTCATCTCCGACGCGAGCGGCCGGCCGGCGGCGTTGAGCGCCCGGACCTCGAGCACCCTATCCGTCGCGCCCGCGATCTGATAGGCGACGTCGCCGCCCTCCACCTTGGTCAGCGTGACCGTGGCGCCGTGTTTCGCCAGCTTCGCGCCGGGCGCGGGGCGCGTCACGCTGAGCGTCTCGACGCGGGTGGGCAGCCGGAGCTCGACGCGGCCCGCGATGGTTGCCAGCGTGTGAGGGTCGGCGCCCGGAGCGAGCCGGACAGCCTTCACGGCGCGCAGACGCTGGCCGCCGGACCCGCTGAACGTGCCGGGGAGCGTGCTGCGCTGGCGGCCGCAGTCTTCGACGCGCAGCAGCTGCTGTCCGCCGGTGGCGGTGACGCCGTCGACGAAGAGTCGTGCCCGGTCTCCGCCCCCACTCACATTGGGAATCGAGGCCGCAAACGCCTCGACTTCCAGCTCCAGCCCTCCGTCGCCCTCCGCGGGCAGACGCATCGCGTTCAATCGGATGCCGAACGGTCCCTGGATCTGGTCGACCTCGTCGGCGAACATGGCGCTCGGGTCGTACGGAGCGAGCGCGGACGCGGCCACGACGGGTACGAAGACACTCGGGTTCGATTCGATTCGTTCGGCGCTCGGGCTCGCCGGGGCGGGTCGGCTCCCGCGCTCGGTGCGGAGGCCCGAGAACAGCGCGGCGAGCAGCTCGTTGACCGCGGCGCTCAGATTCGAGGCCAGCGCCCGGTCGACCGTGAACTCGATGGTCTGGCGGCTCCCGGTCTGCTTGACGCTCAGGCTGTCGAAAAGCGCGCCGAGGCTCGGCGCCACCTGCGCCCACTGCGCGCGGGACTGTCGCAAGGCGCGCTCCCAGTCCTCGACCTTCTGTCGCAGTCGCGCGGCGTCCGTCGCGTCCAGGACGAGGCGCAGTCGTCCGGAGGGCGGCACGGTCTTCGCGCCGAGCCCGAGGTAGAGATGCTCGACGTCGGCGGCCTGGGCGGCCGCAGCCTTTGCAGAGGCCTGCAGCATCGGGGTGGTGACCGTCTTGGGCGCGTCCCGCGGGCGCCACATGCCGATGCTCAGCACGTCGGAGTGGGCCAGCGGCTGCCACCACGCCAGCTCGGCCTCGTCGGCCGCCGGTAGCTGCGCCAGGCGAGGCAGCAGCGTGGCGTGCGCGGCCGAATCGCTGATCAAGATCCAGCGCGGATCAACCGTCATCATCCACGTCGTGACGTTTTCGCAGCGGTCCGGGTCGACCCGGCGCACTTCGTACGAGGTTCGGCCGCCGTCCGGACGGGGCGTCCCACGGAGGTCGTGCGTGACGTACTGCTCGAGGCTCGGGACATCGAACTGGCCGACGATGACGACGGCGTGGCGCACGCCTCGCTCGGTCGCGGGATAGAGCCCGTAGAGCACGTGCTCGACGTCGCGCCGCATGTCCACACCGGCGGCCGCCAGATGCTCGAGCATGGTGCGCTCGGCTGCGGGGCGCGCCGCGCGCGAACTGCCGGTGGCGACCGCCGGTGCGCCGAGGTACCAGCGCTCGAGGAAGACGGCCTGCCGCACGTTGACCGCAGCCAAGAGAATCAGATCGGGCGTCGCGAGCGCCGCCTCCGCCGCGAACGTCTGCGCGGCCGGAGAGATGAGCGGTCGGACGACGACGACGTAGAATCCGACGGCCGCGACGAGGATCGCCGCCAGCACGCCGATCAGCGCCTTCTTCACGCTCTCATTCTATGAGCGGCGCGCCCGGACCCGGAAGGTATAACTACCAGGGCGGCGCCCACTCCGCCTATCATCGGAGGCATTGGACGCCCTCGGCGGCGAATCCTCCTGGTGGATGACGAGCAGGACATCCTTGACATCCTGCACGAGCATTTTGCGAAGGAGTGTGACGTCGAGACCGCGGCCGACGGCATGACGGCGCTGGCCATCGTCCGCGCGCGGCGACCGGACGTCATCGTTCTCGACGTCAACATGCCCGGGATCAATGGCGTGGACGTCCTGAAATCCGTCAAGGAGCTCGACGCAACCATTCCCGTGCTCATGATCACCGCGAACGCCGACAACGCCCTCGCAGCCGAAGCGATCAAGCGCGGCGCCTTCAGCTGAACCACCTCGTCGCCGCCGCGCTCAGTAGCCGAGCCGGACGGTGAGGCCGGCTAGCGATCCAGCTCGACCAGGTACTCCTTGATCCGCTTCGCGTCGGACGCGGTGGGCTTGAGGGCCAGATACTTCTCGAAGGCCGCCTTCGCCCTGGCGGTGTCCTTCTGCTGGTAGTAGAGGAAGCCCAGCTGGCGGTGCGGCTCGGGCGCCGATGCGTCCAGCTCGACGGCCTTCTCGTAGGACGCCAGCGCCAGCCGCGCGTGCTCGGCCT
>DASPZZ010000334.1:0-20436 GCA_035635995.1 Binatia bacterium | reverse complement strand
TCCGCGAGGGGGCCGATATCGCCACGAAGCGATTGTGGGGTTGAGCGTCGCCCGGGCCGGCCACCGGCGGCGCGGGGAAGGGGTCGCGCGACCACGCGGCACGCGTGCGCCTACCCATAACGGCTGGGCTCCATCCGGGCGCGGGTAGGTCCGTCGTCGCTTGGCGGGAACGGGTCGCTGCGATCCCTTCCCCCGCCGCCGGTGGCCGGCCCGGGCGACGCTCAACTCGCGGGCCCGTGCGATGACGCCGCCTCGCGTGAACCTGCGTCGCAGTCGATGAAGGGGGGCGGGGGTATGGGGGCACTGGAGGGTAAGGCGGCGGTCATCACCGGGGCGGCGACGGGTATCGGGCGGGCGACGGCGGTGCTCTTTGCCCGGGCGGGCGCGCGACTGACCCTGGCGGACGCGCGCGGCGAGGAGCTCGCGCGGACCGCCGGCGAGGTGCGCGACGCGGGGGTGGGCACGATGACGGTCGGCGGGACCGTCGAGACCATCGAGCTCGATCGATGGGACCTCGCTCAGGACGTGAACGTCCGCGCGATGTACCTCGTGAGCCGCGCCGCGATCCCGGCCATGCGCCGGGCCGGCGGCGGGTCGATCATCAACACCGCGTCGGTGAGCGCCTTCCGCGGCTCGACGACACGGCCCAGCCACGCCTACGCCGCCTCCAAGGGTGCCGTGCTCGCCCTCACGCGCGCGATGGCCGCGTCCTACGGACGGGATCGCATCCGCGTCAACGCGATCTGTCCCGGCACGATCCGGACGCGGCTGACCGCAGACATCATCGAGCGTGTCGAGCGGGAGGTGGCGGAGGGCCGGCAGATCCCGCTCGGGCGCGTCGGCGAGCCGGAGGACATCGCGCGCTGCGCCCTGTTCCTGGCATCGGACGAGGCCGCGTGGATCAGCGGCACGCAGATCGTGGTCGACGGCGGCGCGCTCGCCGCCGCGACCTGAGAGCCGCTCAGCCGACGAACACCCCGCCCGACGGGTGCAGCAGCTCTCCGGTGAAGTAGGACGCGTCGTCCGAAGCAAGGAACAGCGCCGTCGCCGCGATCTCCTCCGGCTTGCCGTACCGCCCCATCGGGGTGACGCTCATCGCCCAGCTCGAGCGCGCCGCGTCCGCGCGGATCGCCGCCGTCATCGGCGTCTCGATGAAGCCGGGGCCGATCGCGTTCACGCGGATGCCGCGGCCGGCGAGCTCCTGCGCCAGACACTTCGTCAGCATCCAGACGCCCGCCTTGCTCACGCTGTAGGGGGCGCTCGTCGACGGCATCTTCGACATGATCGACGCGAGATTGATGATGCTTCCGCCCCGCCCGTGCTCCGTCATCCATCGCGCCACCGCCCGGTTGGAGAACAGGACACCGTAGAGATTCACGTCGATGACTCGCCGGAACTGGTCCATCGGAATGCTCAGCACCGTGTGCGGCTGATACGATGTCGCGCCCGGCACGCGTACGGCCCCGATGCCCGCCGCCGCGACGAGGACGTCCACCGCGCCGAGCGCCTCCACGCACCGCCTGACCATCACGTCGTTCGCCGCCTCGTCGGTGGTGTCGACCTGGACGGCCAGCGACTTCCGCCCGGCCGCCTCGACCTGCTGCGCAGTCTCCGTCGCTCCCTTCAGCTCGAGATCGGCGACACAAACGCTCGCCCCCTCCCTCGCAAACCGCACCGCACACGCCCGACCGATCCCACTCCCCCCACCCGTGATCAGCGCCACCTTCCCCTCAAGCCGCCCCGCCATGTCTCCCCCTCCGCGACGGATGTGACGTCCGCCCCTCGGTGTCCGCCCGCGCCCGAGCCTGCGACCTCCGCCTCTCCTCGTCAAGTGAGGTCGCAAAGGCCCCGGACCGGCCGGCGCACGCCCGGCGGGGGCCATGCCCCCGGCGCAGTGGGACCCCCGAGTCCCGCCCGCAGCTCGAAGAGCTGCGGCAGCGGGCGAGTGGGTGACGGAGCCGGGGGCATGGCCCCCGCCGGGCGTGCGCCGGCCGGTCCGGGGCTACGACGCGCGACGGTTGCTCGACGTCCGCGAACCCAGTAACGTAGCCGCGCCGGAATCGACGCCAGGAGAGGACACGAATGGGACCTCTGGACGGGAAGGTCGCGATTATAACGGGCGCCGGACGCCTGAGGGGAATTGGACGTGCGACCGCGGTCGCGCTGGCGACCGAAGGCGCCGACGTGGTGGTGACGGGCACGGGCCGCGACCCCGCGTCCTATCCCGAGGACGAAAAGCAGGCCGGCTGGAAGGACGTCGAGAGCACCGCCCAGCAGGTCCGAGAGCGTGGGCGCCGGGCGCTGACCTGGGTCGGCGACGTGAGCCGAGCGGCGGCGGTCCAGGATCTCGTCGACCGCGTCATGGCGACCTTCGGCAGGATCGACGTGCTCGTGAACAACGCCGCGTATCCGCGCGGGAACGACCGAGTGCCCGTCACCGAGCTGGACGAGACCGTGTGGCGCCGAGTGCTCGAGATCAAGCTCACCGGCGCGTTCCTGCTCTCGAAGCGGGTCGTGCCGATCATGGTCGGGCAGCGCTGGGGCCGGATCATCAACCTCTCGTCGGTCGCCGGCAAGCGAGGCAGTCCCAACACCGCCGCGTACTGCGTCGCGAACTTCGGCATCCAGGGGTTCACCCAGGTGCTGGCCATGGAGGTCGCCCGCCACGGCGTCACCGTCAACGCCATCTGCCCCGGGACCATCGACACCGCGCGCATGGACGTTCTGGGGCGCGGCGAGGGCTGGCAGCGCCAGCTCGAGCGAATCCCGATGGGGCGCGCCGCCAGCGACGAGGAGGTCGCCGGGCTCATCGCGTTTCTCTGCTCCCCGGCCGCGGCGTTCATGACGGGCCAGTCGATCAATATCGACGGCGGCGTCGTGATGTGGTGATGCCGTTGACGTATGATCGTGCCCCGATGCCCGAGATCCTCACGGTGCGAACCCCGACGCTGGAGATCGGCTACGAGACTCACGGCGACGCGGGAGGCCTTCCCATCGTCTTGCTCCACGGCTTCCCGGACGACGCGCGCGCCTGGGACGCGGTGGCCCCACCGCTCGCCGCAGCCGGCTATCGGGTGCTGGTTCCCTATCTGCGCGGCTACGGGCCGACGCGCTTTCTGAATCCAGACGCGCCGCGGATGGCCCAGCAGGCCGCCATCGGGCAGGACCTGCTCGAGTTCATGAGCGCCCTCGGCCTGCGCTCGGCCGGCCTGGCCGGGTACGACTGGGGAGGCCGGGCCGCGTGCCTGGCGGCGATCCTCGCCCCGGAGCGTGTCCTGGGTCTCGTCACCGTCGGCGGCTACAACGTCCAGAACACGGTGACGCCGGCGGGACCGGCCTCGGCGGTGGCCGAGCGGGCGCACTGGTATCAGTGGTACTTCAACACCGAGCGCGGACGGATGGGCCTCGAGCGCAACCGGCGCGACATCTGCCGGCTCCTGTGGCAGGAATGGTCGCCGACCTGGCGCTTCGACGCGGCGACCTTCGAGCGCACCGCCGCCTCCTTCGACAATCCCGATTTCGTGCCGGTGGTGATCCATTCCTACCGTCACCGTCACGGCAACGCGCCGGGCGACCCGCGCCTGGACGAGATCGAGCGCCGGCTGGCCGCGAGACCGCCGATCACCGTGCCGACCATGATCCTCCACGGAGCGGACGACGCCGTGGGGCCGCCCGGCCGCTCGGAGAGTCAGCGGTCGCTCTTTCCCGCCGGGACCGAGCGCCGCGTCGTGCCGGGCGTCGGCCATTTCATGCCGCGCGAGGCGCCCGAGGCGGTGGTCGACGCAATGCTGAAGGTTCTCCACTGAGGACATCCCCCTATGCGCATCGAGGTCATCTGCACCGGCGACGAAGTGCTGACGGGCAAGATCGTCAACACCAACTTCAGCTACATCACGCAGAAGCTCGAGGACGTCGGTCTCTCGGTCCAGTGGGAGACGACCGTCGGCGACGATCGGGAGAATCTGCTGATGGCGTTCAAGCTGGCCGGGCAGCGGGCCGACGCGGTCATCGTCAACGGGGGGCTCGGTCCCACCATCGACGACCTGTCCCAGGAGATCGCGGCCCAGGCCGCGGGCGTCGAGCTCGGGCTCAACGAGGAATGGCTCACCCGGATGGAAGAGTTCTTCCGCCGGCGCAGCCGCATCATGCCCCCGAACAATCGCAAGCAGGCGATGCTGCCCGTCACCGCCGAGGTGATCGATAATCCGATCGGCACCGCCTGCGGCTTCGCGCTCGACATCGGCAAGGCACGCTTCTTCTTCACCCCGGGGGTGCCGCGCGAGCTCCGTCGCATGATCGAGGAGCAGGTCGTCCCGCGGCTCCTGGCCAAGAGCGGCATGCAGACGGCCATTTACCTGAAGCGCTTCCATTCGTACGGGCTCGGCGAGTCGCACGTCGACTCGCTGCTCGCCGGCGTGGAAGAGCTCGTCCCCGACGGCAGCGTGAAGCTCGGCTTCCGCGCCCACTATCCGCAGCTCGAGACCAAGCTGACCGTGCGCGGCATCGACATGGACGACATCCGGGCGAAGGTGGCGCCGGTCGAGCGCGAGGTGCGCAAGCGGCTCGGCAATTTCATCCTGGCCGAAGACGAGCAGACGCTGGAAGGCGTCATCCTGGCCGAGCTCACGAGCCGTCAGGGCTCGCTGTCGATCGTCGAGACGTTCACGAGCGGTCAGATCGCCGCCCGTCTCGGCCATCTCTCCGGCGCGGAGAAGGTCTTCCGGCGCGGCGTCGTGGCCCGCGACCTCGTCGAGATCTTCGCGGGCGTCGGCCTCGACGGCGCCCCGCCGGCGGGCGAGCTGACCCGCGAGACGGCCGAGGCGGTCGCGCAGGCCGCGCGGCGCCGGACCGGCGCCACGCACGCGCTGGCCGTCCTGATCGATCTCGACGACGGCCCCGACCGGATCGATTTCGGAGGTACCATCTGCCTGGCGATCGCGACCGCGGAGGGCGCCGACTCCCGGCGCAGTCGGATCCTCGGCGGGCGCGAGTGGGTGCGCCTGGGTGCCTGCGAGATGGGGCTCGACTGCCTGCGCCGTCATCTGCAGGGATTGCCCGTGTACGAGCGGATCGACTTCGAGAAGACGTGAGCCGGGCCGCGGCGTGAAGGAGACGAACCGATGAAACAGGTGCTGCTCGAGCGATACGGCCAGCCCGAAGAGGGCCTGCGCTGCGCCGATGTGCCGGACGTCGGGCCGCCCGACGCGGGCGAGGTCGTGTTCGAGGTCCTCGCGTTCCCCATCAATCCTGCCGACGTCTCGTTTTGCCGGGGCAGCTATCGCCTGAAGCCCCCGCTGCCGGCGACGCCGGGGGCCGAGTGCGTCGGCCGCGTGACGGCGGTCGGCGCCGGCGTGACGCACGTGAGGCCGGGCGATCTGGTCATCAACCTGCAGCGCGAAAACTGGACCCAGCAGCGGCGCGTCAAGGGCGACGACGTCATCGCGGTGTCGGCCGGCGTCGACATCCAGCAGGCCGCCATGCTGCGCATCAACCCGCCGACCGCGCTCCTGCTGCTCAGCGACGTCGTCGCGCTCAAGCCGGGCGACTGGGTGATCCAGAACGTCGCCAACTCGGCCGTCGGGCGCCTGGTGATCCGCCTGGCCAAGCCACGCGGCGTGAAGACGATCAACGTGGTGCGGCGCGAGTCGCTGTTCGGGGAGCTCACGGCCCTCGGCGCCGACGCGTGCGTCGTCGACGGCCCGGACCTGGCCGAAGCGGTGAAGGTGCGTACGCATGGGGCGCCGGTTCGTCTCGGCCTCGACGCGGTGTCCGGGCGTGCGACGGCCCGGCTGTCGGCGTGTCTCGCCGAGGGCGGCGTCGTGTGCAACTACGGCTCGATGACCGGCGAAGACCCGGTCATGTCCCGCAACGCCTTGATCTCGGGCGGGCAGACGCTGGTCGGATTCATTCTCGGCCGGGCACTGGGCACGCGCTCGCTCGAGCAGGTCCGGGCGATCTACGCCGACCTCGGCCAGCAGATCGCGAAGGGCAACCTGTCGGCGCCCGTCGAGACCGTTTATCCCATCGAGGACATCAAGGAAGCCGTGGCGCACGCGCAGCGCGCCGAGCGCAGCGGGAAGATCCTGGTGGCCCCGAACGGGCCGGTGTGACGGACGAGCCAGCCAGGTCCGATCTGAGCCGGGCCCAGCGGAAATAGCAGCGCCGGCGACCGCGAGGGCTGCCGCCGGCGCTTGTGAAGCGGCGAGAAGCTAGTGGTCGCCCCTCGTACGGATCTGGCCGCGAATCTCGCCGCCCGGTGACTTGTCCGTGTGGACATTCGCGTAGGCGACGCCAGCACGAATTGCGGCGATCACCTCGTTGAGCTCACCGGCGGCGAGCTGCTGGGCCGGCATGGATCCGACGATGACATCGGCGGCAGTGACCGTCCTCGGACCAACGGTGCCGGACGGCGGGCAGGCGGGCGTCCCGGCAGGGCCCGGGAGCGCCGTCGTCCCGCAAAGCCAGATGACGATGCTGCCGTTCACGCCGCGCTGCGCGACATGGATGTGGGCCTGCTGCACGGTCCCCTGGAGGCCGCTGTACGTGAGCTCGTACTCGATGCTCTGCTCGTCCTGGGCGATCGTTGCCGTGAATTCGCCGCTCGCGACGGTGGAGACCGACGGGACCTCGTGAAACCCGGTCAGCCTGGCGCGGAGTTGGCGACCGCCGTTACCGCCATGGTGGTCGTCGCCGGCCATGGCCGGCACCGCCACGAGTGGCAGGAGGAGGAGGAGAGGAAGGAGTCGAATTCGTCTCGCGTGTGGCATCGTGGTCTCCTTTTGGACGTCGGGGCTGTGACTGGACCCTGAAATCCTCATCGCGCCTTACCTCCAATCGGGTTGTAACACGGTTGCGTTGCCTACAGCCAGAGCCGCCTGGGTAACGTGCGATCCGCCCGCAGGGTTCCCGAACGTTTCGCGGGCTCTTCCGACCTTTGTCCAGGTCGCCCGGCACCAAAGGGCGACGCCGTGTATCATCCTGGCCTCAGGGCCATGCGCATCGGCGTCGCGTACGCGTGAGGAGGAACATGATGAAGATCAAGCGCGCTGTCCTCGTTCTCCCGGCTCTCCTGTGCGCCATCGCGCTGCCGCTGCCGGCGTCGGCCCAGCCGGACAGGCTCGGCAAGGTCACGTTCCCGACTTCGTGCGACTCCAGAGTGCAGGCGCAGTTCGAGCGCGGCCTGGCGATGCTGCATTCGTACTGGTTCACCGAGGCGCGCCGCGCCTTCGACGCGGTCCTCCAGCAGGATCCGAGCTGTGCCGTGGCGTACTGGGGACTGGCCGTCAATTACCTCGGGAACTCCCTGGCGGGCGCGCCGTCGCCGAAGGACATCACCGCCGCGTCCGAAGCTCTGGACAAGGCGCGTGCGGTCGGGGCGAAGACCCAGCGGGAGCGCGACTGGATCGAGGCGATCGGCACCTATTACCGCGACCACGACAAGATCCCGCTGGGCGCGCGGCTCTCCGCCTACACCCGGGCCATGGAGCAGATGACCCAGCGCTACCCCGACGACTTCGAGGCCTGGACGTATTACACGCTGACCCTACAGGCTTCCGCACCGAAGAACGACAAGACCTACGCGAACCAGCTCAAATCCGCGGAGATCCTGGAGCGCCTGTTCAAGCAGAACCCCGACCACCCGGGTGTGGCCCACTACCTGGTCCACGCCTACGACTACCCGCCGCTGGCCGACAAGGGCATCGCGATCGCCAAGCTGTACGCGCGCATCGCGCCGGCCGCGCCCCACGCCCGGCACATGCCGTCGCACATCTACTCGATGGTGGGGATGTGGGAAGAATCCATCGCCTCGAACCGGTCGGCGCTCGAAATCCAGCCCGACTACTACCACGCGACCGACTTCACGGTGTACGCGCATCTCCAGCTCGCGCAAGACGCCAGGGCGAAGGTGCTCGTCGACGCCATCGCGGCCCTGCCCAGGCAGGACTACCCGAACATCGCCGGGTTCACGGCGGTCGCGGTGATCCCGGCGCGTTACGCCCTCGAGCGCGGAGACTGGGCCGGCGCGGCCGCGCTGCCGGTCGTTTCAACCGGACGTCCGCAGGCCGATTCCCTCGTGCGTTTCACACGCGGGCTCGGCATGGCCCGTAGCGGCGATCTGGCCGGCGCCAAACGCGAGATTCAGGCGATGCAGGATCTGCGAACCGCGCTGGAGACATCGAGCCAGTCCTACTGGGCCGACCGCACCGAAGAGCAGATGCTCGCCGTGTCCGCCTGGGTCGCCTTCGCCGACGGGATGCGCGAACAGGCCGAGAAGCTCATGCGCGCCGCCGCCGACGGCGAGGACGGAAGCGTGAAGCACGTCGCGATGGAGAACCGGCTCTATCCGCTGCGCGAGCTGCTGGGCGAGCTCCTGCTCCAGATGGGGCAGGCCGGCGCGGCGCAGCGCGAGTTCGAGGCCTCGCTCAAGGAGAACTCGAACCGCTATCGCGGCCTCTACGGGGCCGGGCGTGCCGCCGAGATGGCCGGGGACCGTCAGAAGGCCACCGTGTACTTCGAGAAGCTCGTCGCGCTCACCGGTAAGGCCGATACCCCGCGCCCCGAAACCGCGCGAGCGAAGGCGTTTCTCGGGCAGCGTTGAGTCGCGAAGCCCGACGCGCTGTCGCTGACACGCGAGACGGACTGCGCTGGCGGCGGTCGGCGGCCGGACTCGTGCTGGCCGGCGCCATCGCCGCCGGCCAGCCCGCGCCGGCGCTCGCCGACCCGGCGGAGACCAAGCCGGATGCCGCGGCGCACGATGTGGATTACGCGGCCGGAAAGCAGGCGCTGGCGCGTAGGGACTGGCGCGAGGCGATCACGCGCTTCACACGGGCGGCGGCGCGCGATCCGGACAACGCCGATCTGCAGAACTATCTCGGCTTTGCCTACCGGAACGCCGGCCAGCTCGATTCCGCATTCACCCACTACACGCGCGCGCTCGAGCTGAATCCACGCCACCGCGGCGCGCATGAATACGCGGGCGAGGCCTATCTCATGATCGGCGATCTCGCGAAGGCGGAACAGCATCTCGCGGCGCTCCGCCGGATCTGCCTGCTGCCGTGCGAGGAGCTGGCCGACCTGGAGCGTGAGATCGCGGCGTACCGCCAGAGGACGGGCACGGGCCGTTCCCGCTGAGCCGCCCTGAAGGAGGACACGATGGCCAACTTCACCCTGAGGGTCAACGGCGACACCAGAACGGTGTCGGTCGAGCCGGACGCTCCACTTCTGTACATCCTGCGAAATGATCTCGAGCTGAACGGTCCGAAGTTCGGCTGCGGCCAGGCGCAGTGCGGCGCCTGCACGGTGCTGCTCGACGGCACGCCGGTGCGTTCGTGCGTGACCCCGGTGTCCGCGGCCGCGAAGGCTCGCGTCACGACGATCGAAGGCCTGGGCACCATCGACCGCCTGCACCCGATCCAGCGGGCCTTCATCGAAGAGCAGGCGTGCCAGTGCGGTTTCTGCGGCAACGGCATGGTGATGTCGGCCAAGGCGTTGCTCGACCGCAATCCCCGGCCGAGCGATCGCCAGATCAAGCAGTCGCTGAACGGCCACCTCTGTCGGTGCGCCTCGCACAATCGCATCGTCCGCGCCGTGCAACGTGCCGCCAAGGCGATGCGGTCGTGAGCGGCGCCACGTTCGCTCGAAGCGTCTCCCGCCGCGACTTCCTCAGAGCGAGCGGCGGGCTCGTGATCGGACTGGCACTCGCTCCGCGTCTCGCCCTCGGGCAGGACCGACCGGCTCCGCTGCCGGGCAGTCTCAACGCGAACCGCATGCTCGACGCCTGGCTGCGCATCGCCCCCGACGGCACCGTCACGATCTTCACCGGCAAGATCGAGCTCGGTCAGGGCATCGGCACCGCCCTGTCACAGATCGCCGCCGACGAGCTCGACGTGGACCTCGAGCGCATCGCGGTCGTCAGCGGCGACACCGCGCTCACTCCGAACGAAGGGCAGACCGCCGGCAGCCTCTCGGTGGAGCACAGCGGCACCGCGCTGCGCTTCGCCTGCGCCGAAGCGCGCGACATCCTGGTCTCGGCCGCGGCGGTGAAGCTCGGGGCGCCGGCCGCCGACCTGAGGGTGAGGGACGGCGCCGTCGCCGCGCCGAGCGGAGCGAGCGTCACGTACTGGGACCTCGCGCGCGACACGGATCTCAGGCGGGAGGCCACCGCGAAGGCGAGGCCCAAGCCGGCCGCCGAGCACCGGTGGGTCGGCAAGAGCATCGCCCGCCGCGACATTCCCAGGAAGTTCACCGGTGGCGCCGCCTACGTGCAAGACGTACGCCTGCCGAACATGGTCTTCGGCCGCGTCGTGCGTCCACCCTCACCCGGCGCGCAACTGCTGTCCGTCGACGAGGCGGCGACACGCCGCTTGCCGGGAGTCGTCGCGGTCGTCCGCGACGGGAGCTTCCTGGCCGTGGCCGCGGAGCGCGAGGAGCAGGCCATCCGTGCCCGCGAGGCGCTCACGCGGAGCGCACGCTGGAAAGAGACCGAGTCGTTGCCGCCCGACGGCGACGCGCTGTACCGGCACCTGATGAGCTCGCCGGTGGCGGGCCAGACGGTGGTGGACACGACGTCTCCGGTCGTCGCAACGCCGGTGAAGACGCTCGAGGCCCTGTACACGCGACCCTACCAGTGCCACGGCTCGATCGGGCCGTCGTGCGCGGTCGCCCAGTGGCAGGACGGCGTGCTCGCCGTGTGGACCCACAGCCAGGGGGTGTTCCCGCTGCGCGCGGAGCTCGGCAAGGTCTTCGGGGTCCCGCTGCAGAACATCCGCTGCATCCACGCCGAGGGCGCCGGGTGCTACGGCCACAACGGCGCGGACGACGTGGCGCTCGATGCGGCCCTGGTGGCGCGGGCCACAGGCGGCCGTCCGGTGAAGCTCCAATGGATGCGCGACGACGAGTTCATGTGGGAGCCCTACGGCTCGGCCATGGTGATGAAGTTGTCGGGCGGTGTCGACGCGCAGGGCAACGTCGTCACCTGGTCCCACGAGATCTGGAGCCACCCGCACAGCATGCGGCCAGGCTCCTCGGCCGGC
Organism: Binatia bacterium; assembly: GCA_035635995.1. Lineage (GTDB taxonomy): Bacteria > Methylomirabilota > Methylomirabilia > Rokubacteriales > CSP1-6 > AR31. The sequence continues at coordinate 9,403 of DASPZZ010000334.1, read as the reverse complement.
GTCAACCTGCTCGCGGCCCGGCATTTGGCCCAGGCGTTCCCGCCGGTGCTCCCGGCGGACATTCCCCAGCCCGCCGGCGGTGCGGCCCGCAACGCCGTCCCGCTGTACGACTTTCCCAACGTGAGGGTGATCAGCCACTTCATCGCCGAGGCGCCGCTGCGCACCTCGGCGCTGCGCACGCTCGGCGGCTACGCGAACGTGTTCGCGCTCGAGTCCTTCGTCGACGAGCTCGCGGCCGCGGCGGGCGCCGATCCGGTGGACTTCCGTCTCCGCCACGTGAAGGACGCGCGGGCCCGCGGCGTGATCGAGGCGGCGGCGCAGCGGGCCGGCTGGCGGCGGCGTGTCCCGGCCGACGGGACGCACGGTCGAGGGTTCGCGTTCGCCAGATACAAGAACCTCGCGTGCTACTGTGCGATCGTGGCGGACGTCGAGGTCGATCGCAAGACCGGCCGGGTGAGCGTCACGCGGGTCGTCGCGGCGGTTGATGCGGGGCAGATCGTCAACCCCGACGGCGTCGTCAACCAGATCGAAGGCGGCATCATCCAGTCCGCGAGCTGGACGCTGAAGGAAGCCGTGCGCTTCGATCGCACGCGGGTGACGACGCGATCGTGGACCGACTATCCGATCGTGCGCTTCACCGACGTCCCGGAGGTCGAGGTCGTGCTGCTCGACCAGCCCGCGGAGCGCTTTCTCGGAGTCGGCGAGGGCGCCCAGGGCCCGGCGGCCGCCGCGATCGCCAACGCGATCGCGAACGCGACCGGCAAGCGGCTGCGCGCGCTGCCGTTCACGGCCGAACGGGTGAAGCAAGCCCTGGGGTAAAGCTCCATGATCGGCCAGTCACCCCGACGCAAGGAAGACGAGCGCCTCATCACCGGGCGGGGCCGCTTCATCGACGACATCGTCCCACCCGGCGTGTTCCACCTGGCCCTGGTGCGCTCGACCCACGCTCGGGCGCGGATCATCGCGGTCGACGCCGCGGCGGCCCGCGCGCTGCCGGACGTGTCGGTCTTTCTGGCCGCCGCCGCCGGCGACCTTCCCGAGCTGGCCGAGCCGCTGCCCGCGGCGCGCGCGGATCGGACGAACCCCTACGTTCGTCTGGACACGCCACGCCCGCAGCGGCCGCTCGCCCACGGCGAAACTCGCTACGTCGGCGAGCCGATCGTCGCGGTCGTCGCCCCCGATCCGTACCAGGCGGCTGACGCGGCCGAGCTGATTCGGGTCGAGTACGAGGCGCTGCCCGCCGTGGTCGACGCCGGGGTCGCGATGACCGCGGAGTCTCCGGCCGTGCACGCGGGTATGAGCAACGTCGTCGGGCAGGTCAGCAAGGTCATCGGCGACGTCGATCGCGCGTTCGCCGAGGCCGAGGTGATCGTCGAGGATCATCCGGCGCACGGACGCGTGTCTTCGATGGCGATCGAGACGCGCGGCCTGTGCGCCCAGTTCGATCCCGTCACGCGCAGCATGACGGTGTGGGCCGGCCACCAGGGGCCCTACCACCTGCGCGGCGCCGTCGCCGCGCGCCTGGGGCTGCCCGCCGAGAGCGTGCGCGTCATCGCGCCCGACACCGGCGGTGGGTTCGGTCCCAAGGAGGGCGTCTACCCGGAGGACCTGCTCGTCCCCCTGCTGGCGTACCGTCTGGGCCGGCCCGTGAAGTGGATCCAGACGCGCACGGAGTTCATGTCGAGCTCGCACCAGGCGCGCGAGCAGTCGCACCACGCCCGGCTGGCGGCGACGCGCGACGGGCGCATCCTCGGCCTCGACGTGCGCATCGTGAAGGACGTCGGCGCCTATCATTACTTCTCCGTCCACGAACCGACGAATACGATCAATCACCTGCCCTCTCAGTACAAGGTGCCGGCCTTCCGCGCCGAGGGCTTCTCGGTGGTCACCAACAAGGCGCCGAGCGCGCCCTATCGCGGCGCCGGCCGGCCCGAGGCGATCCTGGTCGTGGAGCGGCTGCTGGACCGACTCGCGGCGAAGCTCGGCCTCGATCCCGCCGAGGTCCGGGCCAAGAATCAGATCGCGCCGGAGGAGATGCCCTACCGCCCGGGCCTCGTGTACCGCGACGGCGTTCCGGTGAGCTATGACGGCGGCGACTACCCGCTCGAGCTCCGGCGCGCGCTCGAGCTGCTCGACTACGCCGGCTGGCGAAAGCAGCAGGCCGACCTGCGCGCGCGGGGCCGGCGGGTCGGCCTCGGGATCGCGGGCTACCTCGAGGCCGGCGGCAGCGTCCGTCCCGGCGAATGGGCCACGGTCAAGGTCGACGAGGGCGGCCACGTCGAGGTCCTCATCGGCGTGTCGGGCTCGGGCCAGGGACACGAGACGGTGTTCGCCCAGGTGTGCGCGGAGTTCCTCGGCGCCCCGTTCGACGACATCCGCGTGCGCGGCGGCGACACGACGCTGGTGCCCTACGGCTACGGGACCGGAGCGAGCCGCGTCGCCGTCAACACCGGCAACGCGGTGGCCGAGGCCGCGGCCGCCGTGAAGGTCAAGGCGTGTCGAGTCGCCGCAGGCCTCCTCGAGTGCGCGGCGGACGACGTGCGGATCGAGGACGGCCGCGCGTTCGTCGTCGGGGCGCCCTCGCGCGCGATCCCCCTGGCCCAGCTCGCCCGGGTCGCGCTGCGCGACCGAGGCCTGGTCGACCTCGGAGGACCGGGGCTCTGGGCCACGACTTTCTACTCGCCGCCGACCGTGACGTGGTCGAGCGGCGTCCACGCGGCGGTCGTGGAGGTCGACGTCGAGACGGGCCGCGTCACGATCATGCGCTACGTCATCACGCACGACTGCGGCCGGCAGCTCCACCCGGTGATCGTCGACGGGCAGATCGTGGGCGGCTTCGCCCAGGGTCTCGGGGTCGTGCTCGGCGAGCAGGTCGTGTACGGCGACGACGGCCAGCTGCTGACGAGCACGCTGATGGACTATCCGGTTCCCAGGGCGACCGACATGCCGCCGCTCGTGATGGAGCATCTGCGCTTCGCGACCGACCACAATCCGCTCGGCGTGCGCGGGGTCGGCGAGGGCGCGACCGGGCCGCCGACCGCGGCGATCGCCAACGCGGTGGCCGACGCCTTCGAGGGGCGGCTCGATATCCGCAGTCCGGTCCTGACACCGCACCGGGTGTACACGTTGCTTCGAGAGGCGGGCTTCGCACTCGACTGACAAGGAGGAACCCATGGCAAGGCTGACACCGATCACCAGCAAGGACCAGGTCGCGGCCAAGGACCAGGCGATCGTCGACTCGATCGTCGCCAGCCGCGGCGCTCTTCAGGGGCCGTTCACCATGTTCCTGCACTGTCCGGAGCTGGCCGGGCGCCTGGCGCACCTCGGCGCCTTCGTCCGCTTCGAGGGCTCGCTCGACATGCGCGTGCGGGTGCTCGCCGCGATGACGGTCGCGCGCGAGCTCGAAGCGGTGTACGTCTGGGGAGCGCAGACCGGCGGCGCGCGGCGTCTCGGCGTGCCGGAGTCGACCATCACGGCGATCCGCGAAAACCACAGCCGCGGCATTCCCGCCGAGGATGCGCAGATCGTCGAATTCACGCGCCAGCTCATGCGCAAGCACCGGGTCGACGACGCCACCGTGAAGGCGCTCGTCGGGCGGTTCGGCAACGACGGGCTCATCCAGCTCACCGGCGCGATCGGCTACTACGGCATGCTGTCGATGACGGTCAACGCCTGCGAGCTCGAGGCGGCGCCGGGCGCCGAGGTGCTGAAGGTCTAGTAGAATAGCGCGGCGTGCCGGCGCCGCGCGACCGGCTTGGAGGATCTATGAGGCCATACGAGGGGATCAAGATCATCGACATCACGCACGTGCTGGCCGGCCCGTTCGCCGCCTATCAGCTGGGGCTGCTGGGCGCCGACGTCATCAAGGTCGAGCATCCGAAGGACTACGACCAGAGCCGCGACTCGGGCGGCGACCGCGCCCTGAACCGCCAGCAGATGGGCACCGGCTACCTCACCCAGGCCTCGAACAAGCGCGCGATCACGCTGAACCTCAAGCACGAGAAGGGACGCGAGATCTTGAAGAGGCTCGTGAAGGACGCGGACGTGCTGGTCGAGAACTGGCGTTCCGGCGCCTTCCCGGCCCTGGGCCTGGGCTGGGACGACCTGCGCCCGCTCAACCCGCGCCTGATCTACTGCTCGATGACCGCCTTCGGGCAGGAAGGTCCGCGCGGCGAGCAGACCGCCTACGACCAGCTGATCCAGGCCACGTCGGGCATGATGGCCATGACCGGCACGCCCGAGGTGAACCCGATCAAGACCGGCGCGCCCGTCATCGACTACGCCACCGGCACCATGTGCGCCTTCGCGATCTCGGCCGCGCTCTTCCAGCGCGAGCGCACGGGACGCGGCCAGTACATCGACAGCGCGATGCTCGACGTGTCGCTCATGCTGATGGGCTCGCACATCACGTCGTACCTGCGCACGGGCCACGAGCCCAAGCCCAAGGGCAATATGATGGACCGCGCCAGCAGCCAGCTCTATCAGGCCAAGGACGCGCCGCTGATGATCGCCGCCGGCAACCGCGGCCAGCACGAGCGGTTGTTCCACGCGGTCGGACGCCCGGACATCGCCGCGCAGTCGAGCCACGACGAGCGCGAGCAGCTGTACGAGAAGCAGACCGAGGAGCTGCAGAAGGTCATCGGCCAGCGAACCGCCGACGAGTGGGAGCAATACCTCCAGGGTCGCCACGTCCCCGCCGGCCGGGTGCGCCGGCTCTCGGAGTCGTTGACCGATCCGCAGCTGAAGGCGCGCGGCGTGCTGCATCAGCATCACCAGATCGAGGGCATCGAGGGCCCGGTGACCGTGCCGCTGGCCGCGTTCAAGTTCGCCGACGGCGGGCCGAGCATCGAGACGCCGCCGCCGCGCCTGGGCCAGCACACCGACGAGGTGCTCGCGAGCCTCGGCTACTCGAACGCGGAGATCGTGACGCTGCGCGAGGCAGGCGCGATCTGAGCTGCGGCGGGCGATGACGCTGCCGCTAGGGCAGCAGGTCGGCCACGGCGATCTGGCCGGGCGTGAAGGCAAGCGGCGCGATCACCGCCGGTGGCGCCAGCGCCCTGACGGATCGATATCGCCATCCGTAGATCGCCCGCGGGTCGGCGCCCTCATCGCGATAGACTTCGAGAACGCGATCGACAAGGTTCACGATCCAGTACTCTCGAATTCCTGCCCGGGCGTAGAGGCTGCCCTTGTGTTCGCGGTCAAAGGAGAGGCTCGAGTCCGCCACCTCGACGGCGAGCGCGGGGCGCTGAGGGTGCGCATGGCGATAGTCGGCGGGATTCCCCGGTACCACGACCAGATCAGGCTCGGGCTCGGATTCGTCGTCGAGCGACACGGGCAGCTGGATCCTCACGATCCAGCCGGGCGGCAGGATGGCTCTCACTGCGTAGTCGACGGCGCTGATGGCCGAGGCATGATAGGTGCCGTGCGGCTCCGCGACGACCAGCTGGCCGCCGATCAGCTCGAGCGGCTCGCCCTCGAACACGCCAAGATCTACGAGCCGGTCGTACTCGATTCGCTTCCAGCGCCGGAGCGTGAGCGGAGCTTGCACCATGTCCTGACTCTAGCGGGTCCCGCTGGCGCGATCAACGTCGAGCCGTGGATACGCCGAGGACGCTGTATCATCGCCGGGGACGCTGAAAGGAGAAGCTCGCCATGACTTCCCCGCTGCGACGGCTATCGGTGGTCCTCGTCGGCCTGGTCCTGATCTCGCTCGCGGCCGGGCCCGCGTCCTCTCAGGCGCCGGCGCGCGGTCACGGCGCCGAAGCGCGCGACATGGAGCTGGTCGGCCACGACGATTTGCAGGGCCGCTCGGCCTATCAGCCGACGATCCATAAGCAAGGCGGGCGCTTCATCGCCTACGTCGGCCATCACGGCGGGCGGGCGCGCAACCCGCTCACCGGGACCGACGAGGACAACGGCACGTCGATCGTCGACGTCACCGACCCGGCGCGGCCGCGCTATCTGGTTCACGTCCCCGGGGCGCCCGGCGGCTCCGAGCAGGGCGGGGCGCAGATGGCGCGCGTCTGCGACCGGCAGGGCAAGACGTATCTGCTGCGGACGCTCGGCAACTCGGTTCCCAACTCGGGCCACGAGGTCTGGGACGTGACCGATCCGACGAAGCCGAGCAAGGCGAGCACGGTGGTCTCCGGGCTCACCTCGACGCACAAGAACTGGTGGGAATGCGATACCGGGATCGCGTATCTGATCTCGGGCGATCTCGCCAAGGCCGATCCGCTGCAGGTCGGCCCGTCGGGCTGGCGCACCGGTCGCATGACGAAGATCTACGACCTCGGCGACCCCGTGAAGCCCGTGTTCGTCCGTGACTTCGGGCTGGCCGGGCAGGAGCCCGGCTCCACCGGGCCGATCCCCATCGCCCAGGGCGTCCACGGGCCGATCGTGGTCGGCAACCGCGTGTACTTCGCGTACGGGACCAGCGCCGACGGGGCCCTGCAGATCGTCGACCGGCAGAAGCTGCTCAACGGTCCGAAGGAGCCCACCGCGGCGAACCTCAACGCGCCCGAGATCAGCCGGCTCTACATGTCGCCCAGCTGGGGCGGCCACACCGCGTTCCCGGTGTTGGGCATGACGATCGGCGACTGGGCTTCGAACACCAAGGGCAACGTGCGCGACTTCGTCGTGCTCGTCTCGGAGGCGATCGCGAACGAGTGCCGCGAGTTCCGGCACGCCACCTTCATGGTCGATATCACGGCCGAGACCCGGCCGTTCTCGGTGGCCACCTTCCAGGTGCCCGAGTCTCCCGGGGGCTTCTGCCGCCGGGGCGGCCGCTTCGGCCCGCACTCGAGCAGCGAGTCGTTCGCGCCGATCTTCTACAAGAAGCTCGTCTTCGTCTCCTACTTCAACGCCGGCGTGCGGGCCGTGGACATCCGCAACCCCTACGCGCCCCGGGATGCCGCGTTCTACATCCCGGCGACGACGGAGCGGACGGCCGAGCGCTGCGTCACGAACGGGACCCGGAGCTGCAAGGTGGCGATCCAGACCAACAACGTCGAGGCGGACGAGCGCGGCTACGTCTATCTCGCCGACCGGGCCAACACGGGACTGCACATCGTGCGGCTCACCGGTGACGCCGCGAAGATCGCCAAGTAGCTGGACGCGCGAGAGCAAGCGCGGCCCATGTGGGGGCAACTTCCTGGTTGTATGTGCTCCGGTGGCTCCTAGGCGTCGGCCAGGGGCACGAGGGCATAGAGCCGCGGCTGGTTGCCGACGACGCGGGTGATGTGGCCCTGGCCGGTCAGGTCCTCGGCGAGCACCACGTCGCCGGGGCCGACGCGCGCGACCGTACCGTCACCGACCTCGATCTCCGCGGTGCCCGACAGCGAGATCGAGTACTGCCGTCGCGGCGCGCAGTGCCAGTTGAGCACGTAGCCCGGCGGCGCGACCCGAAACGAGATCCCGCTCGCCGACTGCATCGGTGTCCCCTCGCCGTGCGCGCCCTCGACGTCGGCGAAGGGTTTCATCGCCATCGGCACCTCGGCGATGTGCGACTTGCCGTCCGAGCCGCTGTACACGCGCCATATCTTCGACATGTCAGCGCGCCGCGGCGATCCCGAGGTCGCGGTACTCCATGAAGCTGCGCAGGCCGGTCTGGTACACCGCGTCCTTGGCCAGGTTCGCGCTGAACAGCTGCTTCTGCTCGCTCATCGTTTGACCCTCCCGTGACGTGTCAGTTGGGCGCCGCGAACTCGAACGTGGTGCCCACGGAGCTGGCGGTGAACCGCCCGGGCATCCGGTGGGCGACGGCACAGATGGCCTCGATGCCCGTGCAGTGCTGCGGGACCACGTGCTCGACGTCGAGGCCGCGGAAGGCGTCGACGACCCGCGTGATGCGCGCCTCGTCGAGACCGCTCAGATGGAACCCGCCGATGACGGCGTGCACCCGGGGGACGCCCGTGACGCGCACCGCGTTGCGGCAGATGCCGACGATCCCGCGGTGAGAGCACGACGTCACCACCACCAGGCCGCGGTCCCGCACGTTGGCCACCAGCGTCTGCTCGCCGATGAACGTGTCCTGGATCAGCTCGCCGTCCTCCTCGACCCGGAGATTCGACGGAATGGTCTCCCACTCCTCGGTGGCCTGCATCTCACCGGAGAGCCACGCTCCCTCGACGAGCGGCGTGGGCTCGGCCACGAGGCTGACGGCGACCTCGTAGCGCTCGATCTCGTCGCGGGAGAGCCGGCCGCTGTACACCCGGCGCTCGCCCCGCTGCTGCCAGCGGGCGCGGAAGTGATCGACACCGCCGTAGAAGGGCAGCTCGCGTCGGAGGCGCCGCCGCCAGGCATGCAGGAAGCCGGTCAGCCCGCCCCAGTGGTCACGGTGACCGTGGGAGAGGCCGAGCGCGTCGATCGACGTTGGATCGATGGCCAGCTCGCGGAAGTTGTGGTTCAGCGTTTCCGGCGTGAGCCCGAAGTCGAGCGCCATGGTGAAGCGGTCGCCACCCCGGGTGATCTCCACCAGGTGCGCGAGGCCGTGCTCGGCGCGAAGGTCGGGCATCTTGCCGGCCACGAACGCGCTGTACCGGCGGGCCACCGCGTCGTCCTGCCGCAGGTTGTCGATGTAGTTGTCGACGACGGTCGTGACACGGATGCGGTCGACGGCTCCGGCGGCACTCATGCCGGGGCCCTTCCCCCCACGGGGAGCAAGTCGGCGACGAGGATCATCGCGCCCGGCGCTGCCAACGGCGTCACCGTCCCGGGTGGGCGAAGGATCTCGGCGGCTCCATAGACCCAACCGTAGGCGGAATCCGGCGCCCGCTCCGGCTCGCGATGCACTTCGAGCGCACCGTCGACGAGGTTGACGATCCAGTATTCCTGGAGCCGCGCCCGCGCATAGAGACCGGCCTTGAGCCGGCGGTCCAGTCTCAAGCTCGAATCGGCGACTTCGACGACGAGGGCGGCGGTCGACGGGTGCGCGCCGACGTAGTCGCGCGGCTCGCCGGTTACCATCGCTACATCGGGCTCCGGCTCCGAGTCGTCGTCGATGGCAAGCGGCGAATGGAGGCGCGCATGCCATCTGCGACCGAAGGCCGCAGAGAGCACGTGACCGACGTGAGCGACGATCGCCGCGTGGGGGCTGCCCTGAGGCTCTTTGACGACGAGCAGTCCGTCGAGCAGCTCGAGACGCTCGCCGGCAAAGATTCCCAGGCCGACGAGCCGATCGTACTCCGCGCGCCGCCATCGCCGGGTCTTCAGGTAGGGCTCGGTGGCCGCGGCCATGGGCGTACGGTAGCGGGTCGCCACCGGATCGTCAACGTCGTCGAGTCGAGACGCCATACGATGTCGATCTACGCAGGTCATCGGCGTCGTATTAGGTAAGAGGCTACCCCGGCCCGCCTCAGCCCGCGCGGCGGCAGGTGGCCAAGGCTCGCACAATGAGGGAGGC
>DASPZZ010000333.1:0-6810 GCA_035635995.1 Binatia bacterium | reverse complement strand
CGAGCGCACCGCCTGCCCGTCGACGTGCACGGTGCAGGCGCCGCAGAGCGCCATGCCGCAGCCGAACTTGCTGCCGGTGAGCCCGAGCTCGTCCCGCAGCGTCCACAGCAGCGGAGTCTCGCCGGGCACGTCGACGTTCTGACGTTTGCCGTTGATGTCGAGTGCGATCATCGCGCCCTCCTCTCGTCGTTGAGCCCGCACGGCCAGGACGCCAGGCCGCCTCGATCGGCGACCGGGCGACATCGATACGTCGGAGACGGCACAATGAAACCACAAAGCCGGCGGGCCAGCAGAAAGAAAGTCGGCCGCGCCACGCTCCCCACTTTCTCGTGATAGCCTCGCTGCCGGCACGATGAACGAGCTCTTCTACCTCGTGTCGAGCTTCTGGCTGGGCGCGTTGCACGCCGCGACGCCGGGCCACGGCAAGACGATCGCCGCGGCGTACATCGTCGGCGCGCGTGGCCGACCCGTGGACGCGCTGGTGCTGGGCATCTTCGTGACCTTGTCGCACACGAGCGGCATCGTGCTGGTGGCGGTCCTCGCCACGCTCGGCTCGGCGTGGCTCTTGCCGCAGCGGGTCGAGGCCTACGTCGCGGTCGTGACAGGACTGCTCGTGATCGGCATGGGCGTGTGGCTGCTCTGGACCCAGCCGCCCGGCCTGCGAATGGAGTCACGAGGTCACCGCTCCGACCACGAGCACGGCCATGACGACGCGACGGCGCCGCATCATCATGGCGACGCTCGCGGCTACCACCGGCATGGCTGGGGCCCGGCGCACACGCACGACGTGGGCTTCGAGTCCGGACACCGTCCGAGTCTCGCCATCCTGCTCGGACTCGGCGTCGCCGGGGGCCTGCTCCCCGACCCGGGCGCCCTGGCCATCTTGTTGGCGGCGCTGGCGAGCGGCAAGGTGATGCTCGGGCTCTTCACCGTCCTCGTGTTCAGCCTCGGCTTCGCGAGCGTCCTGGTCGTCGTCGGCATCGCGGCGGCCATCGTCGGCGATCTCGTTCTCCGGTGGCTCGACAGCCGATGGATGGGACGGCTCCAGGTCGCGACGGCGGCGCTGATCGTGCTGATCGGCCTCGTGCTGACGGTGAGCGCGGCGAGGACACTGACGGACGGAGCCTAGCGGGCGCGAGCCCGATCGGCGGCGAGCCGGCCGAGCCAGCCGCCGAGGTCCGTGTACCAGACGTTGTTGCCCGCGTCGACGGTGATCCCGAAGGGGCGTGCGTCGGGTCGCGGCAGGACGTACTCGGTGATTTCGCCGGCACGCACACGCCCGAGCCGATGGCCTCGCAGCTCGGTGAACCAGGCGGCGCCATCGGGCGCGACGGCCAGGCCGGCGAGCCCGGCGTTCGGCGTCGGCACCCTGAATTCCTCGAAACGTCCCGCCGCAAAGCGCCCGATCTTGTTCGCCGCGATCTCCACGAACCAGACGGCGCCGTCGGCGCCCACGGCCACGTCGCCGAGGCCGCTCGCGCGCGTCGGCACATCGAACGCCGTCTTGTCGCCTCCCGCGGAGATCCGCGCGAGCTTGTTGGCGTTCTGGAGCGTAGCCCAGACGTGGCCCTCGGAGGAGACGGCCACGCCGAAGGGCGCGGCGTCCATGGGCGCTGTCGGGGTGAGCGACCCCAGGACGTGGCGCGTGAGCCGTCCCTCGCTGAGCTGTGTCAGGCTCACGAGGCTTGTCTCGGCGAACCACACGTCGCCGTTCTGCGCGACGGCGAGCCGGCCGAGCCGAGCGACAGGCGTCGCGAGCGCGAAGGACGTGATCGTCCCATTGGTCGAGGCGCGCGAGATCCGCTGCTTCGGAGCGTCCGTGTACCAGGCGTCGCCGGCCGCGTCGATGGCTAGACCGAGCGGCTCGACGCTGTCGGCGCCCTTGGGGAGCTTCTGCACCTCACCGTTCCGCAAGAGTCCGAGAGCGCTCGATCCCTCCAACGTGAACCAGACCGTCCCGTCCCGCGCCACCGCGATGCCGGCGGGGATGTCGTCGACGGGCAGCCGAAACTCCTGGACGCCCCACGAGCTCGTCGTTCGCGGACTCCAGAGAAGCGCACCGACGGCGATGGCGATGACGAGTGCGGCGACCAGTCCTGTCCCCAGCCACTGCAAGCGCGGCCTCGACCTCATCGAGGTACCGAGCGCGACACGCGATAGTGGGTGCGGGCCAGCCGCTTGATCAGGGCGCCCGCGCCGAGGAGCAAGAGTGCGAGGAAGGCGAGGCCGCCGGCGACGTTGACGAGGTCGAGGCGCGCCAGCGGGCTGCCGCCCTCGGCCGCTCTGCGGAGCAGCTCCCGTCGTGAGGTCAGCGCGAATCCGGCGTAGATCGTCGTCGGGCTCTGTGGTTCGCGAGCCAGCATCCCGGCATCGAGATGAGCCGGCAAATTGTCGCTCAGGAGCGACCACTGCGCGCCGTCGTCGACGCTCCGGTACAGGCCACGGTCGGTCGCCACAAGGATCGCGCGACCCGCCGCCGCCACGCCGTGCGTGACGATCGGTTGGTCCGGAAGCGGCGCACCGAGAGCGCGCCAGCGTTGTCCTCGGTCATCGGTGCGGAACAGGAACCCTGCCGCGACACACCAGAGACGGTCGGGGTCGGACGAATCGAACGCCACGACATCGATCTCGCGCTCGGGTAGTTCACGGCCGCGGAGCTGCCAGCGCCCGCCCGCGTCCGAGCTCGCCCAGACACGACCGCCGGCCACGACCACGACGTGGTCCGAGCGATTGCGGTCCACCGCGATGGCGCTCGCTCGGCCTCCGGGCAGCCCGTCGCCGACCGCAAGCCACGACTCTCCCCAATCGTCACTGCGATAGAGACTCGCCGGGCCGCCCAGATAAACCCGGCCTCGCGTGGCACTCGAGGCGAGCGCCCACGCCGGCGCGGTCCCGGCGGGCGCCCGGACCGGACGCCATCGATCGCCCTCGCCGCGAAATATTCCGGTCGTGCCGGCGGCGAGCGCGCGCTCGCCGTCGACGTCAAACGCCACCGCGAACGCGGGGCCGACCAGCACGTCTCGGGCTTCGAGAATCCAGTCCCGACCGCCGTTGCGCGAGCGTGAAAGCCCGGTGTCCGTTGCCAGCAGGAGGTGATGCGGATCGGTGGGGCTGACGGCGACCGCGAGCGCCCCGCTCACAAAGCTCGCCGGGTTAACGGGTAGCCAGGTGGCGCCGGCGTCGCGAGTCCGGAAGAGTCCGCCCCATGCGCTGGCGTCGTGCGCGAGGACCTCGCCGGGCCCGAGGGCCACCAGCACCGGGAAAGCCAGGACGCCGAAAAGGCAGCGTGTCGCGCGGGGCATGGGGAGTACGGGGCTGGGGCTCGCCGGAGCGACGAGTCCAGCCCCGTGCTTCAGAGCTCTACGTCACGGTGAGACCGTATGGGGAGGCGGAGTCGAGTTTACGCAGAGAGTCTTGTTCGGGCTGGCCGGGACATGGGTCGTCTTGCCGGGGGCCAGGATCAGCTCGGCCGCACGCGAACAGTTGCCATTGGGGATGTTCCACCAGTTGGCCGTGAGGGGGTAATCGTTCGTGTACGACGTCGGCTCGTGCGCCGCGACGCAATTGTGAAAGCTGTTCAGCCGCGACGTGAGGACGTAGCACTTCTCATAAGCGAGGAACTGCTGGATGGTGTCCGTCTGCTGGATGTTCGCCACCAGCCAGTCGCGGATACCCGTCCACGACGAGTACGTGTCACTGCCGAACACGAGCTGGCCTCGCGCCGTATTGACTTGCAAAAGCTGCGAGCCATACGTGTGGCCCCGGAATGACGGGTGGATCACCAGCCCCCCGGCGATCTCGTGTCGGCCATCGACGATCTTCGCTTTGCCGGAGAGCACCTTTCCCAGAATCTCCTGGACGGTCTGGGGTGGGTAGCCGCAGACCGGCGACCGGGCGCACGCCTGCTGGGGCGGTCCCACCTGTGCACCGGTGAGCGGATCGACGGTGTTGACGGCGCGAATGTGGCCGCCGTTGAAGTCGACCGGATATTGCAGGAAGAAGTCGATCTGCTTCAGCTCCTCTTTCTGAATGTAGACCACCGCGTTCGGAAACTCGCTCAGCTGGCCCGCATGATCCCAGTGGCCGTGGCCGAGCACGATCCGCGTGACCTGGGTCGGATCGAGGCCGATCGCGGTGAGCTGATTACGGATGCCCCACCAGCAGCACGAGGTATTCCAGTCGAAGATGTACGCCAGCTGCTTCCAGCCGCTGTCGTACAGCGTGAGCTTGCCGTCCGGCCCCTCGATGATGCCCACGTTGACCGGCAAGTTCACGGTCGTGTTGAGGCCGGCCTTGTCCGGCTGGAACGAGCCGAACGGGACGTTCATGAAGCGGCTACTCTCCACGATCCACGCCGAGTAGAGCGGCGCCCTCTCGGCGCGCTCCACGTCAGCGAGAAGCCGATCCGTGCTCTCGAACCCGCTCGGGAGGACCTGGGGCGGGCGGCCGTCCCGATCCCGATCGTCGTCGGCCCGGAGCACGTCAGCGCGTCCCAGACCGACGATCAGGGCGATGAGCCCCAGTATCGTCATGATGCGCAGCGATCTCTGGATCATCGATGCGACCTCCTCGCGAACCTTCCTATTGCTGCCGTACCGCGGTTCAGAGCGAGCTGCGATGCCTGACACCTCCTTTTCTCAGTTCGGCGGGAACTCGCTTGGCCAGAACTTGCCCCCGACCTCCCTGATCTTGTCGCTCGCCTCCTGGCTCTTCGGGTAGGCGGTGACCAGATGGTCCTCCCGCCCGTCCTTGAACATCTTCATCGCTTCGACCACGGACTCCCGGAGGAGGCGGACGGCATCGAGATAGATCTCGTGATCGCGGCGCAGCGACGCGGGCGCATCCAGCGCGCGAATGCTCGTCTCGGCACGGCCATAGGTCACCCGGGCCTGCTCCATCCGCGTCGCGAGGTCCGCCCGGCTCACGTCGTTGGTTTTGTAGAGGATTTGACCCAAGCTCGTCCGCATCAGGCTTCGCTGGACCTCGCCGTGAATCGGCCACAGGGACTGAATGAAGGCCTCCTCGACGGGGCTCAGCGCCGGTCGCGCCGGTCGAGCGGGCGGCGTATCGGCGAGCGGTGTCGCGCTACGACTGATCTCGCGGGTCGTGGCGAAGGCGAGGACGCCGACAAGGCCGATGACGAGGAAGGTCCGAAGGATCGTCCTGGGGGTCATCCAGAGGTGCAGCAGACCGCTGGCCCGGGACATCATCATCGCGGCGGCCGAGCGCCCAACCTGCATGACGGCTCCAACGGGAAGATCGCTGGCCGGCTGTTCGATGTCAAGGCGAATCTTGCGCTTGACCGGATGCCGGGGCAGGCCTACGCTGCGGGCGTTGTGAGGCGGTGGGCACTCATCGTCGCCGGTCCGCTGTTCCTCCTGTCGCTGTCAGCGCCTGGCGCGGCCCAGGCCCCGCTCCCGATCTTGCGCGGAATCGTCGTGATGCCGACCGGCGAGTCGCGCGCGTACCTCGAGGACGCGCAGACCGGAAGCCTCGCCGGGTACGCGATCCGAGATGTCGTCGCAGACAGTCGGATCGTGGAGATTCGCGACGACCGCGTCGTCCTGCGGCGCGGCGACGAGGTGATTCACGTGTTCATCGGCGGCGCGTCCTCGACCGAGGCTCCCGGGCACCGCGCGAAGGCATCGATCGCGCCGCCGCCGACCGCGCCAAGGGTCGAGCCCGGCCCGGTCGTCGGCAACGGCGAGGCGTGGCTCGACCATCTCGGAATTCCGCCGAACGCCCTTTCCCGAGCGATCGAGGCGGTGCCCACGAAAGGCCCCGACAATCTCGAGGACGACTAGGCCGCCGTCACGCCGCCGTCGACCGGCAGCGCGACGCCCGTGACGAACGACGCTTCGTCGGAGAGAAGGAACAGCGCCGCGTTGGCGATCTCGTCGGGCCGGCCGGTGCGGCCCAGCGGCACGGAGCCGTGGGCGCGCTTGCGCACCAGCTCCTCCGGGTCCAAGCCGGCCGTCGATTTCTGATCGGGCCGGGAGACGAACACCCGGAGCATGGGCGTGTCGATCGGCCCGGGACAGACGGCATTCACGCGAATCTTCTCGGGCGCGAGTCGCAGCGCCAGGCTCTTGACGAAGCCCACGACCCCGAACTTGCACATCGAGTAGACGGGGCTGAAGCCGGACCCCACGAGCCCGGAGGTGGACGCGGTAAAGAGGAGGCTCCCGCCGCCCCGCGCGCGGATCTCGGGAATGGCGGCCTCGGTCGTGATCAGCACCGTGCGGAGGTTGAGACCGACCGCCAGATCGAAGGCGCTCAGGTCGATGCCCTCGACCGAGGCCGGCCCGGGATGGCCGACGTGGTTCCAGACGAAATCGAGGCCCTTGAACCGGCTGACGGTGTCCCACACGATCCGGCGCGAGTCCTCGTCCTTCGTCAGGTCCGCGACGATGCCGTGAGCAACCCCGCCCTCGGCGGTGATCTCGCCGACCACGCGCTTCACTCCGGCGGCGTCGACGTCGACGACGGCGACCTGCGCGCCCTCGCGCGCGAAGCGCAGGGCGCCGGCGCGCCCCATCCCTGAGGCGGCGGCGGTCACGATCCCGATCTTTCCAGCCAGACGCATCGGCAGTCCCTCCAGCGGAGATTGAGCCCGATCCTACTACAGTGAAGACGGCTGAGAGACGCGCAGCGACGTCACCTCACGTCTCCGGTTTGACTTGTTTCGCGTGCTCTGACACGATCGGCGAGAGCTTGACGCACGATTCGCGCACGCCCGCATCCTCGTCGGCCCCGGCACGGGGCACACCCGCGAAGATCGCGACTCCCTTAGGAGACCCCTCATGATTC
>DASPZZ010000332.1:0-1516 GCA_035635995.1 Binatia bacterium | reverse complement strand
CGACAGCGGCAGCACGCTCGGGAGCGCTCCGGGCGGGAGCGGCTCTTCTCCCAGCTCCACCGACGCGTCGAGGTCCACGCCCCAGCCGCCGCCAACCCGGTAAAATGTCCGAGCCTCGCGGCGGGCCACCCCGCCGCGAGGCTTCCAAGGCCGCCGGCCGGTTAGCCTCTTCCCAGGCCCCGCCCCCGCGTGTCACAATTGACTCGACGTAGGGAACGCGGTCGCCCGCCGCATCCGTCGGTTCCTGCGGACTCTCTTGCTCGAAGGAGTGCGTGCGGTCCCCAGTGCGTCGAGTCAGCGTCGTCCTTTGCATGCTCTTCCTGTCCGCCGTCGCCGGGGTACTCGGCGGGAGCGGCCGTAGCCGGGTCGTCACGCCGCTCTCGCTGATCGCGCTGGTCGTCCCGGCCAACGCCCGGGCGCTCGAAACCACCGACGAAGCCGTTCGCGGGATCGCCGCGATCATCTCGTCACGCCTGGGCCTCGCGGTCCCGGACCATCTGACGGTTCACGTCTACGGCGGGCGTCTGGCGTTCGAGCAGGGCCTCATCCGGGACGCCCGAGTCTCGCCCCTCCTCGCCGCGGAGCTGAGTGACTTCGCGATCGGCGTCGTCACGCGCGGGCAGGTGCTTCTCTACGACAGGCCCCGCGACCGGAGCGATCGTGAATGGCTACGTCTCGTCGCCCACGAGCTCACCCATGTGGCGCAGATCGAGCTTGCCGGTGGGGAAGGCCGCGGAGAGCAGTGGCTGGCCGAGGGCATGGCGGAATGGGTCGCCTACTCCACGCTCGAGCATCTCGGCCTCGACTCGCTGGGGCGCCGACGCATGGCGGCGACGTCGGGTCTTCGTCATCACGCGACGCTGCTCGAGGGCGGACTCGATCTCGAGGCACGCGGCACCTCTCGGGGCTTCACGGCCTGGCGCGCGCGCGAGGGCGGGTCGACGACCTATCAGCTCGCATTTCTCATGGCCGACTATCTGATCGAGCAGCGGGGATTCGACCGGATGAAGGCGTATTTCGCGTCGTTCAAGGATTCGACGGACCGCCGGGCGAACTTCGATCACGCCTTCGGTGAAACGATCGCTGACTTCGAGACCGACGTGCTCGCCTATTTGAGAGCGTCGTCGGCCCTCTGAGACTTCGAGGCGGACGATCCCGTCTCGTCGCCCTCACCGCGAAGCTTGCGGTAAAAGGACGCCAGGCTGATCCCTAGCAGGCGGGCCGCCTTGCGCTTGTCGGACTGAGTTGCCACGAGCACGTCCATCAGGTGCTGGCGCTCGAACCGACGCACAGCGCCGCGAAGATCCTGGGGCGAGGTCCCGCCGGCGGCCCCCTGATCGGATGACAGATCGCGCATCGAGATCAGCTCGCCGCGGCCGAGGACCATGGCCCGCTCGAGGACGTTCTCGAGCTCGCGGACGTTGCCCTTCCACGGCCGGCCGATGAGCGACCAGAGCGCGTCCCGCTCGACGCCGAGGCAGCGCGCGTCGAGCTTCGCGTTGAGCCGCTCGACGAG
>DASPZZ010000331.1:0-9249 GCA_035635995.1 Binatia bacterium | reverse complement strand
CGCTCGCGAGCCCCGCTCCCCCGCCCAGCCCTCCCCGACCCTGTCCCGTCACCAGAAACGGGTCTCGCCGTGCTTGAGCACCCAGATGCGGTCGAGGTCGAGCCGAAGACGCCGAGCCTCGGTGACGAGCCGCTGGGGCGGCTCTTCGAGCGGTTCCTCGGCGAGGTCGAATGTCCCCCAGTGGATCGGCACGAATCGCCGGCCCCGGACGTCGCCGAACGCCCGGAGCGCTTCCTCCGGATTCGTGTGGCTGGCTCTCATGATGACCGCCGGCACGTAGGCGCCGATCGGCAGCGCCGCGAGGTCGAACGGGCCGAGGCGCGTCCCGATCTCCTTGAACCCGTCGAAGTAGCCCGTGTCCCCGGCGAAGTACAAGCGCTTGGCACGGCCCGCGACGACCCAGCCGCTCCAGAGACGACGGTTGCGATCCCAGAGCGTGCGCCCGGAGAAGTGCTGCGCCGGGACGCAGGTGAAGGTGAGCCCCCGCACCGCGCGCTGGTCCCACCAGTCGAGCTCGTCGACGTCGGTGATGCCGACGTCGGCGAACCATCGCTTGAGGCCGAGCGGGACGAGGAACCGGGGACGGTGCTCGGCGGCGAGCCGCTTGACGGTCGCCTCGTCCAGGTGGTCGTAGTGATCGTGCGAGATCACGACGACGTGGATGGGCGGCAGATCCTCGAACTTGAGCCCTGGGGGCGCCACGCGCCGCGGCCCGGCGAACGACACCGGGCTCGCGCGCTCCGACCAGTTGGGATCGGTCAGGATGTTGACGCCGTCGAGCTGGATCAGCAGCGTGGCGTGGCCCACCCAGGTCACGGTCGCGGCGCCGCGATTGTCGAGGATCGCCGGGAGGTCGCTCGCGATCGACGGGAAGCTGGCGGTGCGCGGCGTGAACGTGCTGGCCCAGACGCGCGTGACGAAGAACGTGAAACGCGTCCAGCCGCCCGGGGGCGAGTACGACGGATTCACGTTCGCGAACCCGCGCTCGCGGTGATGAGCCGGGGCACCCGGCACGGGGGCTCCGACCCCGGCACATCCGGTCGCCAGCTGGGCCAGCAGGAGGGCCACGGCCAGCCGGAACGTCAGGTGGCGGGCTCCCCGAGGGGCAGCTCGACGACGAACGAGGCCCCCCCTTCGCCGCAGTTCTCGGCCCGGAGAACGCCGCCCAGCTCGGTGACGATGCCATAGGAGACGGAGAGCCCGAGGCCGCTCCCCTCGCCGGGCGGCTTCGTGGTGAAGAACGGGTCGAAGATCCGGGGCAGCACCTCGGCCGGGATTCCCGGGCCGGTGTCGCGCACCTCGACGCAGGCGTGCCCATCCGACGGCCAGACCCGCACCGTCAGGACGCGATGCGCCGGGTGCTTGGCCATCGCCTGGTGCGCGTTCTGGACGAGGTTGAGCAGCACCACCTGGAGCTGGTTCTCGTCGGCCCACACGAAGGGGCACGAGGCGAAGTCGGTGACGACCCGGACGTTGTCCTGCTGGAGCTGGTAGCCCTTCAGCTCGAGGACCCGCCGCGCCTGGTCGGCGACCGAGCAGGGCCGCCGCTCCGGCGTGTAGTGGCGGGCGAACAGCAGGAGGTTCTGGACGATGCGCGCGGCGCGCCCCGCCTCCTCGGCGACGATCCCGAGGCGATCGCGCACGTGCGAGGTCGTCTCCGGGTGCGTCAGCAAGAGGTGCGTCTGGCCGAGGATCGTCGTCAGCGGGTTGTTGATCTCGTGCGCCACGCCCGAGGCGAGCTCCCCGACGGCCTTCATCTTCTCGGCGTGGATCAGCTGCGCGTGTGCGCGCTTGAGCTCGTCGAGCCGGCGGAGCGATTCGGAGTAGAGCCGCGCGTTGTCGAGCGCCAGACCGATATGGTCGGCGGCCGCCTCGACGAGGGCGAGCTCGGGCTTGTCGAACGGGTCGAGGGTCTTGCGGCCGAGCGAGAGCGTGCCGAGAATCCGCCCCCGGCTGTGGATCGGCACGCACAAGAATCCACGGATCTGCTCGCGCCGGACCGCGGCCCTGGCACTCGGCAGGACGTTCGGGTCCTCGTAGTTCCGGTCGATCCGGATCGTCTTGCCCGTGACCGCCACGCGGCCGATGAGCCCGGCGCCCACGGGCAGCGTGCGGTTCACCTCGCGCAGGCGCGCGGACATTCCGCGCTCGCCCCGGAGCTCGAGCGCCTTGCCGTCCTCGGACAGGAGATGGAGGCTCGAGATCTCGTGGCCGGTGACACGGGTGAGCGCGTCGACCGCGGTGCGCAGGACTTCCTCGACGTCGAGCGTACGGCTGACGGCCTCGGCGACCCTGTGGAGAATCCTGAGGTGCGGCTCGACGTCGGGCCGGCCGCGCGACCGGCGGCGCCGGTCAGCCGGTGACGGGGAGAGACCGGCGCGCCGCTTCAAGCGCTGACCCCACGAGCGCCCGGTCCGCGGCCGGGAGATCACCGAACTCGTCGGCGACGTCGAGGAGCAGCTGCATCTCGGCGAGGTGCTCGCCGGCGCCTCTGCCGGCGGCCGCGTTACGTGCCGCGGCGAGCGCGGCGGTCACCATGCGCTCGCCCGTGGATGTCCGCGCGCTCGGTTGCATGGCGCGCGCGACACGGAACACGGTGCGGGCAAGACGCGTCCATGGGTCTTCGTCCTTCGCATGGCCCGCGGCGGTCTTCTCGCCCGCGCGCGCGAGCCCCGCCGCCACGGCCCGGTCGAGATATTCGAAGTCGAAGGGCTTCGCGACGTAATCGAAGGCGCCGAGCTTGAGCGTTTCTTTCGCGAGGACGACGTCCTCGTTCGCGGTCACCATGATGACGGGAACGTTCCCGTCGAGCTCACGAATCCGGCGCAGCACCTGGACGCCGTCGAGCCCGGGCATGCGCACGTCGAGCAGCACCAGGTCCGCGCGGCCGCCGCGAATCGCGGTCAGCGCCTCGGCGCCGTTCGTCGCTGCCTCGACAGCGTAACCCTCGGTCGCGAAGTACTCGGTCAGGACCTCGCGCACGGGGGCCTCGTCATCAACGACCAGGATCCGCCCAAGGGTCATCACCCAGTATTTTAACCCAGGCCAGGCCCCCGGCCCTCAGCCCCCTGCACGCGCCACGAACGCGTAAACGAGCTCTAAAGCCGCGTCGAGGCTGGCGGGATCCTTCCCCCCCGCCTGGGCGAGGTCGGGCCGGCCACCCCCACCCCCGCCGACGGCCTTGGCAACCTCCTGGATGAGCTTGCCGGCCTGGAAACGCCGGGTGAGGTCCTTCGTCACCGCGGCGATGAGATTCACCTTGCCGTCGACGACGCTCCCCACACAGACGACCCCGGAGCCGAGCCGATCGCGCAGGGTGTCGGCGACCGCGCGGAGACCGTCCGCGTCCAGCCCGTCGATCCGCCCGGCGATCACGGCGATCCCGTTGACCTGCCGCGCCGCCTTGACGAGGTCCTCGGCGCGTGAGCGCGCGAGCCGTGCCTCGAGCTCCGCCAGCTGCTTCTCGAGCGCGCGCTGCTCCTCCAGGAGCTTCTGGAGCCGCTTGGGGACCTCCAGGGGTCCGATCTTCAGGAGCTCCGCGGCCTCGCGGAGCGCCGCTTCCTTCCTGGCGACGCTCTCGATCGCGGCGGGCCCGGCAACCGCTTCGACGCGCCGCACGCCTGAAGCGACGGCGCCCTCGCCGGCGACCTTCAGCAGACCGATCTCGCCGGTGCGGTCGAGGTGGGTGCCGCCGCAGAGCTCGGTCGAGAAGTCGCCGATCTTGATGACGCGCACCCGGTTGCCGTACTTCTCCCCGAAGAGCGCCATCGCGCCCATCCGCAGCGCCTCGTCGAGATTCATTTCGGAGTGGGTGACCGGAACGTCGGACTGGACCTGCGCATTCACCAGCTCCTCGATCTGCTCCACCTCGCGGTCCTTCAGCGACGACCCGTGCGAGAAGTCGAAGCGCAGATGGTCCGGCGCTACGAGCGAGCCCGCCTGGGTGACGTGCGTGCCGAGCACCCGGCGGAGCGCCGCGTGGAGCAAGTGCGTGCCCGTGTGGTGCCGGCGCAAGCCAAGCCGGCGGGGCGTCTCGACGGTGACGGCGACCTCCTCGTTCTCGTGGAAGCCGCCGCTCACGACCCGGACCCGATGCACGATCAGCTTGGAGCCGCGGTAGTACGTGTCGATGATCTGGCCGCGGCCGTTTCGGCCGACGAGCGTGCCCGTGTCACCCACCTGGCCACCCGACTCGGCGTAGGCGGGCGTGCGGTCGAGGATCATCTCGACCTCGGCGCCCTCGCCTGCCTCGGCGAGCCGCCGCGGGCCGCCGGCGCCGGCGTCGACGATCGCCAGGACCCGAGCCGGCGACGCGAGCGAGTCGTACCCGACGAACTCGGTCGGCGGGACCTCCGTGCCGAGGCGCTGGTAGACCACCGCCGCCTCACCGCCGTCGCCGGCCCCGAAGGCGGCACCGGCGCGGGCCCGCGCGCGCTGCGCTTCCATCTCGGCGTCCGCGGCCGCGCGCGTCGCGTCCGTCACCCGCCAGCCCGCGTCCTGGAAGACCTCCTCGGCAAGGTCCATCGGGAAGCCGTAGGTGTCGTAGAGCGTGAACAGGAAGTGACCGTCCACGACCCGGCGCGTATCGCTCGCGTGGTCGGCGAGGTAGTCCTTGATCTTGAGCGTGCCGGTGTCGAGCGTCTCGGCGAAGCGTTCCTCCTCGCTGCGAACGGCCTCCTGGACCCGCGGGCGCTCGGCGACGAGCTCCGGGTACGCCTCGCCCATCAGCTTCACGACCCAGTCGACCGTCTTCCAGAGGAACGGGTCGGTGAGTCCGAGCATGCGCCCGTGGCGCATGGCCCGGCGCATGATGCGGCGAAGCACGTAGCCGCGCCACTCGTTCGAGGGCATCACGCCGTCGGCGATCAGGAACGTGGCCGTGCGCGCGTGATCGGCGATCACCCGCATCGACACGTCGTCGGACTCGCTGGCGCGGTACCGGCGTCGCGCGAGCGCGGCGATCTGGTCGATCAGCGGCTCGAACAAGTCTGTGTCGTAGTTCGACTCCTTGCCCTGCACGACCGCGGCGATGCGCTCGAGCCCCATCCCGGTGTCGATCGAGGGCCGCGGCAACGGCGTGAGCGCGCCGCCCGCGTCGCGGTTGAACTGCATGAAGACGAGGTTCCAGACCTCGAGCCAGCGGTCGCACTCGCACGCGGGCCCCAGACACGGCCGGCCGGCGGCGACCTCGGCGCAGGCGATGTGGTCGCCCTGGTGAAAGTGGACCTCCGAGCACGGGCCGCAGGGCCCGGTGTCGCCCATGGCCCAGAAGTTGTCCTTCTCGCCCAGGCGCAGGACGCGGTCGTCGCCGAATCCGGCCACGCGCTTCCAGAGCGCGAACGCGTCGTCGTCGTCGGTGTACACGGTCGCGATGAGCCGGCGGCGATCGAGCCCGAGGTCCCGCGTGAGGAACTCCCAGGCGAAGGCGATCGCGTCCGGCTTGAAGTAGTCGCCGAAGGAGAAGTTTCCGAGCATCTCGAAGAAGGTGTGATGCCGCGCCGTGCGGCCGACGTTCTCGAGGTCGTTGTGCTTGCCGCCCGCCCGCACGCACTTCTGGCTCGACGTCGCGCGCACGTAGGCGCGCCGCTCCTCGCCGAGGAAGACGGACTTGAACTGGACCATGCCCGCGTTGGTGAAGAGGAGCGTCGGGTCGTCGCCGGGAACAAGCGACGACGAGCGCACGCGGGTATGCCCGTTGCGCTCGAAGTACTGCAGAAACTTCTCGCGGAGCTCGGCGCCGGTCATCGATTTATCGTCGCGCCTCGGCCGGCGGGGCCCCAGCCCCGCGACGGCCTGCGGCGCGCACGGAAAACCAATTGTAGCACTCGCGACTCAGTCATCGGACGCGAGGCCGACGCACTCGCGGACGACCCGCGCCACCACCGGCGCGGCGTAGCCGCGGCGCAGGAGATGATCGCGCAGCCGCGCCGCGGCCCGGGCGCGGTCGGCGCGCTGTAGCGCCGGCAGGCGCCGCCGCGCGACGGCGCGCGCCCGCTCGAGCTCGCTCTCGGCGGCCTGGACGGCGAGTGCGGCGTCGACCAGCGGCCCGGCCACGCCCCGCGCCCGCAGCTCGGCGCGCAAGCGCGCCGGGCCGTAGCCGCGCGCCGAGCGGGTGGCGACCCAGTGACGGGCGAAGGCCGCGTCATCGACGTAGCCGCGGGCGGTGAGATCGGCGAGGACTTCCTCGACGATGGGTGCGGGCGCCCCGCGCCGGCGCAGGCGTGCGGCCAGATCGCGGGTGGTCCAGGCGCGTCGCGAGAGGAGGTCGGCGGCCACGAGCCGCGCGGTCCGCGCGTCGAGAGCTCGGCGCGGACCGCGCGGACCCGTTACGATCTCTTGAAGAAGGAGCTGCCGGTGGGGGAGACGGGCGAGCGCTCGGTTGTCCTCTGCTCGAACGACTGCTCGCCCGTCGAGAAGATGCCCCGGACCTTGAGGTCGAAGTCGTCGGCGTTGGTCGCCGCTTCCCGCGCGGTCTCGTACGAGATGACCCCGTCGCGATAGAGCTTCAGCAGGCACTGGTCGAAGGTCTGCATGCCGTACTGGGATTGGCCCTGGGCGATGAACGCCGGGATCTCCGGCGTCCGCTTGGCCTCCCGGATACAGTCCTTGATGGCGCCGGTTCCGACGAGGATCTCCACCGCCGGGATGCGCCCCTCGCCGCCGATCTTCGGGATGAGCCGCTGGGAGACGATACCGACGATGACGGCCGCCAGCTGGTCGCGGATCTGCTGCTCCTGGTGGGGCGGGAAGGTGCCGAGGATCCGGTTGACGGTCTCGCTGGAGTTGAGGGTGTGCAACGTGGAGAACACGAGGTGGCCCGTCTCCGCGGCGTGGAGCGCGACCGACATGGTTTCGGGGTCGCGCATTTCGCCCACGAGGATGACGTCCGGGTCCTCACGCAGGGCGGCGCGCAAAGCGGTGGCGAAGCTCGGCGAGTCGTGGCCGATCTCGCGCTGGCTGACCACGCAGCCGATGTCGTCGTGGGTGAACTCGATCGGATCCTCGATCGTGATGATGTGGTCGTTGCGCGTGCGATTGATGTAGTCGATCATCGCCGCGAGCGTCGTCGACTTACCCGAGCCGGTGATGCCCGTGACCAGCAGCAGCCCGCGGCGCTCCATCGAGAGCTGCTCGAGCACCTCCGGCAGCCCGAGCTCCTCGAACTTCGGCTTCTTCGACGGAATCGACCGCAGGACGGCCCGGACCGAGCCGAGCGCCAGGAACATGTTGACGCGGAACCGGCCGAAGTTCGGCACCGCGTACGCCGAGTCGACCTCCCGCCCGTCCTTGAGCTGCGTGTACATCCGCTCGGTGAGACACCGGTGCGCGATCGCGTCCATGTCGTCGGCGGTGATCACGCCGAGGTCTCCCTGGGGCACCAGGCGGCCGTGGATTCTCAAGATGACCGGCGCGTTCGCCTTCAGGTGCAGGTCGGAGGCGCCGCGCTCGACGCCGGTGACCAGGAGCTTGTCGAATTCCATCGGCATGCATGACTCCTATTTGATCGGCACGGCCGGGCGAAGCCCGAGAGCGTCGCGGAGTTTCGCTTCGAGGTCGACGAGCGTCGCCGGATTGTCCTGAAGCCACTTCTTGGCGTTCTCGCGTCCCTGTCCGATCCGCTCGCTCTTGTACGTGTACCAGGTCCCGGACTTCTCGACGAGGCCGTTCTCGACGCCAGCGTCCAGCACGCTGCCCGTCTTGGAGATCCCTTCGCCGTACATGACGTCGAACTCCGCCTCCCGGAAGGGCGGCGCGAGCTTGTTCTTGACCACCTTGACCTTGGTCCTCACCCCGAGCGACTCGGTCCCCTGCTTGATCGCGTCCTGCCGCCGGATGTCGAGCCGCATGGAGGCGTAGAACTTCAGGGCGCGCCCGCCCGTCGTGGTCTCGGGGTTTCCAAACATTACGCCTATCTTCTCGCGGATCTGGTTGATGAAGATGACGACCGCACCCGAGCGCGCGATGGCGGAGGTGAGCTTGCGCAGCGCCTGGGACATGAGGCGCGCCTGCAGGCCCGGCAGCGAGTCGCCCATGTCGCCGTCGAGCTCGGCGCGGGGGACCAGCGCCGCCACCGAATCGATCACGATCACGTCGACGGCGTTGGACCGGACGAGTGTCTCGGTGATCTCGAGCGCCTGCTCGCCGGTGTCCGGCTGGGAGATGAGCAGCTCGTCGATGTTGACGCCGAGCTTCCTGGCGTAGATCGGGTCGAGCGCGTGCTCGGCGTCGATGAACGCGGCGATGCCGCCCAGATGCTGGGCCTCGGCCACGACGTGGAGCGCGAGCGTGGTCTTGCCCGAGGACTCCGGGCCATAGATCTCGGTGACCCGTCCCCGCGGCAGGCCGCCGACGCCCAGCGCCACGTCGAGCGTGATGGCGCCGGTCGGAATGACCGCGATCTCCTCGAGGGGGCCCCCCGAGCCGAGGCGCATGACCGAGCCCTTGCCGAACTGCCGCTCGATTTGCGCGATCGCCAGCTCTAGCGCCTGCCGTCGCTCGTTCTTCGCCTCACCCATGCGGTTCTCCTTCCAATCATCCTCGCACGCTCGCTGCACGTTGCGTTACCGCTTTCCGTCATTCTAGGTGGGCCCCGGCGGGGGCGTCAATGTCTGGGATCGGCATGACCACCAAATGTGACGCCAACATGCGGTCGCTGGGGTGCAGATCACCGCGGATCGGCGCACCCGCTGCAACCCCGGCGCAACCAAAACCGGCCCGTTCCGGTCGCCTGGGGCCCCGTTGGAAGGGTGGTCAGGGGCTCGGCCCCGCGCTACCGCGTGCGCGTTCTCGTGTAGAGATCCGATCGTCCATGGGTCCCAGGGCTCGGGTCCCTCCCCGTTTGGTTCCCATCGGCCCAAGCTGCCGCGGAGGGGCTCGCGTGCGTGCAAGACAGCGAGCGGAGGCGAGCACGCAGATCGCGTGGGGTGATTGGGGCGAGGCCGTCATGCTCGAACTGGAGTACGCGCACCCTCGTACCGGCAACCGCACGCCGATTCACCAGGACCGCTCGCGTCAGCCCTTCGGCGGACGCTAGCGTGGTCGGCTGGGGCGTGATGCCGAGTGGGATGCTGCGACATCCGCTCTTTCTGAGTTGGACCTAGCCTTCAGGCCCTGAGACCTGCCACTCCGCGTGGCAGTGGGAATCCAGCGCTCGTCATTGACTCCGTGGTCTGCCTGCTTTAGGTTCTTTGATCTGCGCGAACCTCCCGAACGGACGCGACTGCTGGAGTTTGCAAGATTCACGGATCG
>DASPZZ010000330.1:0-5907 GCA_035635995.1 Binatia bacterium | reverse complement strand
ACCTATCCGATCTTCGCCAACTGGGTGTGGGGCGGCGGCTGGCTCTCCCAGCTCGGCAAGAACTTCGGACTCGGTCACGGCCACGTCGACTTCGCGGGCTCGTCCGTCGTGCACATGGTGGGCGGCGTCACCGCGCTCGCGGGCGCGATGGTGCTCGGGCCGCGCATCGGCAAGTACAACAAGGACGGCTCGGCGAACCCGATCCCCGGCCACAACATCCCGATGGGCGTCCTCGGCTGCTTCATCCTGGCCTTCGGCTGGTTCGGCTTCAACCCGGGGAGCACGCTGGCCGGCGGCGACCTCCGCATCGCCGTGATCGCCGTCAACACCATGCTGGCGTCGGCGTCGGGCGCGATCTTCGCGATGCACTACATGTGGGCGAAGTACGGCAAGCCCGACCCGAGCATGATGGTCAACGGGATGCTCGCGGGCCTCGTCGCGATCACGGCGCCCTGCGGCTTCGTGTCGAGCTTCTGGGCCTTCGTGATCGGCGCGATTTCCGGCGTGCTCGTCTGCTGGGCCGCCGTTTTCATCGAGACGGTCATGAGGATCGACGATCCGGTCGGCGCGATCGCCGTCCACGGCGTCAACGGCGCCTGGGGAGTGCTGAGCCTCGGCCTCTTCTCCGACGGCACCTATGGGGATGGGTTCAACGGCGTCGAGGGCACGGTGCGCGGCCTCTTCTATGGCGGGGCGAGCCAGCTCGTGGCCCAGGGCATCGGCACCGTCACGTGCTTCGTGTTCATCTTCGCGGCCTCGTGGGCATTCTTCAAGGTCTACGATCTCGTGTTCGGCATGCGTGTCAGCCCCGAGACCGAGATGGATGGGCTCGACGTGCCCGAGATGGGCGTCCACGGCTATCCCGAGATCCAGGGGCCGGCGACGCTCGTGCATGCCATGGGCGCGTCCGCGGTGAGAGCACCCGGAATGCCCGCGATGACGCCGGAGCGGTCGCGTTAGACAGCGATGAAGAAAATCGAAGCGATCATCAAGCCGTTCAAGCTCGACGACGTGAAGGCGGCCCTCACGGACGCCGGCATCGTCGGCATGACCGTGAGCGAGGTGCGAGGCTTCGGCCGCCAGAAGGGTCACACGGAGATGTATCGAGGTGGCGAGTACACGGTCGATTTCCTGCCGAAGATGAAGGTGGAGATCGTCGTCCCCGACAGTCTGGCGGACAAGGTCGTCGCGCTCATCATCGGAGCCGCCAGGACCGGAAGCATCGGCGACGGGAAGGTGTTCGTCGAGCCGCTCGAAGAGGCGCTCCGGATCAGAACCGGCGAGCGAGGAGACAGCGCAGTCTGACACCCAGGAGGATCGGATGACACGATGGCTCGGAGTGATGCTCATAGCGGTGAGCTTCGTGGCCGCGGCCGGCGCGCCCGCGTTCGGCCAGGCCAAGCCCGAGGAGACCAAGCCGGGCGAGGCCAAGCCCGAAGAGAAGCCCGCGGAGAAGCCGAAGACGCTGTGGGAGGAGAACACCCTCTTCGCCTACATCGAGAACAGCTGGGTGTGGAACACGGGCCGCGCGAGCCGCGGTAACCACAACGAGCTGCGGTTCTACGACTTCGAGGGTGGGTACACGTTCAACGTCGGCGAGTTCAGCATCAAGAAGGACCCGTCGGAGAACTATCCGTTCGGATACGGCCTCGTCCTCACGGCCGGCATCCCCGGGACCTCCAACGACTCGCAGAAGAACCACGCGCTCGGCATCTTCCGAGGCGACAACGACCAGTTCGCGTTCCGGAACACCCCGAACTTCGACCTGCAGGAGGCGTACGGCTCGTACCAGATCCCCATCGGCAGCGGATTGACCCTCAAGGCCGGGAAGTTCGTCACGCTCCTCGGCTACGAGGTGATCGAGTCGCCGAACAACCTGAACTTCTCGCGGTCGTACATGTTCGCCTTCTCCATTCCCGTGACGCACGTCGGCGCGCTGCTCTCCTACTCGCCGCTGCCGTGGCTGTCGCTCACGGCGGGCACGGTCGTCGGCTGGGACGTCGCCCGAGACAACAACAGCACGATGTCCTACACGGGTCAGATCGGTGTGACGCCGATCAAGGATCTCGTGGTGAACCTCAACTGGATCACCGGGGCCGAGCAGCTCCATCAGGACGGTAATCCGCGAACGGTGCTCGACTGGGTCGTCAACTACACGGGAATCAAGAACCTGACGCTCGGCCTGAACGTCGACTACGGCTGGGAGATCGACGAAGCCTCGCTCGCCGCCTCCCGAACCCGATCGGACAACGACGCCTCGTGGTGGGGGTGGGCGGGCTACGTAGCCTATGACTGGACCGAGGCGCTGCGCACCGCGCTGAGGCTCGAGTACTTCCAGGACTCCGACGGGGTCCGGACGCTGGCCGTCGCAGCCGGCTCGAGGGTCGAGCTGTGGGGAGTCACCGCGACGCTTCAGTACAAGATCTGGAAAGGTCTGGTCGGACGCCTCGAATACCGGCACGACTCCGCCGACAGCAAGGTCTTCGCGATCCGCGCGCCCGGTTACGTGCCGACCGGCAAGAGCCAGGACACGATCACCCTGGCGCTCTCTTACAGCTTCTTCTGATTCACGAGCAGTTGCATATGGCTGACGGTGCGGACGGTCGCGGCGACGGGACGGCGGAGCTCCAGGGTGTCGCGCGCGCGCTCGCCGAGAGTGTCCCGCTGCTGGTAGAGCGGCTCTCGGCGGCGCGGCCCGGGCGGCTCTACCGGGACGCGCTCGAGTTCCTGGAGCGGCCTTTGATCGGCCACGTGCTCGCGATGACCGGGGGCAACCAGCTCCGCGCGGCCCGCCTGCTCGGGCTCAACCGCAACACGCTTCGCAAGCGCTGCCGGGAGCTGCGGCTGGCACTGCCGCGCGGGCCACGCCGCGCTCCCGGCGGCCGGGCCGCCGCGCCGCTCGCCTAGCTCACGCGCGGAGGCCGCGCCCCGAAGTCCGTGCCCGTCACGGCGCTTGGTGCCGTAATATGGCACGAGACCATGTCGGTCGATCCGAGCCGTAGCTTCTCCGAACCGGAGCGCCGCTCAGCCGGGCTCCGATCTCTCCGCCGGCCGCCGGCGCCGTGATCTTCGACGTCGAGACGCTGGCGAGCCAGATCGTGGAGGGCTCGACCCGCGCTCTCGCGCGCGGGCTCACGTGGGTGGAGTCCGGTGGCGCGCGGGCCGAAGCGCTGTGCGCGCGCCTCTATCCCCACACGGGGCGCGCCCAGATCGTCGGCGTCACCGGCGCGCCGGGCGGCGGCAAGAGCACGCTGGCGCGCGGGCTGGCGCTGGTGGCGCGAGCCCGCGGTCGCACCGTCGGGATCGTCGCCGTCGATCCATCCTCGCCGTTCTCGGGTGGCGCGATCCTCGGTGACCGGATTCGCATGAACGACCTGACCCTCGATCCCGGCGTCTTCATCCGCTCGATGGCGACGCGCGGCGCCCTGGGCGGACTCTCGCGCGCCGCGGCGGACGCCGTCGACCTCATGGACGCGGCCGGGCTGGGCCTGGTCCTCGTCGAGACCGTGGGCGTCGGGCAGGACGAGGTGGACGTCATGCGCCTGGCCCACACCGTCATCGTCGTCTCGGTCCCGGGTCTCGGCGACGACGTCCAGGCGCTCAAGGCCGGCGTCCTCGAGATCGCCGACTTGCACGTCGTCAACAAGGCCGACCGCGAAGGCGCCGACCGGACGGTGGCGGAGCTCCGGGCGATGCTGACGCTGCTCCCGGCCGTGGAAGGTACGTGGATGCCGCCCGTCCTGCCGGCCGCGGCGGCGCGCGACGAGGGAATCGAGGCGATCGCCGACGCGCTCGACAGCCACATGGCCTATCTCAAGACGAGCGGCGAGCTCGAGCGTCGCCGCCGGCGGATCGTCACCGCGCGCGTGCTGAGGATCGCGCAGGACCTGGTCGCCGAAACGGTGCTCGCGGGCGGAGCGCTCGGCGCCGAGGGGGCGGCGCGCGCGAGCCTGCTCGAGCGCGTGGCGCGGCGCGAGCTGTCGCCCCACGCGTGCGCGCGCGCGCTCCTGGCCCAGGCCGCCGGGAGAGCGTCGACCGAGCGGGAAGGGGACGTGCGCGCGTGAGGAGCGTACTATGTCTGAAGCCTGGTCCAGAGGAGGAGACGTCACATGAACATCGCGAACATCCTCGCACGGAAGGGCTCGATGGCCGTGACGGTGCGTCCCGAGCAGTCGATCCGGGACGCGCTCGCGCTGCTGGAACGCCATAACATCGGCGCGCTGATCGCCGTCGAGGGCGACCGGCCGGTGGGCATCCTGTCCGAGCGCGACATCGTGCGCGAGGCCGCGCACAACGACGCCTTCTTCGCGCGCCTGGTCGCCGACCTCATGACGCGCGACGTCATCACGGGCCAGCCCCACGACGATCTCCCCTCGGTGGCCCACACGATGACCGAGCGGCGGATCCGCCACCTGCCGGTCGTGGACCAGGGCCGGCTGATCGGGATGGTGTCGATCGGCGACGTCGTGAAGGCGCAGCGCGATCACTACCAGGGCGAGGTCGATACGCTGCAGACGCAGCTCCTCGCGGACGAGGGCGGACGGGCGCGTTGACCCCGGCGACGGGGACGCCGATGCGCCCGTTGCGCGTCGCGATCATCGGCGCCGGGCCCACCGGGTTCTACGTCGCCGACCACCTGCTCCGGAACGCTCAGGTGGTCGTCGAGGTCGACATGTTCGACCGGCTGCCGACTCCGTTCGGGTTGGTGCGCCTGGGCGTCGCGCCCGATCATCAGAAGATCAAGTTCGTCACCAACGCCTTCGACAAGGTCGCCGCGAACCCCCGCTTCCGCTTCTACGGCGGCGTCGAGTTCGGCAAGGACGTGACGCTCGCCGACCTCAAGGCGCACTACCACCAGATCGTGTACTGCACCGGCGCGCAGACCGACCGGCGCATGGGGATTCCCGGCGAGGACCTGAGCGGAAGCCATCCGGCGACGGAGTTCGTCGCCTGGTACAACGGCCATCCCGACTATCGCGACTGCGCGTTCGATCTCACGCAGGAGCGGGTGGCGGTCGTCGGCGTCGGCAACGTCGCGGTCGACGTCGTCCGGATCCTGTGCCGGACGCCGGAAGAGCTGGCGACCACCGACATCGCCGACTACGCGCTGGAGGCGCTGCGAAAGAGCCGAGTAAAAGAGGTCTACCTGCTCGGCCGGCGCGGGCCCGCTCAGGCGGCGTTCACCAATCCCGAAGTGAAGGAGCTCGGCGAGCTGGCCGACGCCGACGTCACCGCGCTCCCGGAGGAGGTCGAGCTGGACCCGCTGAGCCGCGCCGTCGTCGAGCGCGGCCAGGACCGGGCGACGCAGAAGAAGGTCGAGATCCTCAAGGAGTACGCGCGGCGCCAGCCCACCGGCAAATCGCGCCGGCTGATCCTGCGATTCCTGGTGTCGCCGGTCGAGCTGGTCGGCGACGGCGCCGGAGGGGTCGCGGCGCTCCGCCTCGTGCACAACGAGCTCTACGCCACGTCCACGGGCACGCTGCAGCCCCGCGCGACCGACCGTTTCGAGGAGCTCCCGGTCGGCCTCGTGTTCCGCTCGGTGGGCTACCGCGGCGTCCCGCTGCCCGGCGTGCCGTTCAACGAGAGCTGGGGCGTCATCCTGAACGACAAGGGCCGCGTGCTCGACCCCGACTCCAAGCAGCCGATCGTCGGTGAGTACACGGCGGGATGGATCAAGCGCGGCCCCACGGGCGTGATCGGCACGAACAAGCCGGACGCCGCCGAGACCGTCGAGTGCATGTTCGAGGATCTCGCCCGCGGCGCGGTGCTCGAGCCGGCTCGGCCGGAGGCGGCCGCCGCCGAGGCGCTCGTCCGCCAGCGCCAGCCGAACTACGTTTCCTACGCCGACTGGCTCAAGCTCGACGCGATCGAGGTCGCGCGCGGGCGCGCCCAGGGGCGCCCGCGGGT
>DASPZZ010000329.1:0-23995 GCA_035635995.1 Binatia bacterium | reverse complement strand
CGATCGGGCGCACCAACCGCAAGGGACGCAACAACGCGCTCGCCGCCGCGCCCGGCGACCCCGGGAGTCCATGGGCGATCGGCGGCCCGGAGGGCGGCCACACCGCGGTGCATCCGGAGCTCGGCACGCTCGACGACTTCGACCGGTTCGTCGAGGCCGCGCGGCGGCTCGGGCTCGAGGTCGCGCTCGACTTCGCGATCCAGTGCTCACCGGATCATCCCTGGGTCCACGAGCACCCGGAGTGGTTCTTCCACCGGCCCGACGGCACGATCAAGTACGCCGAGAATCCGCCGAAGCAGTACCAGGACATCTATCCCCTGAACTTCCAGGGCGAGGAGGCCCGGCCGCTCTGGGACGAGATGCGGCGGATCCTCGAGTTCTGGATCGGCCACGGCGTGCATACGTTCCGCGTCGACAATCCGCACACGAAGCCCGTGAAGTTCTGGGAGTGGCTCATCCGGGCCATCCAGGACGCGCATCCCGAGGTCGTCTTCCTCGCCGAGGCGTTCACCCGGCCCAAGATGATGAAGGCGCTGGCCAAGGCGGGGTTCACCCAGTCCTACACGTACTTCACCTGGCGCAACACGAAACAGGAGTTGATCGACTACCTCTCGGAGATCACCACGCCCCCGGTGGCGGAGTATTTCCGTGGCCACCTCTGGCCGAACACGCCGGACATCCTCCACGAGTCGCTGCAGCGCGGCGGCCGCCCGGCGTTCAAGACGCGGCTGGCACTGGCCGCCACGCTGTCCTCGCTCTACGGCATCTACGCCGGATACGAGCTTTGCGAGAACGTGCCGCGCGAGCCGGCGTCGGAGGAGTACTTGAACTCCGAGAAGTACGAGTACAAGGTGCGCGCGTGGGATGCACCCGGGAACCTCGTGGACTACGTGACGCGGATCAACCGGATCCGGCACCAGAACCGCGCGCTACACCTCTACCGGAATCTCCGGTTCTACGGCGCGGACGATCCGAACATCCTCTTCTACGGCAAGATGACGCCCGCGCGCGACAATCTCGTCTTCGTGGCCGCCAACCTCGACCCCTTCGCCACCCACGCGTGTCTGGTCGACGTGC
Organism: Binatia bacterium; assembly: GCA_035635995.1. Lineage (GTDB taxonomy): Bacteria > Methylomirabilota > Methylomirabilia > Rokubacteriales > CSP1-6 > AR31. The sequence goes on along the minus strand of DASPZZ010000329.1, from coordinate 22,918 downwards.
CGATCGGCGAGCTCGGGATCGGCGCGGCGCAGACCTACCGGATGCACGAGCTGATCAGCGACCGGTGGCACGAGTGGCGGGGGTCCCGCGGCTACGTGGAGCTCGACCCGCACATCGAGCCCGCGCAGATCTTCGTCCTTCATCGCTGAGGCGGCGGCTGGGCGGGCCTTGTCTCGGCGGGCGGCAGCGGCTGCGGCAGTGTGAAGATCATGCTGGTCGCTTGTGCGCCGTCCTTGTCGAAGTAGACGAGCAGCCCGTCCTGGTAGAGGAAGAACTCCAGGTCACCCTCCTTGCCGATGCGACCCGGTGCTCCCCAGCCATCCACGACGAGCCTGCGGTTGAAGATGTCGGGCTTGGGCTCGAGCTTGAAGGTGCGCACGACGTCCTTCCGGTAGCCCGAGGGCGCCAGGAGGCCGAAGTCGACGATCATCTTCTCGATGCCGGTCGGCGCCTGGGCGCCCTCGTACACCCACTGCGCGGTGTCGTAGCCTTCGACCTTCTGCGCCGTCTCCTTGGTGGGCGCGCCGTACCGGGCGCGGACCGCCGCCTGCTTAGTCTCCCCCGGCTTGATCTGGCCCCATTCCGACGCCGCCACCGGAGCGGCGAGCAGGAGAACGAGTCCCAGCCCCCACAGAGATCGCATCGCTAGAATCCCAGCGCCACGCCGTCGCCGCGGGGGTCGGCGCCGCCGATCAGCGTGCCGTCGCGAAGCACGATTCCGTGCGCGTGGCCGCATCGCCAGAAGAGCTCCGGCGCCGGCCTGACGCGGTGGCCCTTGGCGGCGAGGGCCGCCAGCACGTCGGCGGGCACGCGCGACTCTACGTGCATGACGTCCTCGGGCTCGCCCGGCAGGAACGCGCCGATGAGGAAGCGTGGCCGCTCGATCGCCTCCTGGACGTCCATCCCATAGTCGAAGAGGTTCGTGAGCACCTGCAGGTGGAACATCGCCTGGCCGTTGCCGCCCATCGTCGCGAAGCCGAGGACCGGGCGCTCGTCCCGGGTCGCGATGGACGCCATCAGCGTGTGGAAGGGGCGCTTGTCGGGCGCGAACGCGGCCGGATGCGACGCATCCAGGGTGAAGTGCCGCCCGCGGTTCTGGAGCACCACGCCAGTCCCCGGCGGCACCACACCCGAGCCGAAGGCGTTGAAGAGGCTCTGGATCACGCTGATCAGGTTACCGCGCTCGTCGGCCACCACGAAGCCCGTGGTGTCGCCCTCGGGGTCGCCGAAGGAGTGGGACTGCGCCTTCGCCGGGTCGAAGCCGCTCCGGCGCCGGGCCGCGTACGCCTTCGACAGCAACGCCGCCACCGGGACGCTCGCGTGCGCCGGGTCGCCGATCCAGCGATCGCGATCGGCGTACGCCAGCTTCACGATCTCGACGAGCAGGTGCAGGTGCTCGACCGAGTGCAGCGGATGGTCGGCGAGCGAAAAGCCCTCGAGCATGTTCAGCCCGAGGAGCGCGGCCAGCCCCTGCGTCGGCGGCGGCGTCTCGTAGATCGTCGTGCCGCGGTAGGTCGTCGAGATCGCCTGGCCCCACTCGCCGGTGTGCCGGGCCAGATCGTCCCGCGTGAGGAACCCCTCGGCCTCCATCCGCCGCGCGATCGCCTCGGCGACGCGCCCGCGATAGAAGACGTCGGGCCCCTCGGCGGCGAGCTCGGCGAGCGTGCGGGCGAGATCGGGCTGGGTCAACACCTCTCCGAATTCCGGGCCGCGGCCGCCCGGCGCGAAGATCCGCCGCCACTCCGGGTCCGCATTGACCGGGAGGTATTCGCGGATCGACTGGCTCAGCAGCGACGTCGTCGGGAATCCGCGGGAGGCGCAGTGGATCGCCGGCTGGAGCAGCTCGCCGAGCGGACGGGTGCCGAACCGCTCGAGCAGCATCGCCCAGGCGCGTACGCCGCCCGGCACGCTGACCGTGGGCGGGCCGGTGATCGGCAGCCGGTCCATGCCCCGCCGCCGCAGCTCCTCGAGGCTCGCGCGCGAGCCCGACCGGCCGCTCCCGTTGAGGAAGTGCACGCGCCGCGTCGCGGCCTCGTAGTAGAGGCAGAAGAGATCGCCACCCAGCCCGCAATTCTGAGGCTGGGTCACCGCGAGCACGGCGTTCACCGCGACGGCGGCGTCGGCGGCGGTGCCTCCGGTCCTCAGCACGTCGATGCCGGCGAGCGTCGCGTCGGGGTGCGCGGCTGCGACCATACCCCGGCGCCCGAGCGCCGCCGGGCGATGCGAGTAGCCGATCGCGGGCATGCCGGTCAGCCGCCCTGGAACAGCCGGGCGATCTCGTCCTGCGCGAACACCGGCATCGGCTCCTGGCGGCTTCCGGTCACCAGCGTCACGCCCTGCTCGCGCGGCACGACCTGGCCGATGAAGTGACAGTCGATGGACTCGCGCGCGAGGGCGTGGATGACGATGCCGGCGTCGGCCGGCGCCAGCGTCAGGAGGAGCGCGCCCGACGCGATCGTGCCGAGCGGGTCGAGCCCGAAGGCCTCGCAGAGCGCCCGGCCTTCCGGCAGCACCATGATGCGCTCGCGGTCGATGCGGAGCCCGACGCCGGCGGCATCGGCCAGCTCGACGAGGGCGGTGGCGATCCCGCCCTCGGTCGGATCGTGCATCGAGTGCACCGCCGCCAGCTCGCACGCGATCTCGGCTTCCGGCAGGACGCTGAGCCCCGGGGCCTTCAGGAAGCCCTTGGCTCGGCGGATGGCCGCCGGGGACACGCCGCGCGCCCGCAGCTCAGCCTCCTTCTCTCGTGCGATGATGGCCGCTCCCTCCAGCGGGACTCCCTTGGTCATCACGACGGCGTCGCCCACCCGCGCGCCCCCCGTCGTGACAAGCTTGTCCTTGTCGACCTCGCCCAGCATCGTGCCGGCGACGATCGGGCGGTCGAGCCCGTGCGTGATCTCGGTGTGGCCTCCGACCAGGACCACCTCGAGCTCATCGCACGCCGCGTGCAGCTCGGCGAACAGCGCCTCGACCGAGGCATCGCTGGTGGCGCCGGCCGGCAGCAGCAGCGTCGCCAGGAACCACCGCGGGCGGGCCCCCCGGACGGCGATGTCGTTGGCGTTGACGTGAAGGGCGTACCACCCGATCTCGGCGGTCGCGAACGTGATCGGATCGCTCGTCGCGACGAGGTACCGGTCGCCCATGTCGATGACGGCGGCATCTTCACCGACCCGGGGACCGACGACGACGCGGGGATCCTTGGTGTGGTGCTTGTCGAAGATCGCCTGCAGCGTCCCGGCACGAAGCTTGCCGATTGGCAGAGACTGCATGCCGACCGGTAGTATACACCGCATGTCGCGCCGTTCGACCACGGCGCCGGCGGTCGAGTGCGTCCCGAACGTGAGCGAGGGCTCGCGGCACGGCGGTTCAGGCGATGGGGCTGCCCGGCTTCACGCCCGACCGCTACCTCGACTCGTACCTCGACCCCGAGGTGTCTGGGCCGGCGTGATCGGGCCAGTCCAGCACGAGCCGCGTCCACCGCTTCACGATGACCTGCTCGTGGACGGTCGGCGTGTAGTCGACGTCGATCGGCAGCGCGCGGATGCGGAGTCCGTCGGTGCCCGGGCGCCCCGCGCCGTCCCACGCCCGTGCGTGTCGGCGCAGCCGCTCCGTGTCCGCGCCGTCGCCGAACCCTCGCACGTGGAGCTCGAAGGGCCGCGGCTCCCGCTCGGGCTCGGCGGGCACGGGATCTCCGGGGGGACGCATGAAGAAGACGGCGCTCCCTTCTTCGAACACGCCGGCCGCGCTGCGGTACTTGCCCGACAGAGCAAAGAGGCGGGGCACGGGGTGGGCGTCGGACTCCGGGCCTATCGCCTCGAGCCAGCAGAATCCGGACTCGCGGACCGCGATCCAGAGGACGAGCCCACCGTACACCTCGCGGCCGGTGACGCGCACGCCGGTCGGAAGGTCGACCGGCGCGCCGGCCAGCAGGGCGCGCACCGCCGCCGGATCGACGCGAGCCGGATCCCGGACGTAGAGATGGAGGCCCGCTCCGTCGTCGAGGGACGCGCGGAACGGCGGGGCGGCGAACGCGCCGCGCAGCCGCATGAAGAGGCACTCCTTGACCGAGGCGCTCACGAGGTGGTTCCCGGCGTGGTGCGCGCCGCAGGCCGCCGCGGGGCTGGGGCCCCGCCGGCCGAGGGGCGACTCCGAGCTATGGACGAACGCCACGGACTTCTGCGAGCCGCCCACCATGAGCGGGAGCACCAGGCGCCCGTTCGGCCCAAGCTGCTCGCGCCACGCCGGGGCCACGTCCCACGCGCCGACCGTGAGGATGATCCGGTCGTATGGCGCGCCATCGCGATGGCCGAGGCCGCCATCGCCCAAGACCACGCGGACCCGGTCGAAGCCGGCGGTGGCGAGGTGGTCGCGGGCGCCGTCCACGAGATCCTGGTCGATGTCGACGGTGACGACCGCGCCCTCCTCGCCCACGATGTGAGCCATCAGCGCCGCGTTATAGCCCGTGCCCGCGCCGATCTCGAGGACGCGAAGCCCGGGCTCGAGCTTGAGCTGCTCGAGCATCGTCGCCATGATCTCGGGCTGTGACGAGGAGCTGACCGCCTCGCCGTCGACGGTCTTCGTGGGGATGGCCTGGTCTCGATAGGCGTCCGCGAGCGGCACACCGGGCAGGAAGAGGTGGCGCGGGACCGCGCGAAACGCCGCCTCCACGCGCGCGTCGCTGATGCATCGGCGGCCGACGAGCCCGTCGACCAGGGCGCGATGGAGCGCGGCCGCGTCGGCCATCCAGGTGTCTCGGCTCAGGTCAGGAGCTTGAGGAGGTCGGAGGTCAAGTCGTAGAGCTGGGCGCAGCCGGTCTCGCCGCCGAGGTGGCCCTGGATTCGCCGGCGCAGGCCCTCGTCGGCGGTCTCGCCGAGGAGCGCCGCGATCTTTCGTTGCGGCTCCGAGCAGATCTCCATGTACGGCAGCCGGGGTGTGACGTGCTCGGCGCGCACGATCATCCCCGTCGCCAGATCGATCTCGTACGTGAGCTCGAACCCGTGCACGTTGTCGTGCATGGAGTGGAAGAGCGCCAGGCACCCGTCGCGGCGCGAGAGCCGCGCGACCTTCCGGCGCTCGAAGACGCGCCGCTGGCCCGGCCGCGGGCTGTAGAGGTCGGGCTGCATCGGCGTGGCGACGGTGCGCGAGCCGAGGAGGCCTCGTCCCGCGTCACTGTAGGTGAAGCAGGAACTCGGCAAATCGATCCAGCCGGTCGTGTCGAGCTGCCAGCATTCCCAGGCGTCACCGCCGGCCGCGCGCTCGGCGCGCTCGCGGGGAAGCTTGGCCACCTGGCGGGCGAGCCGTGCTACCTCGACCATGGCGCCGAGGACCAGGCCGGCGCCCGGGCCGGACCCGGTCAGCCCGGCGACCCGGCGACTCAGACCGCCGACCATCTGCGTTCCGGCGAGCTGCTCGATGCCCGCCACGAGCGCCGGGTCGAGCGCCCCGGCGAGCGGCCGGCAGCGCGCCTCGTGGATCAGGTAGGTCGGCGAGGGCAGGGCCACCACCGAGAGCTCCACGGCCTGGTCGTCGTCGCGCAGCACCACCGTGTGCGTGAACGCATCCGCGTGGGTGTTGTCCACCCAGCCATCCATGATGCGCTCGTAGCGGTCGCGGCCCCGGAGCAGCGTCGGCGTGATCACGCGATCACCTCGATAGATACTTCTCGGGTTCCTTGTCGAACTGCTGCTTGCAGCCGACGGCGCAGAAGTAGTACGTCTGGCCTCGGTAGGTCGACTGCGCGGCCGCCTTCGCGGGCTCCACGGTCATCTTGCACACGGGATCAATGGACATCGCCACGCCTCCCTCGAGCATTGAAGGGCTCGGCTGCCATCTCCTGAGTCGCAGACTGTTCGTGACCACGGATACCGATGAGAACGCCATCGCCGCGCCGGCCAGGATCGGTGAGAGCAGGACGCCCCAGAGCGGAAAGAGCACGCCCGCCGCCACCGGAATCAGCACGACGTTGTAACCGAACGCCCAGACGAGATTCTCCTTGATGATGCGGATGGTTCGGCGCGAGAGGTCGACGGCAACCACCACACCCCGCAAGTCGCCGCGTACGAGCGTCACGTCGGCGGCCTCGATCGCCACGTCGGTGCCGGAGCCCATCGCAATCCCGGCGTCGGCCTGGGCGAGCGCCGGCGCGTCGTTGATGCCGTCCCCCACCATTGCGACACGGCGTCCCTCCGCCTGGAGCTTCGCGATCTCGCGCGCCTTGTCCTCGGGCAAGACCTCGGCGAGGACGCGGTCCACACCGGCCCGCCGAGCGACGGCCTCGGCGGTGAGTCGAGCGTCGCCGGTGAGCATCGCAACGCCGAGGCCCCGCCGCTTCAGAGCCGCGACGACCGAGGCGGCCTCGGGCTTCAGCACGTCGGCGACGGCGAAGACGCCCAACGCGCGCCCGCCGAGAGCCAGGTAGATCGCGGTCTTACCCTCGGCGGCGAGCGCCTCCGTCCGCGGGGCGAGCGCCCCGACGTCGACGCCGCGAGCGTCCATCAGCGTGCGATTGCCGAGGAGCACTCGGCCGTCGGTCGCGATCGCGTCGAGCCCCTGGCCCGGCACCGTCGTGAACTCGCTGATCGGCGGCAGCGCCAGGCCGCGGTCCTTGGCCCGTGCGACGATGGCTTCGCCCAGCGGGTGCTCCGAGCCCTGCTCGGCGGCCGCCGCGAGGGCCAGAACCTCGTCCTCTCCGACTCCACTGCCGGCCGCGGGGATCACGTCGGTGACCACGGGGCGCCCGACCGTCAAGGTGCCGGTCTTGTCGAACACGACCGTGTCTACGCGATCGAGCAGCTCGAGCGCCGCGGCGCTCTTGACGAGGACGCCGAGCTCGGCGCCGCGGCCCGTCGCGACCATGATCGCGGTCGGAGTCGCGAGCCCCAGCGCGCAGGGACACGCGATGACGAGAACGGCCACCGCGTTGGTGAGCGCGTAGAGTACCGCCGGCTCGGGACCGAAGGCCCACCACGCGAGGAACGTCAGCGCCGCAATCGCCAGGACGATCGGGACGAAGACCGCCGCGACGCGGTCGGCCAGCCGCTGGATCGGCGCGCGCGAGCCTTGCGCGTCAGCGACGAGCTTGACGATCCGCGCCAGTGCCGTCTCGCTGCCCACGCGCGCGGCGCGGAAGATGAAGCTTCCGGTGCGGTTGACCGTGCCCGCGAAGACCTTCGCGTCCAGGACCTTCTCGACCGGCAAGCTCTCGCCGGTGAGCATCGACTCGTCGATGGTCGAGGCGCCCTCGGTGACCACGCCGTCCACCGGGACGCGCTCGCCCGGGCGGAGGCGGACGAAGTCGCCGACTCGAACGTCGGCCGTCGGCACGTCGACTTCGGCCCCGTCACGGACCACCCGCGCGGTGCGCGGAGCGAGGCTGACCAGCCGTCGAATCGCCTCGGAGGTCCGCCCGCGCGCCCGCGCCTCGAGCCAGCGCCCGAGCACGACCAGCGTAATGACCGTCGCGCTCACGTCGTAGTACATCACCGCCCCGTGCGCCGGGAACACGTGCGGCCAGAACGTGACCGCGACGCTGAAGAAGTACGCAGCGTTCGTCCCGACCGAGACCAGCGTCGACATGGACGCGGTGCGGTAGCGGAGGTCGTGCAGGAACCCGCGGTGGAACTGCCAGCCGACCCAGAACTGGACGGGCGTCGTGAGAGCCAGCAGGAGCCGGGGGTCCTGGAGCACGGCCGGCACCCACGGCAGGACGTGGGACATCCCGCCCAGGAGCACGGGCACGGAGAGCACGGCGCCGACCACGAACTGAATCTGCTGGCGCCGCTGATCGGCCTCCCGCGCCGATCGCTCGCTGTCGACCGTGTCGGCCGGCCCGACCCCGGAGCGCGGCTCGGCGAGCTCGTAGCCGGCCGCGGCGACCGCCGCCCGGAGCGCATCGACGCTCGTCAGCGCCGGGTCGAACGAGACGGTCGCCTGCTCGGTCGCGAGGTTGACCAACGCCCGATCGACGCCGGGGACCGAGGCCAGCGCGCGCTCGACCTTACCGACGCACGCCGCGCAGTGCATCCCGCGGACGGGCGCGACCGCTTCTGTCTCTTGCCGCTCCGGCATCACTTGCCCCGGAACCGGGCGAAGACGTCGAGCAGCTCATCGATCTTCTGCTGGCGCTCGCTCTTCGAGCCGGTGCGCAGCGCGTCGGCGACGCACGACTCGATGTGCCGGCCGAGCAGGAGCTTCTCGACCTGCTCGAGCGCGCCCTGCACCGCCGAGACCTGGAGCAGGATGTCGACGCAGTACGCCTCGCCGTCGATCATCCGCTGGAGACCCTGCACCTGTCCCTCGATCCGGCGCAGCCGCCCGAGGGCTTTGGCCTTCGTCTCCTCGTTGATCATCCCTATACCCCCTGGGGGTAGTATCGTCCGGCCGCGACGCGCCGTCAACTCGTCGGCGGTCGCGGGTCACGGCGGGCGGGGGCGGGAGGGGATCGACGGGACCACGCGGCACGCGTACGCTGCTCCGTCGCGGCTGGGCTCCATCCAGGCGCGTGAGGCCCGGCACGACGACGAACGCGCGCGCCACCGCCCCACCGGGAGAAGCGTACGCTCAGACGTCGAACAGCGACGGCTGCTCCGCCGGCGGCGCCGTTCGCGCGCGGCCGCCCGCGCGGGTCTTCGGCCCTTTCCGCGCGGCGCCTTTCGCCTTCGCCGGCTGGGGGCGCGGCAGCTTCCATCCCTTCTGGTACGCGATGCGGTCGCCCTGCTTGATCACGAGCAGGTCCACGAGGCGCGCGAACGGGTTGGACAGGAGCGCCAGGTATTTTTCCCAGTAGCGGGGCGAGTGCGCGAGCGTGCGCATCTGGTCGAGCGCCAACGACAGCGCCGTCCGATCGCCGCGCTTGGCGGCGAGCTTCAGGTCGCCGACCAGCTTGGCCTGGCTGATCCGTGACGGCCGCGCCCGGGCCATCAGCGGCTCACTGGGGCGCGCCGCCGCGCAACCTCACTTCGTAGCCTTCGCGGTCCGCGTGGTTCGGCTGGATGGTGACCTTGCGGTCGACGGCCTGCGCCAGCCGCTCGAGCCCATCCCGGCCGTCGCCCTCGAAGTACCGGGCGAGGTCGGGATGCACGCGGATCACGACCTCCCGGCCGTTCGCGTCGTCGGCCGTGCCGACCTTCGCCTGCGCGACGCGGAAGATTTCCGCGGCGAGCGTCGTGTCGGACTTCGTGATGCCGCTCCCCTTGCACGTCGGGCACACCACCGAGAGCAGCGAGCGCAGATCCTGGCGCACGCGCTTGCGGGTCATCTCCACGAGGCCGAGCTCGGAGATCTCGAGCACGTTCGTGCGCGCCTTGTCCTCGGCCAGCGCGCGCGTGAGGGCGCGGTACACCTGCTCGCGGTGCTCCGCCGACTCCATGTCGATGAAGTCGATGATGATGATGCCGCCGAGGTCGCGCAGGCGGATCTGGCGCACGACCTCGCCGACCGCCTCGAGGTTGATCTTGAGCACGGTCTGCTCGAAGTCGCGCTTGCCGACGTACTTGCCGGTGTTGACGTCGATCGAGACCAGCGCCTCGGTGTGGTCGATGACGATGTACCCGCCGGACTTGAGCCACACGCGGCGCCGGAGCGCCTTCTCGATGTCCTTCTCGACGCCGAGCGCCTCGAAGATCGGCGCGGGCTCGGCCCACAGCCGCACCCGGTCCCGCAGCGCCGGCACGAGCGCCTCGACGTACCCGGCGCACTTGTCGTAGACCGCGCGCGAGTCGACGACGAACTCGTCGATCTCCGGCGAGAACAGATCGCGCACGACGCGGAAGGTGAGGTCCCCCTCCTCGTGCAGCACCGCCGGCGCCGCGGCCTGCTCGAAGCGGGCCTGGACCTGCGCCCACAGGCGCGTCAGGAACTCCACGTCGGCGGCGAACTCGCCCTCGGTCTTGCCCTCGGCGTTCGTCCTCAAGATGAAGCCGCCCGCCGGCAGGTTCAGGGAGCGCAGCGCCGCGCGGAGCCGGTCGCGCTCGCGCTCGTCGCGGATGCGGCGCGAGACCCCGATGTGGCGCGCCTGGGGCATGTAGACGAGGTAGCGCCCGGGCAGCGAGATGAACGAGGTGATCCGCGCGCCCTTGCTCCCGAGCGATTCCTTCGAGACCTGCACGAGGACGTTCTGGTCCTTGTGGAGGAGCTCCTCGATCGGGGCCGTCTCGCGACGCGGCTCGAGCTCCTCCACGTCGACGTCGGCGTCGCCCTCCTCGTCGCCCTCGGCGAGCATCGCGCCCGCGAAATCGCCGAGGTTGGTCGTGTAGTCGCCGCCGTAGAGGAAGGCGTCCTTCTGGAGCCCGATGTCGACGAACGCCGCCTGCATGCCCGGCAGGACGTTCGTCACGACGCCCTTGTATACACTCCCCACGATCGAGCGGTGGCGGTGCCGCTCCAGGTAGAGCTCGGTGAGGAGGCTACCCTCCTGGACTCCGACACGAGTTTCGTTGAGACCCGCATTGACGACGATCCGTTTGCGCACGGCAGCACCTCGCCGACACGGCAGCCCGGTTCATACGGCCGAGCCTTCCGTGTCTCATTGGAACTGCCGCATTCGTACCGAGAGGAGGAGGCCGAGGGTCATGAAGGAGGCGACCATCGAGGAGCCGCCGTAGCTCATCAACGGCAGCGGGATCCCGACGACGGGCAGAAGACCGGTCACCATCCCCACGTTGATCAAGACCTGCGCCGCGAACAGCGACGTGGCGCCCAGCGCCACGAGCCGACCCACCGGCTCGCGCGCGGTCGCCGCGATGTCGAAGCCCCGCAGGAGGAGCAAGACATAGCACAGCAGCAGGACGAGACAGCCGACGAACCCCCACATCTCGGCGAATACGGCAAAGATGAAATCCGTGTGACGCTCCGGGAGAAATGCCAGCCGGCTCTGCGTCGCGCCGGCCACGCCCTTGCCCAGGAGCTGGCCCGATCCAATCGCGATCTTCGCCTGGATCACGTTGTACGCGCTCCCGAGCGGATCGCGGAACGGGTCCAGGAAGACGAGAATTCGTTCGCGCTGGTATTCCTTCAGCGCCAGCCAGGCCAGCGGCAGCGCGCCCAGCCCCGCGAGGGCCAGGCCCGCGAGGAGCTTGAAGCGCATGCCGGCCCCGACGAGCAGGATCACCAGCACGGGGACAAGCAAGAGCGCGGTGCCGAGGTCCGGCTGCTTGATGATCAGCACGATCGGCACCGCGACGATCGGTAAGGTCAAGACCAGGGTGAGCTTGCCCACCGGCTGCGCCCAGCGGGACGTGATCGCCCACACCGCCATGAGCAGGAAGCATATCTTGAAGATCTCGGAAGGCTGAACCGACAGGGGGCCGAGCACGACCCATCGCCGCGCGCCCGACACGGTGCGGCCCATCGCGAACACGGCGGCGAGGCCGATGAGGCCCAGCAGGTAGAGAGCGGGCGCGGCGCGAACGAGCCGGCGGTAGTCGAGACTCGCCAGCAGCACCATGACGACGAGGCCGATCACGAACCAGAGGATCTGCCGCAGGACGACGCTGCCGCCCGCCCGGCCCACGTGGAGGCTCGTCAGCGTCACCGTGCTCATCACGACCAGACCGAACGCGAGCGCCAGCAGCAGCCAATCTACGTTCTGCAGCAGGCGCCGGTCGATCCGGAGCACTAGCCGGCGATCTCCACCGAGGCGACCCTCTCGAAGAAGATCGCGTTCAGAATTTTCCGCGCGATCGGGGCCGCGACCTGGCCGCCCTTACCCCCCCGCTCCACGATCACCACGACGACCACCTCCGGCGCCTTCGCCGGCGCGAAGGAGGCGAACCACGCGTGATCCTGGCCCTTCTCGGCCTTGGACTTGGCGACCATCTGCGCGGTGCCGGTCTTGCCGGCGATGTCGAGGCCGGGGATCCGGGCCGCCACGCCCGTCCCGCCCTCGTTCACCACCGCCCAGAGGCTCCGCCTGAGGAATGCCCACACGACCGGCGACAGCTCCACGTGGCCGGCGACCTGTCCCGGGTCGCTCCACACGACGCGGTCGAGGCGCTCGACCCGCTGCACGAGACGCGGCCGCCAGAGGACGCCGCCGTTGGCGATCGCGGCCATGAAGCGCGCGACCTGCATCGGCGTGACGAGCACGGTGCCCTGCCCGATCGACATGTTGACCGTCTCGCCGGGCGGGTACGTCCGCCCCTGGCGCCCGCGCGCGGCCTGGGGCCGCGGCAAGAGGCCGGCCTTCTCCCCCGGCAGGTCGATGGTCGTCGGCTGGCCGAACCCGAACGCGCTCGCGTAGCGTACGATCGCCGCCCCGCCGATCTTGAGTCCCGCCTCGTAGAAGAAGATGTTGCAGGACTGAGCGATCGCGTTGTGGAGATCGACCGTGCCGTGCCCGCCGTCCTTCCAGTCCTTGAAGGTGGCCGTGCCCAGGTGAAACTCGCCGTTGCAGTGTGTCCGGTCGAGCGGCGTGAGGCTTCCTTCCTGCAGGCCCGCCGCCGCGACAAGGATCTTGAACACGGAGCCGGGCGCATACTGGGTCTGGATCGTCCGGTTCAGCAGCGGGAAGTTCGGATCCTGGACGACGCGCAGCCACGCGTCGCGCTCGATGGTTCCGGTGAAGCGATCGATCTCGAAGGCCGGCGTGGACACCATCGCGAGCACGTCGCCGCTTCGCGGGTCCATGACGACGACCGCACCGGCAAGGCCTTCCATCGCGCGCTCCGCGGCCTCCTGGATCCCGCGATCCACCGTGGTGATGACCTGCGCGCCGGCGTGCGGCTCCGTCTGCTGCACCCGGCGGACCGGGCGTCCCATCGCGTCGACCTCGATCCGCTCGCCGCCGTCCTGCCCGCGCAGATACTCGTCGAGGAGGCGCTCGAGGCCGCTCTGTCCCACCATGTCGCCGCGCCGGTATCGCCCCTGCTTGAGCTGCTCGTCGTTGGCCTCGCGGACGTAGCCCAGGAGGTGCGCGGCGAAGCGGCTCGTCGGGTAGACCCGCTGGGGCTCGACCTCGGTGATGACTCCCGGCAGCTCGAGCTTCCACTCCTCCACCTTCGCGACGTCCGCGAGCGTCAGGCTACGGCGTACGCGCACGGGGAGGAGCGAGTCGGGCTGCACCTTGGCCACCGCGTCCGTCAGGTCCTGGTAGGGAATGTGGAGCAGCGAGGCGACGCGGCCGAGGACGGCGTCGCGACTCTCGACGTCGCGGGGAAGCTCGCGGGGAATCAGCGAGAGCGTGAACGCCGGGCGGTTGTCGACCAGCGGCGTGCCGTGGCGGTCGAATAGGATGCCGCGTGGCGCGGCGATGGGACGAACGCGGATCCGGTTCTTGTCCGACGCGTCGAGGAAGCGGCCGCCCTCCAATACCTGGAGGTACCACAGCTGGCCGACCAGGACGAGGAACGCGACGGTCACCGCGGTCGCGATCACCATGACGCGCTTCTGCCCGGCGTCGCGGCGGCCCGGCAACGACCGGCGAGAGATGCTCACGGCTGCCCGCCTTCGAAACGTCCACGGAGGGCCTGCGCCCAGGCCAGACCCAGGACGACGGCGGCGCCGACGAACCCGTTGCAGAGCGCCTGCGGGAGCACGACGTACATCATCAGGTCGCCGAACGGCGCTGGGAAGCGGAAGATTTGCAGCAGCGCGAACCGCGCGAGCCCTTCGGCGATCGTGAGCATCACGAGCCCCGGGACCTGGACCAGCGGCTGACTCACCCTGAGCCGCCCGCCGGCGACGCCGATCCCGAACCCGATCACGGCCTTCGTCAGCGCCTGCACGCCGATCAGGCCGCCGCCGGCCGCGTCCTGGAGCAGCCCGGTGACGAACCCCGACAGGCACCCGAACTCGGGGCCGCGCCGCAGCGCCAGCAGGACCACCATGATCAGCGGTAGGTCGGGCGTCACGCCCGCGATGCTGATCAGCGGGGTGAGCGTCGCGTGAGCGACCGAGCCTCCGGCGACCGTGAGCACGAGCAGGCCGCGCATCAGCCGTCCGTCGGGAAGTAGGCGGTGAGGTCGCGCTGCGAGTCGCCGGTCACCAGCAGGACTTCATCGACCCGTGCGAAGTCGACGGCCGGCGTCAGCTCGGCGTAGTGAAAGAGCGCGGCGCCGCGGTTGTCGATCGAGCGGACCGTGCCGATCGGGATGCCGCGCGGAAAGAGCCCGCCCTGCCCGGCGGTCACGAGCACGTCGCCGCTCTGGATCGAGGCGCCGTCCCGGGCCATGAACTTGAACCGGAGCGTGCCGCGCGGGTCGCCCTCGACGATGCCCGGGGTGCGGGTTCTCAGCACGTGGGCGCCGACGGTGGACGCGGGGTCGGTCAGCACCTGGACGATCGACGCGCCGAGCCGGACGTCGACGATGCGACCGACGAGGCCATCGGGCGAGATGACCGCGGTCAGGCGGGGGACGTTGTCGCCGCGACCCCGATTGACGGTGAGCGACCGGATCCAGCCGCCCCACTCGCGCGCGATGATCTCCCCGGGCAGGGTCGTCAGCGGGAGCCGTTCCTGCAAGACGAGCAGGCGGCGCAGGCGACGATTCTCGTCGTCGGTCTCGCTCACGCGCAATGCCCGGACCCGCAAGTCCTGCACCTCCTCGCGCAGCCGCCGGTTCTCAGCGCGCACGTTCTTCCAGTCGAGGTAGGTCGCCCACATACCGAAGGTAGCGCGGCTCGCCTTCGCGAGGCCGGTCTGGATCGGCGTGGTGACGATCGCAAAGAGGTCGCGGGCGGCGGAGCCGTACCCGCGCGTCTGCAGCGTGAGGAGCAGCAGGCAAGCCGCCACCAGGGAGCCGAGCAATGCGAGCTTCCGAATCTTCACCTTCCGACCCCCTGCGAGAAGGCTCGAAACCTGTTAGGCGGGGATCGCCACCTTTTTCAGGAGATCGAGCTCGTCCAGCACCTTCCCCGTCCCCAGCGCGACGCACGACAGCGGCTCGTCGCCCGGCGTCACCGGGAGATTCGTCTCCTGGCGCAGCAGGTGGTCCAGGCCCCGGAGCAGCGCGCCGCCTCCGGTGATGACAATACCCTTGTCCACGATATCCGCCGCGAGCTCGGGCGGTGTCCGCTCCAGACACGTGCGCACCGTCTCGACGATCGTCATCACGGGCTCGCGCAAGGCCTCCCGGATTTCCTCGTCGGTGATCACGATGGTCTTCGGGATGCCGTCGATCAGGTCGCGGCCCTTGACCTCCATGGTGCGGCGGTCGCCGCCCATCGGATACGCGGACCCGAGCGTCACCTTGATCTCCTCGGCGCGCCGCTCGCCGACGAGCAGGTTGTAGTGCTTGCGGATGTACTGGACGATCGCCTCGTCCATCTCGTCGCCGGCGATCCGGACCGACTTCGAGTAGACGATGCCGGAGAGCGAGATCACCGCGACCTCCGTGGTCCCGCCGCCGATGTCGACGATCATGTTGCCGCCGGGCTCCTGGATCGGCAGGCCCGCGCCGATCGCCGCGGCCATCGGCTCTTCGATCAGGTAGACCTCGCGCGCCCCCGCCTGCATCGCCGAGTCGCGCACCGCCCGCTTCTCGACCTGGGTGATGCCCGAGGGCACGCCGATGACGATGCGGGGCCGCACGAGGGTGCGCCGCCGATGCACCTTCGAGATGAAGTAGTGCAGCATCTTCTCGGTCACGTCGAAGTCGGCGATGACCCCGTCCTTGAGCGGGCGGATGGCGATGATGTTGCCGGGAGTGCGCCCGAGCATGGCCTTGGCTTCGTGACCGACGGCGAGCACTGAATGGTCCGCTTGGTGGATCGCGACGATCGAGGGCTCGTTGAGCACGATGCCTTCGCCACGGACATAGACCAGCGTATTCGCCGTGCCAAGGTCAATAGCGAGATCGTTGGAGAACATTCCGGCCAGCAGGTTGTAGAACATCACCGCTCCATCGTCGACGATTGAACCCCCGCGTCGGGTTTTTTACAGTAGCACAGTTCGTGCCACCCAGAAACGAAAACTCCATTTTTCCAAGGCTTTAGGCCACGACTGCGACGCTCGGTGGACCAGGCCCGGTCATGCGTAGAAAATCCAAGCCTTTTCAGCGTGTTCCCGATAGAAGGCGACCTCGATCGTGGGTCGGGCGGAACGGGCTTTTCGCTCCTGCTCCCGCAGACTGGGCGGCGGGCCTGCTGGCGAATTCTGACAGCCGCCCAGGATGGCACCATCCGGTGACAGCCAGCGTCATCAGATCTGCAGATCCGAGTTTCCGGAAAGCGGCCGGCGCCGGCCCGCGTCCGTCGTCGTCCGGCGCGTGGGAATTGTCGGAAGCGGCCGTCCGGGATAGCATCGCCGGGCGCCGATGACGACGGACGAGTTCGAGATCTGGTTCGACAAGGGCGTGACCGACGGGCTCCCCGTGGTCCCGCCCACACGTGAGCGCGTCGAGCGCATGCTCGCGGGCACCGGGCGAGCGCGCGACGAGCTGCTCGGCGAGATGCCGCCGAACTACGGCCGCCTGACCGTCGAGAAGACCGCGATCAACGCCGTCCTGGCCGGGTGCCGGCCCGAGTACCTGCCGGTCGTCGTCGCCGCCGCCGAGTGCGCGTGCGATCCCGCGTTCAACCTCCACGGCGTCGCGACCTCGACCCACTTCGCGGCGCCGCTCATCGTCGTGAACGGACCGATCCGGGGGCGCATCGGCCTCAACGGCGCCTTCGGCGTCTTCGGCCCCGGTTACCGCGCGAACGCGACGATCGGACGCGCGCTCCGCCTCTTGATGATCAACGTCGGCGGCGCGCGCCCGGGGGAGATCTCGATGTCCACGTTCGGCCATCCCGGGCGCTATACCTACTGCATCGCCGAGAACGAGGAAGCGAGTCCGTGGCCGCCCTTCCACGCGGGCCGCGGCTTCTCGGCCGGCGCCTCGGCCGTCACGCTCTTCGCGGGCGAGGCGCCGCACGGGATCTCGGATCACTCGAGCCGCACCGCGCGGGAGCTCGGCGGGTCGCTGGGATGGTCGATGGCGGGTCTCTGGAACAGCAAACACTTCCCACTGTACTCTCACACGATGCTGGTGGTGGGCCCCGAGCATGCGCGCACCTTCGCCGACGGCGGCTGGTCGAAGGAGGACCTCAAGCGTCATCTCTACGAGACGGTGCGGCGGCCGTACCACGCGCTCCTGCCCGACGCCGACCACGGCGAGGGTACGAATTTGCGATACGCCAAGATCGAGGCGGGGCCCGGGCCCGACACCATGATCTCCAAGTTCCCGTCGACGGATGAGATCCACGTCGTCGTGGCCGGCGGCACCGCCGGGCGCTTCTCGGTGGCGATCCCGGGCTGGCTCGGCACGAGGAACGGCTCGTGTCCGGTCACGCGAAGCGTGGAATAATTCGATTGACTCGGCATCGTGAGCGTGCCATTCTACGGGTCGGTTCTGGCACACACGGAGTCAGGTAACGATTGTGATAGATCGAGACACACGCCGCGCGGGCCCAGTTCGCGCGGCGTTTTTGTTTGCCTTCCAATTCCGGAAGGCAACCCCGCCACGATGGCGGGAGCACAGGGGCTGGGGCTTGAAGACCCCCTAAAGAGAGGTTCGAGGTATGGCTCAAGGACAGGTGAAGTGGTTCAACGATGCGAAGGGGTACGGGTTCATAACGCAGGAGGGCGGCGAGGACGTGTTCGTCCACTACAGCGCCATCCAAGCTCAGGGTTTCAAGAGCCTTGCGGAAGGTGACCGGGTCGAGTTCGAAGTCACTCGCGGTCCGAAGGGTCTTCAGGCAGCCAACGTCAGAAAGGTTTAACAACCCCACCCTGTTCACTCCCGCCCGGGCTCGGCGACGGGCCCGGGCCCAACACAGAGACAGCTCGGAAAGGCGTCTTATCCCATGCTCTGCACATTCAGTGATTCTCGGCTCACGCCGGCGATGCGCGACGCGATCGCCCGCGCGGGCTATTCCACTCCTACTCCTATTCAGACCCAGGCGATCGGGCCGATTCTCGAAGGACGCGACCTGATCGGCTGCGCCCAGACCGGCACCGGCAAGACCGCCGCATTCGCGATCCCGACGCTCGAGCTCCTCACCGGGGCGGATTCGGCGCTCGCCAAGCGCGGCAGCGCGGGACCGCGCGCGCTCGTACTCGCGCCGACGCGCGAGCTCGCACTGCAGATCGCGGAGACGTTCGACATGCTCGGCCGCGCCCAGGGCGTCAAGACGCTCGTCCTCATCGGCGGCGAATCGATGGGGCCGCAGCTCACGGGTCTCCAGAAGAGGCCCGACGTCATCGTGGCGACCCCGGGCCGGCTCTTCGATCATCTCGAGCGCCGGTCGCTCGGACTCGGCACGTTGCGAATCGTCATCCTCGACGAGGCCGACCGCATGCTCGACATGGGCTTCGCGCCCCAGGTCGAGCGCATCCTCCGCGTGACTCCGCTCGACCGGCAGACCCTCTGCTTCTCCGCGACGATGCCGACGGAGGTCGAGACGCTGGTCCGCCGCCATCTCGTCCGCCCCGTGCGCGTCGAGGTCGGCGTGATCGCGAAGCCCGTCGCGAAGGTCACGCAGCGCCTCTTCAAGGCGCCGATCCAAGACAAGACGCCGCTCCTCCTGAAGCTGCTCGGCGAGGAGCGCGGTCAGACCCTCGTCTTCACGCGGACCAAGCATCGCGCCGATCGCGTGGCGCGCGCCGTGGGCGCGGCCGGCCACCGGGTGACGCGCCTGCACGCCGATCGCTCCATGTCGCAGCGCCGCGAGGCTCTCGACGGCTTCCGGAGCGGCCGCTATCGCGTGTTGATCGCCACCGACATCGCGGCGCGCGGGATCGACGTGCCCGAGATCGCCCACGTGGTGAACTTCGATCTGCCCCACACGGCCGAGGACTACATTCACCGGATCGGCCGAACCGCGCGCGCGGAGGCGAGCGGGCGCGCCACGAGCTTCGCGTCGCCCGAGGAGCACGAGCAGCTGCGCGCGATCGAACGGCACCTGGGACATCCGGTCCCTCGGCATTGACCCTAGTTTGGCGTCGCGCCTCGGCCGGCGGGGCCCCAGCCCCGCGACGGCCTGCGGCGCGCATCACCCCGGCCATGGAGGCCGGGATCATCGGAGCGTGAAGCTCCACAACAGAGAAAGAGGAAGGTCATGGCACAAGGCACAGTCAAATGGTTCAACGATGCGAAGGGCTTCGGGTTCATCACGCAGGAGGGCGGCGAGGACGTGTTCGTTCACTTCAGCGCCATCCAGGCTCAGGGTTTCAAGAGCCTCAGCGAGGGTGATCGAGTCGAGTTCGAGGTGACCCGCGGGCCGAAGGGCCTGCAGGCCGCCAACGTCCGAAAAGCCTAGCGCGCGGAATCCGAGGGGGGGCCGCCCCCCCTCACGCATCGAGAGCCGGGGGAGTCCGAGGGGGGTCGCCCCCTCGGACAAATTAAAAGCCCCGACGGTGGCTGCGGCGCGTTGTGACTCGTTCACTCGCGCGTCGCGCCGCCCCGCTGGTGAAGCGGGACCGTCGGGGCCGGTGGCGCCTGGACTCCCAGGCGTTCCACCCGAGCTAGCGTGGAGCCTGCCTAGGAGGCGACCACCTCACAGATCACCGTAGGGTTACACATCGGCTGGATCACCTCCTATTCTCGGCAAGGCCGCCACGCGGGCCCAGTTCCCACCTACCCAGGACCGGATGCCGACTCCCGGCCCGGGGCTCGACCACGTCAGCCGTCGGCGGAATTGTCGACGGGGAACGCTGCTGGAACGCTGTGACGTTCCGGTCGATTTGCCCAATCCTACACCCGGGTCGGTCGTGCTCCAAAGCACAAAGTGCCGGACCCCGTTACTTGACGACGATCCGGGCGCGATTGCGCTCCCAGAGCCCGCTGCCGACGCCTTCGACCTTGCGGAGCTCTTCCGGTTTCTTGAACGGGCCGTGCGTGTCGCGGTACTCGACGATCTTCTCGGCCACGCGGCGGCCGATGCCTTCGAGCTTCATCAGCTCCTTGACGTCTGCGGTGTTGATGTTGACCGGAGCCGCGGCCGGTACCGCCGCCGTTTCTCCGGGGCGCGCCGGCGGTGCGGCGACGGCCGGCCACGGTGCCAGCCATCCGAACGCGACGAGCAGGGCGACGATCGCGGGGCGAACACGACTCATGGAGTTCCTCCTTCGTTCGGGTGCACGGCATTCACTCGAGCGCTCGCGAGCGAAGCCATTGAACCCGCCGTCGGCGGAACGCGTCAACGTCCAATCATTCGGACACGCGAAAAGGATACGTCAGTCGATCGAGGATTCGTGAAGCCGATCGAGATAGGCCTGCCACTCCACCGGGACCAGCGCCTTCTTGTTGGTGTTGCACTCCTTGCAGGCGGGAACGACGTTGCCGCGCGTCGATCGGCCGCCGCGCCCGAGCGGGACCAGATGGTCCATCGTCAGCGCGCGGTGTCCGACACGCCGCCGGCAGTAGTAGCACACGCCGTCGCCGATGCGCCGCTTCCACCACTGACTCTGGCGCAGCTCGCGCGCCTTCGCCCGCTCACGGCGCAGCGTGTCGGGATCGACGGGCGCTCCGAGGTCACTCATGCGCGGCGAGCGCCGTGGACAGCTGCTCCCACTCGCGCATGAGCCACGTGACCTGCTCCTCGGCACGCTTGCGCTCGGCGGCCGCCGCGCGGACGCGCTCGCCATCCGCGTAGAGGGCCGGGTCACCCAGCCGGTCGCCGACTTCGGCCAGGCGCGCCTCGAGCTCGTGAATCTGGCGCTCGACCTCCTCCAGGCGCCGCCTCAGCTCACGCACGTCCTTCGTCACCCTCCCGGTCCGCCCGGACGATTCCTTGCGCGACGCCCGCGGCGGCGGCTCCGGTCGGGCCGAGGACGGGGAGGCCGAGAGGTGGCGTGGCTTCGGAACGACACTCACCACGGCCGTCGCGGCGCGACCCTTGACGTCGAGGTAGTCGTCGTAGCTGCCCAGGTAGGTGACGAGCGTGCCGTGCGCGATCTCGACGATCCCGGTCGCGATGCGATTGATGAAGTAGCGGTCGTGGGAGATGAAGACGATCGTCCCCGGAAACGCGGCCAGCGCCCGCTCGAGCACCTCGCGCGAGGCGAGGTCGAGATGGTTGGTCGGCTCGTCCAGGCAGAGGAGCGCGGCCGGACGCACGAGCATCTTCGCCAGCGCAACGCGCGCCTTCTCGCCGCCCGACAGCACCGAGATTTTCTTTTCCACCGCGTCGCCCGAGAAGAGGAACGTGCCCAGGATCGTCCGGAGCCGCGTCTGCCCGAGCTCCGGCGCCGCACGCTCCAGCTCCTCCAGAACCGTCAGCGACGGCGTCAGGGCCTCGAGCTGGTGCTGCGCGTAGTAGTGGACGGCGACGTGGGCGCCGAGCGTACGCTCACCGCGGTCGAAGGGCAGCGCTCCCGCCAGCATCCGGAGCAGCGTCGACTTCCCCGCGCCGTTGGGGCCGACGAGGGCGACGCGGGCGCCGCGCTCGACCTCGAAGTCGACGCCCGCGTAGACGACGTTCTCGCCGTACGCCTTGTGGACCCCCTTGAGCGTGGCCACCCGACGGCCGGTCCGCGGCGGCTGGGGGAAGGCGAAGCGGATCACGCGCGCCTCGCGCTCGACCTCGACGCGGTCGATGCGGTCGAGCATCTTGACCCGGCTCTGGACCTGCCGCGCCTTGGTCGCCTGGTACCGGAAGCGCTCGATGAACCGCTCGATCTCGGCGATGCGCTTGGCCTGGTTCCGCGCCTGCGCCTCGAGCAGCTCCCGCCGGGCCTGCCGCTGGACCAGGTACTCGTCGTAGTCGCCGGGGTAGACCGTGAGCCCCGCCGGCGCCAGCTCGGCGATCGACGTGACCATGCGATTCAGGAAATAGCGGTCGTGCGACACGAGGATGACCGTGCCTTCGTAGTCGGCGAGGAAGGCCTCGAGCCACTCGAGCGACTCGATGTCGAGGTGGTTGGTCGGCTCGTCGAGCAGCAAGAGCGACGGGCGCTGGAGGAGCAGCCGGGCGAGCGCGGCGCGCATCCGCCAGCCGCCCGAGAACTCGGCGAGCGGGCGCGCGAAGTCCGACGGACGGTAGCCGAGACCGCTCAGGATCGCGTTCGCCTCGGTCTCGAGCCGGTAACCGCCGAGCGCCTCGAACCGGTGCTGGAGATCGCCGTACCGCGCCGTGAGCGTCTCGCTCTCGGCGCCGGCGGCCGCGGCGAGCCGCGCCGCGACCTCCTCCATCTCGCGCTCCACCTGCCACACGTCGGCGAAGCCGGCGAGCGCCTCGGCGAGGACCGAGCCCTCCGGATGCCCCGCCGCGTCCTGGGGGAGATAGCCGACCGTGGTCTCACGCGGCCGGACGATGCGTCCCTCGTCCGGCTCCTCGACGCCGGCCAGGAGCCGGCAGAGCGTCGTCTTACCGGCGCCGTTCGGTCCGACCAGCCCGATACGCTCACGATCGGGAATCCGCCACGACAGCTCGCGGAGGACCGGCTGACCCGCGTAGCCCTTCGCGACCTGCTCGACCTGGATCATGCGCGCGCGGGACGCGCGGGGCGGATCACGCTCATCCCATGCTCTGGATCTTCTCGGGCAGGACCTTGACGGTGATGCGAACCTCGCCGGGGCGGCGGTGTGCGTACCGGTCCTGGCCCGTGTACTTCTTGGCCAACGCGTCGATGTGGTCGTCGGCGCCCTTCTCCGTCACCTCGACGACCCGTCCGCGGATCTGCAGATAGCGGTAGGGATTGTCGGGGTCCTGGATCGAGAGTGCGACCTTCGGATTCCGCTGGAGATTCTTGTCCTTCACCCGCCCCCGCGCGGTGTTGAACCGGACGTGGGTGCCGTCGTAGTCCACCCAGACCGGCGTCACCTGTGGCGCGCCGTCGCGGCCGACGGTCGCGACGTGGGCGAACGATTTTTTCGCCAGCAGATCACGATAGCTCTCCGGAACCGTTGCCATGGTCATCTCCCCTTGCTCTTGAGCTGGTCCAGCACCGAGAAGGCGTGGCGCACCGACTTGACCGCGAGCGTCCCGCCCATCAAGACTC
>DASPZZ010000328.1:0-12042 GCA_035635995.1 Binatia bacterium | reverse complement strand
ACTGAATCCGGTGTTCCAGCCGCCGCGGGCGTCGAACTCACGGATGAGGTCGAGAAGGCGAGCGGTCGCGGCTTCGAGATGCGCCGACAGCTCAGCGATCTCGTCGCCCAGTCGGTCCAGTGAGAGCATTTCCATGACGAGTCCCCCTTCTGCTGGGGCGACTCTACACCCGAGTTTCGGAGCAATCTGGCGGGCACGACAAGCGGCGATCTCGACACGAACGACATTTTTCGCGACCAGCCGACGGCGGCGAGATCTCCGGGCTTCTGCGGACCGCAAGCGCGGCATTCACCAGGCGCTGCCGACACGCGGCCACAGCCCACGCAAAAACTTGTCAAGCTGGAATTGCCGTGGGAAGCCGAGTCCTGCTCGAATGGCCAGGGCCACATACCGAGCGTCCTCGTCGCGATCGCATCTTACTCGGTCGCGGCCCTGATGACAGTGAGCCAGTAGTGGCTGCATCCCGAGAGATGCCGCCAGCTCGAGCGCCTGGCGGAAGTGCGTCTCGGCATCTCGTGTCCGACCGCCACGAGCGGTGATCTCGCCGAGGAGCCTCAGGGTCCAGGCCTCGTCCCCTCGTTCCTCTCGTAGTCGTCCACGTTCCCGATTCCCCAGCCCCAATGCCTTAGTCCACCTGACGGCGGGCCGCCAGCACCGGCGCCAGCGCCGGGACGCGCGCCGCCACTCGCCGGCCGAGCGCCTGACAGGTGCCCACCAGCCCTCCCGGGTAGCCACGGGCGATCACGATCACGAGCAGGGCGAAGAGCACCATGCGGATCTCGCCCCAGGCGCGCAGTGCTTCCGACAGCACCTCGATGAACACCGCGCCCAGGATGGGCCCGGCGAAGGTTCGGAGACCGCCCACGATCACCATCACGACCACCATCGCCATCTCGTTGAACTTCATCGGCGTCGGCGACAGCAGGCCCACGTAGTGGCCCTGGAATCCACCGGCCACCGCGGCGAAGACGGCCGAGACCGCAAAGACGAACCGCTTCCACTTGAAGGTGTCGACCCCCATGACGGCGGCAGCCTCCTCGTCGTCCCGGATCGCGCGCATGAACGCCCCGATCCGCGAGTCGATGAGCTCCCGCGCCGCGAGCACCGCCGCCAGCGCCAGGGCGAGGAAGAGGTAGTAGTAGGCGGTGGGGCGCGGCGTGGCGAAGAGGAGCGGCGCGGCCAGGCCGAGGTCGCCCCGGGTGATCTCGTACTCGACCGTGATCAGGAGCCGCATCGACTCGGCGAAGGCCCAGGTGGCGAGCGCCAGGTAGATCGCGCGCATCCGGAGGCACAGCGTGCCGAGCCCGTAGCCGATCGCCGCCGCCACGACGACCCCGGCCCCGATGCCGACGAGGATCGGCACGCGCGCGTACAGGACCAGCAGGGCCGAGGCGTAGGCGCCGATGCCGGCAAACGTATGATGCGCCAGGGAGAACTGCCCGGTGTACCCGGCGAGCAGGTTCCAGCCGATGGCGAGGATCACGTAGTAGAGGCTCGTGACCAGCACGTGCGTGTGGTACTCGGACGCGGCCCACGGCACCCACGCGAGCGCCGCGTACGCGACCAGGCACCAGGCGAGCCGGCGGACGAGGCGCCGCAGGATCAGGCTCCGAGGAGCGCGTCGCGGATGATCTCGCGGAGCTGGTCGGCGAAGGCCTGGCGCGGTCCCTCGCGCCGCACGCGACCGATCTCGAGCATGTAGAGGTAGTCGGAGATCTCGACGGCCTTCGTGATGTTCTGGTCGACGAGCAGGATCGTCACGCCGGCGGCCTGAGCTTCGCGGAGCCGCTCGTAGACCTGCTCGGCGATCCGCGGCGCGAGCCCCGCCGAGGGTTCGTCGACCAGGAGCAGGCTCGGGTCGGTCACCAGCTCCTTGGCGACGGAGAGCATCTTCGCCTCTCCGCCGGAGAGCACCGTGGCGCGGAGCCCGCGTTTGTCCCGAAGACGCGGGAAGGCGTCGTAGGCGCGCTCGAGCATCCCGGCCGCGCGCGCCCGGTCGTGCCGGAAGATCCAGGTCCCGATCTGGAGATTTTCCTGCACCGTGAGCTGGGGGAAGATGTTCGCACCCTGCGGCACGTAGCCGATCCCCAGCCGCTTCAGCGCGTGGGGCGCCAGGTGCCCAACCTCACGGCCGTCGAAGACGATCCGGCCGGCGCGCGGATGGAGAAATCCGAAGATCGTCTTGAGCAGCGTCGACTTTCCGGCGCCGTTCGGCCCGATGACGCCCGTGACCGTGCCCCGGGCGACACCGAGGTGGAGGTCGTTCAGGATGTCGATGCCCTCGACGTACCCGGCGACGATCCCGTGAAGCTCGAGGAGCGCCACCTACCGCCCCAGATAGGCTTCGAGCACCACGGCGTGGTTGGCGATCTCCTCGAACGATCCCTCGGCGATGAGCTTGCCCTCGTGCATCACCGAGACCCGCCGGCAGAGCCGGCGCAGCGTCGCCATCTCGTGGGACACGATCAGGAACGTCACGCCCTCCTCCAGGTTCATCCGGAGGATCGCCTCCATGATGGTGTCCTTGATCGTCGGGTGCACCCCCGCGAAGGGCTCGTCCATCAGGAAGAGATGGATCGGATGCACCATGAGGCCCCTGGCGATCTGCAGCAGCATGCTCTGGCCACCGCTGAGCTCCCGGGCGAGTGCCTGACGCTGTCCGTCCAGCGTGACGAGCTCGAGCAGCCGGCGCGCGCGTTCGCGGATCTCGGGCATCGGGCGGTCGCCTCCCCGGCCGAGCTCCGCCAGAGCCGGCAACAGGACGTTCTCCAGTACCGTCATGCTCCCGAAGAGCTTCGGAGTCTGGAACGTCCGCGCGACGCCCCGCGCGGTGATCTCGTGGGGCCGCAAGCGGTCGATCCGCTCGCCGCGCAGACGGATCTCGCCGGCATCCGCGCGATAGAGACCCGAGAGCAGGTTGACCGTGGTCGTCTTGCCCGAGCCGTTGGGCCCGATGAGGCCGCGGACCTCGCCGGAACGAACGCCGAGCGGCAGATCGTCCACCGCCACCAGGCCGCCGAACCGCTTGCTGAGGCGGCGCGTCTCGAGCAGCCACCCGTTCGGCGCGCCGTCGACGCCCGTCACACCAGCGGCTCCCAGAACCGCTGGATCTCGATCACGTAGCCGTTGGGGTCGCGCACGAAGGCGTTGTAGATCCGGTACGGCGGATTGTCGGCGGGATCCTTGACGAACTCGACGCCCTGACTCTTGAGATGCGCGCACCAGTCGTCGACCCGGTCCGTGACGAGCGTGTACACGACGCCCTGCGGCTCCGCCGACGCATCCGCTCGCTGGCAGAAGCCCAGATAGGCGCTGCCGCTCACGTGGTAGATGCGGCAGGTGCCCTGGTCGCGGGCCAGACGGAGACCGAGGATGCGCTCGTAGAAGTCGGCGGTGCGCGCCAGGTCGCGCGTGTCGAGAAACGTGATCTGCTGGGTGACCGTCCGATCCGCCATGGTCACGGCCCGGCGGAGCGGTCGGTCACGCGGGCCGTGGCGGCTGGCCGGCGGCGAGTGCGGCGTGGACCATGGTGACGAGGGAGACGATGTCGAACACGGGAAGCCCGGTCTCGCGCTGGATGTCCGCGGTGTACGGCGGCATGTTGGTGCACTCCAGCACGATCGCGCCCACGTCCGGGTGCTCGGCGACGAGCCGGCGGGCGACCCGCACGTGCTCCTCGCGCGCGGCGTCGACGTCCAGGACCATCTCGTTGCCCAGGAGCACGCGGGTGAACTCCTTTTCCGTCTCCATCCCGGCGACGGCGAGCGGGATGTCGCCGCCGATGCCGGCGCCGTCGAGGTGCTCCTGCGTGAGCGAGCCCGCGTTCACGGTCATGATGCCGACCCGTCGGCCGCGCGGGATCAGGCGGTGAACGAGCGGCACCAGCAGGAGACTCGAGGTGAACACGGGCACGCGGACGGACCCCGCCAGCTCGTGCTGGAACTTGACGAGAAACCCGCAGTTGGTCGTGATCGCGCCCACGCCTTCGCTCTCGAGCCGCCGCGCTCCCTCGACGAACGCGGGCAGCAAGCCGGAGGCGCCCCGGCGCACGACGAGGTCGGGGTCGGCGCCCGTCACGCGCTGGTAGCGGACCGGGAACGGGAAGGTCGCCGCGTTGCCCATGTCGCCGGGGATCCGCGGGAACCGCGTGTCGAGCATGAGGATGCCGACGGTGAACCCGTACTGATTGAAGCCGCCCTGGACGCGCCCCGATGTCATGGCCCCATACTCTACCCTGCTTCTTCCCTTCGGGGCCGCGTGCGCTTATCCTCATCCGGCGGAGGCCCGAAGCCGAATGAAGATCGACATCTTTCCCCACATCATGCCGCGCCGGTATTTCGATCGGATGCTGCAGGTGGCGCCGCCCGGCATGGCGCTGCAGAAGCGGATGTCGGGGATCCCCGTCCTGGTGGACGTCGAGCAGCGCCTGCGGATCATGGACCGCTACGAGGGCTACGTGCAGGTCCTGACGCTCGCCAACCCTCCGATCGAGGTCGCCGGCGGCCCCGACGTGAGCCCCGAGCTCGCCCGGCTCGCCAATGACGGAATGGCCGAGGTCGTCGCCAAGCATCCCGATCGCTTCCCCGGCTTCGTCGCGTCGCTCCCGATGAACAATCCCGAGGCCGCCGTGCGCGAGATCGATCGCGCGATCGACGATCTCGGCGCGACCGGCGTGCAGGTCTACACCAACGTCGCCGGACGGCCCCTGGATCTGCCGGAGTACCAGCCGGTCTTCGACCGGATGGCCCAGCGCGACCTGCCCGTCTGGATGCATCCCGCGCGCCCCGCGACCTTCGCCGACTACGCGGGCGAGCCGCGATCGAAGTACGACATGTGGTGGGCGTTCGGCTGGCCGTACGAGACGTCGGTGGCCATGGGGCGCCTGGTCTTCTCCGGAATCTTCGATCGCCATCCCGGGTTGAAGATCATCACCCACCACATGGGCGCCATGATCCCCTTCTGCGCCGGGCGCGTGGGCGGCGGCCTGGAGCAGCTCGGCAGCCGGAGCGACGACCCCGAGGACACGACCGCGCTCAAGCGCCTGCGGCGGCGCCCCATCGACTACTTCCAGATGTTCTACGGCGACACCGCCCTCTTCGGCGCCTGGCACGCCATGGAGTCCGGGCTGGCCTTCTTCGGCGCCGATCACATCCTCTTCGGGACCGACATGCCCTTCGATCCCGAGAAGGGACCGGGATTCATCCGCGACACCATCGAGGCGATGGCGCGCATGCGGGCCACCGAGGACGAGAAGACGAAGATCTACGAGGGAAACGCGCGCCGGATGCTCCGGCTGCGGCTCAAGTAAAAGGGGAGAGACAGCGATGACCACCAAGCGAGCGAGCGTCGAAAGCACCGCCGATGCCTACCTGGAGATCCTGGCCGCCCGCGGCGTCGAATATTTCTTCGCGAACTCCGGGACGGATTTCGCGCCGCTGATCGACGCCTACGCCCGGCGCCTGGCGCAGGGACTGCCAGCACCGCGGCCCATGACGATCCCGCACGAGGTGCCGGCGGTGGGAATGGCGCACGGCTACGCGATGGTCACCGGGCGCCCGCAGGTCGTCATGGTCCACGTGATCGTCGGCGCCGGCAACGCGGTCGGCGGCATCATCAACGCCGCACGCTCGAACGTGCCGATCCTCTTCAGCGCCGGACGCAACCCGCTCACCGAGGCCGGCCTGCACGGCAGCCGCAACCGCCCGATCCACTGGGCGCAGGAGTCCTTCGACCAGGGCGCGATGGTCCGCGAGTTCGTCAAGTGGGACTACGAGCTCCGGAACTTCACCCAGCTCGAGACGGTCGTCGACCGCGCGCTGGCGCTCGCCCAGGCCGAGCCGCAGGGGCCCGTCTACCTCACGCTGCCGCGCGAGGTCCTCGCCGAGAAGCACGAGGTCTTCGAGTACGCCGCGACGAGTCGCGCGCCCAGGCCGAGCGCCGTCACGGCCGCGCCGGAGGCGATCGCCGAGACGGCCAAGCTCCTGGCCGCCGCGCGCAACCCGATCATCCTCACCAAGGCCGCCGGGCGCGACCCGCTCGCGGTCCCGGCGCTGGTGAAGCTGGCCGAGGCCCTCGGCGCGCCGGTGATCGACCAGTTCCACACCTACATGAACTTCCCTCAAGACCATCCGCTGCACGCGGGCTTCGACGCGGCACCCTACCTCGACGACGCCGATTGCGTCGTGGCGGTCGAGTCCGACGTGCTGTGGTTCCCGGCGCTCAAGGCGCCGCGCCCCGAGGCGAAGATCGTCCAGATCGCGGTGGACCCGCTCTTCGCCCGGTATCCGATCCGTGGGTTCCCGGCCGACGCCGCCCTGTCGGGCACGGTGAGCCTGAACCTGGCCGCGCTCGCCGATGCCGTGCGGCAGCGCGTCGACGGCCGTGCCGTCGGCGAGCGGACGCAGCGCTGGCACGCCGAGCATCGGCGGCTCCGCGAGGCGTGGGCGTCGGCCGCGCGCAAGGTCGAGCACGACAAGCCGCTCGAGATGCTCTGGGTGTCGAAGTGCGTCGGCGACCTCGTGGACGAGAACACGATCCTCGTGGACGAGTACGACTTCGACCCGACCCAGGGGTGCTTCCGGACGCCCCGGAGCTACTTCGGCTCCTCTCCCGCCGGCGGCCTCGGCTGGGGCATGGGCGCCGCCCTCGGCGCCAAGCTCGCCGCACCCGACAAGACGGTCATCTGCTGTATCGGCGACGGCGCCTACATCTTCAGCGCGCCCACCGCGGCGCACTTCGTCTCGCGCGCGTACAATCTGCCGGCGCTGTTCGTGATCTTCAACAACCGCGCATGGAACGCGGTCAAGCGCGCCGTGCTGAGCCACGCGCCCGAAGGCATCGCCGCGAAGACGGGCCGGATGCCGATCTCCGACCTCGAGCCGGCGCCCGACTACGAGCTGGTGTGCCGCGCCTCCGGCGGCCACGCCGAGCGGGTCGAGGACCCGGCGGCGCTGCCCGACGCGCTGGCCCGCGCGCTCAAGGTCGTCCGCGACGAGAAGCGCCAGGCGCTGCTCAACGTGATCTGCAAGAAGCCGTGAGGGCGGCTTCCCGAGGGCGACGGATCCTGCTCCTGTTGACGGCGTGGCTGTCGTTCGACCTCGCGACGCCGTTGCCGGGCGCCTTCGAGTTCGAGGTGCAGGACTCCGAGATCGAAGAGTCCATCGTCGTCCGCCGGGAGCTGCGCGATCGGCGGACGACCGCCTCGCCTCGAGCCACTCCGCGGCCGCGCGTCGAGCACGCCCGGCCGGCGCGGGCGGTTGCCCCGCCGGCGCCGAGCGCACATCGGCCGACCGGTGACGGTTGGCTCCCGCAGGTGAGATCGGCCCATCTGCCGTCCGCGGGCCACGCTCCGTCCTCCGAAGACCACTAGCGCGGTCATCCCGCTCGTCCCCTGAAACACGCCGCCATCCGGCGGCGAATCTTGTTCGTCCAGCCCGGGGGGAGACACGAGATGACTATCAATCGCTACGAAGGCCTGGCCATCGCCGTCGCGCTCGTCGTCGTCGGGCGCGTCCTGGTCGCGCTGGTGAAAGCGCTGGTGGAGTGACGTATGCTCTTCCTCATGGATCCGGAGTTCTGGGCGCGCGTCGTCGGGATCATCGTGATCGATCTCACGCTGGCGGGCGACAACGCCCTGGTCATCGCCCTCGCCGTCCGGACGCTGCCCAAGCGCCAGCAGCTCTGGGGGCGCATCTGGGGCACCGCCGGCGCGGTCGGGCTCCGCCTCGCGTTCATCACCGTCGCGACGTTCCTGCTCCGGATCCCGCTCCTCCAGCTCGTCGGCGGCGTCGCCCTCCTCTGGATCGCGTTCAAGCTCGTCGGCAAGGAGACGGGCGCCGAAGGGCACGTCCGCCCGGGAACCTCGCTCCGCGAGGCCATCTGGACCATCATCGCCGCCGACGCGATCATGAGCCTGGACAACGTGCTCGCCGTCGCCGCCGCGGCCCACGGCGACCTGACGCTCGTGGTCTTCGGCATCGCGCTGTCGCTGCCGATCGTCGTCTGGGGCAGTGGCATGCTCACGACGCTGATGAACCGCTTCGTGTGGATCATCTGGCTCGGCGGCGGGATCCTCGGCTACGTCGCGGCCGACATGATACTGAAGGACCGAAGCCTCGCCCGGTGGATCGACCCCTCGGCGCCCGGCCTCGCGCTGGTCCCGCTGGTACCGGCCGCGATCATCGTGGTCCTTGGGTGGTGGCTGAACAATCAGAACGGGAGAAAGAAGATGCCCGAGAACGCCTGATTCAGTATCCTAGGCGCCATGGCGCAGGACCTCCGGAGCTATCTCGACCTCGTCAAGCGGCGCAAGCCCGGCGACTTCGAGATCGTGTCCAAGCCCGTCGACCCGCGATTCGAGATCACGGCGCTCGTCGTCAAGCTCGAGCGCGAGGCGAAGCGCCGGCCGGTCCTGCTCTTCGAGAACGTCAAGGGCACTCAGTTTCCGGTCCTCACCAATCTCCACGCCAGCCGGCCGCGACTCGCCGCCGCCATGAACGCGGCGCCCGAGGCGACGCAGGCGACCTACCTGCGCGCGATGGAAAAGCCCATTCCGCCGAAGGTGGTGGCGAGCGGACCGGTTCAGGAGGTCGTCCTGAAGGGCGACCGGATCAACCTCTACGACTTGCCCCAGCTCGTCCACCACGAGGGCGACGCGGGCGCCTACGTCACGGCGGCGATCTCCTTCGCGAAGGATCCGACGCGCGAGATCTGGAACTGCGCCTACAACCGGCTCCAGATCAAGGGGCGTGACACGACGTCGATCCACCTGACGACCGGCAAGCATCTGTGGGAGTTCCAGCGGATCGCCGAGTCGCGGAACGAGCCCCTGCCCCTGGCGCTGGTGATCGGCGTGCATCCGGCGATCGCCCTCGGCGCGCTCGCGATCGGATCCATCGACGAGGACGAGCGCGGGATCATGGGGGGGCTCCTCGGCGAGCCGCTCGAGCTGGTGAAGTGCCAGACCTCCGACGTCCTGGTGCCCGCCCACGCCGAGCTCGTGCTCGAGTGCGAGATCCTGCCGCGGCAGCGCACGCCCGAGGGACCCTTCGGCGAGTTCACCGGCTACAGCCTCGGCGAGCGCCAGCGCGAGGTCGTCCGCGTCAACGCGATCACGCACCGGCGCGACGCGATCTTTCAGGACATCACCGTCGCCCACCTCGATCACATGCTCCTGTCCACGATTCCGATGGAGGCGAACCTCTTCCGCGCCGTCCGGGCGATGGTCCCGTCGGTCAAGGCGGTGCGCGTGCCCGGGCCCTTCACGTGCTTCGTCTCGCTCGAGCAGCGCATCCCGGGCCAGGGGAAGAACGCGATCCTGGCGGCGTTCGGCGCGGATCTCTACATGAAGCGCGTCGTCGTCGTGGACGACGACGTCGACGTCTTCGACGACCGCCAGGTGAACTGGGCGATCGCGACGCGCTGCCAGCCCGACCGCGACATCACGATCATCACGAACGCGCGCGGCTCGGACCTCGACCCCTCGGCGCGCGACGACGGTTACACGGCGAAGTGGGGCGTGGACGCGACCGCCAAGCCCTCGCTCGCGGCCTACACGCCCCGGCACCGCGTGCCTCCCGACGTCTGGCAGCGGATCAACCTCAAGGACTTCTTCGCCTAAGCGGCTCCGTGGCGGAGAACTTCGCCCGGCGCCTCGAAGCCAGCTCGCGTCGCATCCCCGAGAAGCCCGCCCTCGTCTGGGACGACGCCGCTCTCACGTTCGGCGAGCTGGACCGACGGGCCGACGCCTTCGCGACACGGCTGGCGTCGACGAGCGTGACACGCGGCGATCGGATCGCGCTCACGATCGGGAATCACTGGGCCTTCGCCGTGGCACTGCTCGCCGGC
Source organism: Binatia bacterium (assembly GCA_035635995.1). GTDB lineage: Bacteria > Methylomirabilota > Methylomirabilia > Rokubacteriales > CSP1-6 > AR31. The sequence goes on along the minus strand of DASPZZ010000328.1, from coordinate 2,196 downwards.
TGGAAGCTCGGCGTCACCGTGGCTCCGCTCGACACGCTGTTGAAGCCGGAGGAGCGCGCCGACATCCTCGCCGACCTCGCGCCTGCACTCGTCATCGACGAAACCGACGTCGGCGGGCTCGGGCGTGGCGGGCCGGGGGGACCCGGACGGCTCCGTCACCCACTCGCCCGAACGCCGTCCGGGTCCCCCCGGCCCGCCACGCCCGAGCCCGCCGACGCCGCGTTGATTCTCTATACGTCAGGAAGCACCGGCCGGCCGAAGGGCGCCGTACTTTCACATGCGGCGCTCGAGCTTGCGATCGAGTCGTGGGCTGGGCCGGTGATGGCGCTGGCGCCCGGAGACGTGGTGCTGGCGACGCTTCCGCTCGCGCACTCGTTCGGCCTGAACGGCGCGCTGCTCGCTCCCCTGCTGGTCGGCGCCACCGTTGCACTCGTGGAGCGCTTCGCGCCCGATCGGGTGGTCGAGGCGATCCGTCGCCACCGCGTCACGGTATTTCCGGGCGTCGCGACGATGTTCCGCCGGGTCCTGGACAGCGCCGAGCTCGCGGCGGCCGATCTCGCGTCGGTTCGCATCGGGGTGTCGGGCGCGGCGCCCTGTCCGTGGGAGCTGGCCCGGGAGTGGCGCGACCGCACGGGGATCAGGATCGTGCGCGGCTACGGGATGACGGAGCTCTTTCGGCCCATCTCGTATCAGGCGGCGGACCCGACCGAGTCGCCGGACGCGATCGGCCGCCCCGTGCCGGGCGTGGAGATTCGGGTCGTCGACGACGCCGGTCACTCGATTCCCACCGGCGAGGCGGGCGAGCTCTGGATCAGGAGTCCCTCGGCGATGGACCGCTACATCAATGCTCCCGAGGAGACTCGGCAGGTCCTGGTGGAGGGATGGTTCCGCACCGGGGACCTCGCGACGGTCAGCGCCGACGGTCTCGTCACCATCGTCGGCCGCAAGCGCGAGCGGATCCTGCGCGGCGGGTACTCGGTGTTTCCGCCCGAGGTGGAAGCGGTGCTCCTCACGCATCCGGCCGTCGCCGAGGCCGCCGTCGTCGGCATGCCCCATCCCGAGCTCGGCGAAGAGGTCGCGGCCTTCGTGACGCTTCGCCCCGGCCCGACGGTCGGGCCCGATGATCTGATCGCTCACTGCAAGGATCGCCTGGCGGCGTTCAAGTACCCGAGACGGCTCACCGTGCTCGACGCGTTTCCGCGGGGCGCCACCGGCAAGATCCTCAAGTCCCGGCTCATGACACTCTTGTAGTCCGTCTCATGAAGGTCTATTCTTCACGATCATGAGCCGACCCTTGCAGGTCTATCTCGACGAAGCGGACCTCAAGAGGCTGCAGGCGTGGTCGCGTAGTCGCGGCTGGACGAAATCCCAGGCGATCCGCGCCGCGGTCCGGGCGCTCACCCGGCCTCCCGAGAAGGACCCGTTGCTCGGCGCGAGCGGCATGATCGAGGGGCTACCGCCCGACTGCAGCGAGCAGTTCGACCGCTATCTCACGGAGACCTTCGTTGCCGAAAAGCCCGCGCCGTACCGGAAGAGGCGCCGACGGTCCCGCACGCCTGTTCGTCGATAGCGGCGCCTGGATCGCGCTCGTCAGCGCCCGGGATCAGCACCACGCCGAAGCCGATGCGATGTTTCGCGCGGCGGCCGCCCGCGGGATTCGGCTGCTCACGACCAACCTGGTGCTCGCCGAGGCTCACCGTCTCCTGCTTCACCGCGCCGGCACCCGGGCCGCCGTCTGGGCGCTCGACCGTTTCGAGGCCAGTCCCCAACTCACCATCGTCTTTACCGGCGCCGAGCATCACCGCGCAGCGCGAGCCTGGCTCGAGCGTCTCGCCGATCAACCCATCACCTACACGGACGCCGTCAGCTTCGCAGTAATGGACGCAACCCACTGCCCAGCCGCCATGAGCTTCGACCACGACTTCCTCCTAGCCGGCTTCCCCCTCTGGTTCGGCTGACAACCCCCACAGGAAGCAAGACCGCGACAGACCGTGCGGTCGGGCCCGAATGAATGGCGCAAGCCCGACATCGCCGCGACGGACAGTCGGCGACGACGACGACAACGGGGATCGGCGGGCCGGGGGCGGGGGCTGCTCCGCGGGCCCGGGGGTGAGGGGCGCTGGGACCACGCGGCACGCGTCCGCATTGCCCGGTGCGGCTGGGCTCCATCCGGACGCATCACCTACGTTCTCCGTG
>DASPZZ010000327.1:0-1858 GCA_035635995.1 Binatia bacterium | reverse complement strand
TCAGGACATCGTGCGGCAAGCCCTGGTCGGGTATCCACGGGACATCGCGTTCGAGTATCGATACGCCGGGGGGCGGGTCGACCGGCTGCCGGAGCTGGCCGCCGAGCTCGTGCAGCTCAAGGTCGACGTCGTGTTCGCCGTTGGCAATCAGGCAAGCCAGGCGGCGAAGCAGGCGACGAGCACGATCCCGATCGTCATCGTCGGCTCCGATGGGGGCGGATCGAGCGCCAACGTGACCGGCGTCACTTATTCGTCGCCGGATCTCGCCCGCAGCTGGTTGAAGCTCCTGAAGGAGATGCGCCCGGCGCTCAGCCGGGTCGCGGTGCTCTACGCCGCGGACGCTTCGAGTCGCGGAGATCTGGCGAGCCTGCAGAGCGCCGCCGCGAGCGCCGGGGTGACGATCCAGGCCTATCCTCTCCACGAGGGCGATGCGCTCGGAAGCCTACTCGCGCGGCCGGCCGGCGACCGGGCCGAGGCGATCGTCGTTCCGGGTGGCCCCGCGGCGTTGATTTACCTCCCGCGCCTGATCGATCTCGCCAACCGGGCCAGGATCCCGACGGTCTACGGTTCGGCCGAGTTCGCTGAAGCCGGCGGTCTTGTCGCGTACGGGCCGAGTACCCCGGCGATCTATCGGCGCGCCGGCGCCTACATCGGCAAGATCCTCGGCCCGGCGAATCCGCGCGACCTTCCCATCGAGCAACCGTCCCGGTCCGAGCTCGTGGTCAATCTCAGGACCGCGCGCGCGCTCGGATTGACCCTGCCCGAGCCGCTGGTTCGTCGCGCCGACCGCGTCCTGCAGTAGAAGCTTCGCGCGCGCCCGGCCGCGATCCGGGCGCGCCGACCACTGCCCGAACGACTAGTCCGAAGCGGACTCGGCCTCCTGGCTGACCTCGTCGACGAGCGTCCGCGGGAAGCGCTCCTCGAAGATCACGTACAGGGTAGGGATCAGCACGAGGGTGAAGATCGTGGAGACCAGGAGCCCGCCGATGACCGCGATCGCCAGCGGCTGATTCGCCTCGGTCCCCACGCCGAGGGCCAGCGCCATCGGCAAGAGCCCGACCACCGTGGCCAGCACCGTCATCAAGATGGGGCGCAGGCGGACCCGGCCGCCGCGCGGGACGGCCTCGAGCAGCGGCAGCCCCTGCCGCCTCAGCTCGTTGATGTACTCCACGAGCAGCACACCGTTGGACACGACGATGCCCACCATCATGATGATGCCCATGAACGAGGTGGTCGACAGCGTGGTGTCGGTCAGGAACAGGGCCCAGAAGACGCCGATCAGACCCATGGGCACCGAGAACATGATCGTGAGCGGATCCTTGAGCGACCGGAACTGCGAGGCGAGCACCATGTAGACCAGGATGATCGCCAGCGCCGAGGTGAAGTAGAGGCTGCCGAACGCGTCGCGCTGCCGCTCGCTCCGGCCGCCGAGCCGTACCGAGAAGCCCGGCGGCAGCGGCAGCCGGCTGAACCGGTCCTCGAGCTCGGCGGAGATCGAGCCGAGGTCGCGCCCGATCGTGTTGGCGGCGATGCGAATGAGCCGCTGCTGATACTTGCGCTCGATCTCGACGGGCCCGGTCGAGCGCTTGATCTCGGCGACCGTCGAGAGCAGCACGGGCCGGTCCTCGTCCGACTTGACGACGATGCGGCGCGCGGGGTGTCAAGCGGCCGGACGCAGGTGCGCGAGCGGACGTGCGGCGGGCGCTACTCGGCCGCTAGCCGATATCCGACGCCCGGCTCCGTGAGGAGATAGCGCGGGCGCGCGGGCTCGGCCTCGAGCTTCTGGCGCAGGTGCGCCATGTACACGCGGACGTAGTGCGCCTGCTCGGTGTGCGAGGGGCCCCACACTTCCCGGAGC
>DASPZZ010000326.1:0-17789 GCA_035635995.1 Binatia bacterium | reverse complement strand
AGCCGTCGAGGACGTCGCCGACGGCGACGTCCTCCCAGCAGCGCTGCGCGTCACCCACGAGCGACTTCCTCCGCCTTCCGCACGAGCGAGATGATGTCGAGCTCGGCCGGCGGTCACGGGCCGGGCGACGCGAAGTAGTCGACCATGACAGGCGAGCACTCGCCGCGCTCGAGGTAGCGCGGGTTCGCGTCGTCCACCATGTGGCGGTAGCGGCGGATCGGATCGTGCTCGACCGGGCGGCCGTCACTGTTTCGCGAAGCTCTCGAACACCGGGCGCATGCGCTCGAGCGCCTTTTTCAGATTCGCTTCCGAGTTCGCGTACGAGAATCGCAGATAGCCCTCTCCGTGGGCGCCGAACGCCGCGCCCGACAGCGCGGCCACGCCGGCCTCGGTCAGGAGCCGCTCGGCGACCTCGGCCGACGGCCGGCCGGTCCCCGTGATGTTCGGGAACACGTAGAAAGCGCCGCGCGGCCGCGCGCACCGAACGCCGGGCAGCCGGTTGAGGCCGTCCACGAACAGGTCGCGCCGCCGCTTGAACTCGGCCACCATGCGGGCGACCGGCGTCTGGTCGCCCTGGAGCGCGGCGATGCCGGCCAGCTGCACGAATGACGCCGTGCAGGAGTTGGAGTTGACCATGAGCCGCGCCACGTGCTCGGCGAGCGGCGGCGGCATCACGCCGTAGCCGAGGCGCCACCCGGTCATCGCGTACGACTTCGAGAAGCCGTCGAGCAGGATCGTCCGCTCGCGCATGCCCGGCAACCCCATGATCGACGCGAACTCGCCCTCGTAGAGGAACTGACGGTAGATCTCGTCGGTCAGCACCGGGATCCCGCGGGCGACCGCGATCGTCGCGATACGCTCGAGCTGGTCGCGCTCGAGCACGCCCCCGGTGGGATTCTCCGGCGAGTTGATGACGATCAGCTTCGTCCTCGACGAGACCCGGCGCTCGAACAGCTCGAGGTCGAAGCCGAAGCCGCTCTCTTCGCGGAGCGGGATCGGCACCGGCACTCCCCCGACGAAGTTGATGACCGACTCGTAGATCGGAAACCCGGGGTTGGGGTAGATGACCTCGTCGCCCTCGCCGATCAGGGCCATGATCGTGAAGAACATGATCGGCTTGGCGCCCGGCGTGACGACCACTTCCTCGGGCGCCACTGGAACGCCGCGCGTCTCGGCGACGTGCTTGGCGATCGCCTCGCGAAGCTCCGGCAGCCCCGCGGACGGGCCGTAGTGCGTCGCCCCGGCGTCGAGCGCCTGCTTCGCGGCCTCCTTGATGTGCGCGGGCGTGTCGAAGTCCGGCTCGCCGATTTCCAGGTGGACGATCTCGCGACCGGCGCGCTCGAGCTGGCGCGCGCGGGCCAGCACCTCGAACGCCGACTCGGTTCCGAGCCGGGCCATTCTCGGGGCGACGTTCATGGGGGTCTCCTTATCGAGGCCCTATTATAAGGCGTGGACTTCGCGTGCGTTCCGGCGGGACCGTTCAGCATGGGCTGGGCTCACGGTCACCCGTGCGAGCGCCCGCCGCACGTCGTCTGGGTGGACACCTTCCTCGTCGCGCGCACACCCGCGACGAACGCGGACTTCGTCGCGTACATGGAGGGCACCGGGGCCCCGGCGCCGCCGTTCTGGCTCGACCCGGTGTTCGCCGACCCGCGCCAGCCCGTCGTCGGGCTCTCGTGGGCCGAGGCCGCGGCGTTCGCGGAGTGGTCCGGGGCGCGGCTGCCGACGGAGGCCGAGTGGGAGAAGGCCGCGCGCGGCGGCCTCGAGGATTCCCGCTACCCGTGGGGCGACGCCAGACCGAGCGCCACGTTCGACCGTCCGCCTCGTGTCGGCGAAACGCCGGACAACGCGCTCGGCCTCACCGACCTCTCCGGCGTCTGCCACGAATGGTGCGCCGACTGGTTCGACGAGGATTACTACCGCCGGTCGCCGGCGCGGAATCCGCGCGGCGCCGCCTCGGGCACGCGGCGCGTGAGCCGCGGTGGGGCCTGGCGTCACGCCGACCCGTGGAGCCCGGTCGCCCACCGCTCGTCGCTGCCGCCGCACCTTCGCTACTCCGACTACGGCGTGCGATTCGCCCGCGACCTCGCGTGGCGGGACAGATTACAATAACCCGCACTCAGATGGCCTCCTCCGCGCAACGGTCGATCCTGAAGGAAGGGGTCGTGGCCGGCCTGATCGGCGCGGCGGTCGTCGCCGTCTGGTTCCTCCTCTTCGACATCTGGCGCGGCCGGCCGTTCCTGACCCCGGGGCTGCTGGGCGCCGCGGTGTTCCAGGGTGTCACGGACCCGAGCGGGGTTCACCCCACCGTGGGTACCGTTCTCGGCTACACGGTCATCCACGGTCTGGCGTTCATCGCCTTTGGCGTGATCGCCGCGAGCCTCATGGCGGTGAGCGAGCAGGAGCCCGCGCTGTTTCTCGCCTTCGTGATCCTCTTCGCCAGCTTCGAGGTGTTCGTCTTCGGTGTCGTCGGCGCGCTCGGGAAGTCGATGCTGGGCGCGCTCGTCTGGTGGGCGATCCTCGTCGGCAACCTCCTCGCGGCGCTGGCGATGCTCTGGTACTTCTTCCGCGTTCACCGGGCCCTGCCGCGCACGCTGATCGGCTCCTGGGGCGGCGTCCTCCGCGAGGGCATCGTGGCCGGCCTGCTCGGCGCCGCCGTCGTCGCGCTCTGGTTCCTGGCGATCGACTGGATCCAGGGCGAGCCGCTGCGGACCCCGAAGCTTCTCGGCACCGGGCTCCTTCGCCAGGCCGACCCGCTGGCCGCGATTCTCTCCTACACGGCCGTGCACGGCATCGCGTTCATGCTCCTCGGGATCATCGGCGCGGTGCTGATCGCCGCAGCCGAACGCCAGCCACTCTTCGTCTTCGCCCTGGTGATCTTCTTCACCGCGTTCGAGGTGTTCTTCATCGGCGGGGTCCTGATCGCGGCGAAGTGGGTGCTCGACGAGCTGGCGGGATGGACCATCTTCGTCGGCAACCTCCTCGCGACCGCCGTCGTCCTCGGCTACTTCATCAAGGGGCACCGGGCGCTCGCTCGCCGGCTGACCGCCGCGTGGGCCGAGGAAGACTAGTCGACCGTCGTCACCAGAGGGCGTCGGGTAGCGGCAATCCTTCGAACGCGTCGGTCGGCATCGGTCCCGGCGGTGTGATCGCGAGGCGCTCGGCCAGGGCGTAGAGCTGCCGCAGGTGCTGCGCGGCGTGCCACGTCGTGCGCTCGAGCAGGTCGTGGCCGGACTGCGGGCCGTAGTACACCTTGATCACGCGCTCGAACTCGCGAGGCGACGCGCCCTCGAACCATCCGGTGATGCGGCCGCGCACGAGCGCGCCGTAGCGGGCGATGGACGGGCCGTCGCGCAGGTCGGCGGGCGCCTGGTCCAGCAGCCAGGACTCCGGGAACTCGCCGAGATCCATCCCGTCCACGAACGCCAGCGACAGCCGGAAGACGTGGTAGCCGAGGTTCCGCACGGTCCGGTCGCGCTCGGGCGGGCGCCAGTCCAGGTGCTGGTCCGGCACCCCGCGAACGAGCCCCTGCGTCGAGTCGAGGATGATATCGAGCCGCTTGGCCAGCTCGGTCGGGGACAGCTTGATCGCGGCCGAGTACGGAATCCCGAGCAGCGCGGCGTACGCCGGTGGGTTCCAGCCATGCGCGGCGCGGTCGCCGACGGTCACCGCCGGCACCCGCCCGATCCCCAGCCGCTTGAGCTCAGCGTAGCCTTCCGGGTGCGCCTGGACGTCGACCGGGTCGAACTCGACCCCCCAAGACGAGAGGAGCTCCTTCGTCTTGGCGCACGACGATCAGCCCGGCCGGTAGAAGAGCTTGACGGCCGTTCCGGAAACTCGAGCGGCATCCTTATTAGTCATGTGCGTCTCCTGAAGGATCGCGATGAGATTGTACCCGAGGATCCCGATGCCAGTCGACGCTCTCAGGTGGCCTCGTAGTGGGCTGGCTGCCGGGCGGGGCGGGGGCCGCCTCGACCACGCGGCACGCGTGCGCTGCTCCAGTGCGGCTGGGCTCCATCCGGCGCTGTCGGCCCGTCGCCGCTTGGAGGGAACGGGTCCAGGCGGCCCCCGCCCCGCCCGGCAGCCAGCCCACTACGAGGCCGCGAGCCGGTTGTAGAGCGAGGCCCAGGCAAAGGCGGCGAACCAGGCGAACGCGACCAGGACGACGAAGGTGCCGAGGAAGCCGGCGTAGCTCAGCTGCTGGGGCAGGAGCGCCGCGACGTCGGCGCCGAAGAACTGGGCGTTGAACAGGAACCGGAACGCGTCTCGCCAGACGACCGCCAGGACGTAGAAGGCGATGTAGCAGCCGCCGGACAGGATTGCGAGCGAGTGAGCGAACGCCGTCGTGTTCAGCATGGCTCCCCCTGCGCGGTACTCGTGGTCGGCCCGGACATGCGGGGACCGCGACGTCGACTCAACGCCCGCGGAACGTCGGGGTCTGCTTGCGGGCGAACGCGGTCACCCCGCTCTTGAAGTCTTCGGTGTGGCCGCTCGCGGCGATCGCCTGCGCCTCGAGCTCCATCTGCGTCTCGAGGCTCTCCCACGTCGACTGGTGGAAGAGCCGCTTGGCGCCGCCGAACGCCTTCGACGGTCCCTGGGCCAGCTCGCGGGCGAGCGCCGCGACCGCCGCGGCGAGCTCGGCGTCGGGCACCACGCGGGTCACCAGCCCCCACTCCAGGGCTTCGCGCGCCGAGAGCACGCGGTTGGTGAAGTAGAGCTCCATCGCGCGCCGGAGACCGACCAGTCGTGGGAGAAAGTACGACGACGACCCGTCGGGGGTGGCGGCGATCTTCGAGTAGGCCATCGTGAACCGCGCCGACTCGGCGGCGACCACGAGGTCGCCGGAGAGGGCGAAGCTCAGCCCGCCGCCCGCCGCGACGCCGTTCACCGCCATGATGACCGGCTTGTCGCTCCGACAGAACCGGGATACGGTCCCGTGCAGATAGGTCGTCAGCTCCTTGACGAGCACACCGATGCGCTCCAGGTTGTCGACGAAGTCCTTGACATCGCCGCCGGCGCAGAAGGCGCGGCCGGCGCCGGTGACGACGACGCAGCGGACGGCCGGGTCCTCGTCGACATCGAGGGCCGCGTGGAAGAGCTCCCGGCCGAGGCCGAGACTCAACGCGTTGAACGCCTCGGGGCGATTGAGCGTGATCGTGGCGACCCCGTCGCGGCGCTCGAGGGTCAAGAACTGGAAGTCCATCGGAGTCGTCCTCCGTTCAGGTCTGCCGGGCGCGCCGGCGGGCCACTCGCGCAGCGACGTCCAGAACATCCTTGATCTTCAACGGCTTCACCACCACCAGATCGACGCCGTGGGTCTGGCGCTCCTCCGCCGACAACTGGACGCCGAAGCCGGTGACGAGGACGACGGGCATGCCCGGCGCCACCGCCTTGGCCGCCTGGGCCACCTGCCAGCCCGAGACGCGCGGCATCGCCAGGTCGGTGAACACCAGGTCGAAGGGCTCGGCGCGGAGCCGCGCGATCGCCTCGGCGCCGTCGGTGAGCACCACGGCTCGATGCCCGCCCGTCTTGAGGACGTCGCCGAGCACCGTCCCCACCTCCGGTTCGTCGTCGACGACCAGGCACCGGAGCGACACGCCGGGCGCCGGCGGCTCGGCCGGACTCGGCTCCTCCACGTCAGGGACCTCGCCCGGCGCGAACGTCAGGCGGAACGTGGTGCCGCGTCCCTCGGAGCTCTCGACCGTGATGCGCGCGCCGTGACGCGAGAGGATCCCGTACGTCATCGAGAGCCCGAGCCCGGTCCCCTGCGGCCCCTTCGTCGTGAAGAACGGGTCGAAGATCTTGCCCCGGATCGCCTCCGGGATCCCGACTCCGGTGTCCGCCACCGTCACGATGATCAGGTTGTTCTCGACGGTCGTGGTCACCGTGATGGTGCCGCCCATCGGCATGGCGTCCACGGCGTTCAGGATGAGATTGGTCATCCCCTCTCGCAGCTCGGCGGGATCGCCCGCCACCGAGGGCAAGCTCCCGAATGACGTCTGCACGTCGACGGTGACGCCCCGGCTGCGCGTCTCCTCGCGCCAGCGCGATTGGGTGATCTCGAGCGCTCCGCGCACGACCTCGTTGAGGTCGACCGCCACGAAGGGCTGGTCGCGTCGGGTCCGCGTGAACTCCTGCAGCCGGCGGACCGTCTGCGCCCCGTCGAGGGCGGCGCGCTCGATGACCTGGATCCATTTGCGGAGCTGCGGATCCTGCAGCCGCTGGAGCGTGAGCTGGGCCCGGCCCAGGATCGACGCGAGCAGGTTATTGAAGTCGTGCGCCACGCCCGAGGCCATCTCGCCGAGCGCCCGGAGCTTCTCGGTGCGCACGAGCTGGTCCTGCGCCGAGGCCAGCTCGCTGTAGGCCCGGGTGCGCTCCTCGAAGAGCCGCGCGCTGCGCAGCGCCAGCGCGGCGAGATGACCGATGTTGGTCAGCAGGCGCTCGTCGGCTTCGACGAAGGCCCGCGTCGGGCTGCGCAAGGTCAAGACTCCGATCACCGTGTCTTCGGTCGTCATCGGAACGCCGAGCCAGTGTCGCGCGCCCGCGAAGGTCGCCACCGGCTCGACTCCGCGCCGCGCGCACTCGGCGACGTAGTCGTCCGTCCGGATCGCCGCGCCCGTCTCGAGCACGACGGCCATGAGGCCCATCGAGCGAACCGGGTACCGGAGCGGGGGCCGCATGTCGCGCGCGCCCTCGACGGTACGGAGCACCACTTCGAGATCCCCTCGCTCCTCGTCGCGCAGCACGATGGCCATGTTGGCGGCGTCCAGGATGCGGCCGGCCTGGGCGCGAATGGCCTCGAGCAGCGTCGTCCGATCGAGCTGGCCGGTGACCGCGCGCGACAGCTCCAGCAGCACCGACAGCTCCTCGACCTGCCGCCGGTTCTGCTCGTAGAGTCGCGCGTTCTCGAGCGCGATCGCCGCGCGGGCGGCGAAGCTCTCCAGGACCGCCAGGTCTTCGTCGAGAAACGGCGCGGCCTCCAGGCCGATTCGATTCATCGCGATGACGCCGAGCAGCCGGTCCTGCACGGTGAGCGGGCAGGCCATCGCGCGACGCACGCCGACGTCGACCCACTTGGGCAGCGCGAAGCGCGACTCCGCGTAGTCGTTGACGATGAGGCCGAGGCGCTGCTCGGCGCAGGCGCCCGCCACGCCGTGCCCGAAGGGCACGGTCACGTCGGCGGACCCGCCGCGCTCGGTCCAGGCGCGCGGCGCCAGGACGGGCCCGGCCTCCACCAGATAGATGACCCCGTTGCCGTCGAACAAGCGCGTGGCGCGCTCGACGACCAGCGTGAGGAGGCGCCCGGGATCGAGCTCGGGGGCGAACTCGCGCTCGGCTTCCGCGAGGGTCGCGATCTGCGACCGGCGAGCCGCCTCGAGCGAGAAGAGGCGCGCGTTCTCGAGCGCGAGCGCCGCCTGGTCGCCGAAGGCCTGGAGCAGGCCGACCTCCGCCTCCGAGAAGACCCGGCCCGCGGCGTCTCCCAGCGACAGCGTGCCGATGATCCGGCCCTTCGCCCGGAGCGGCACGGCGAGCACCGCCCGGTCGCCGGCGCGCCGCATCGTCTCCGCCACCTCATCGCTCAGGACGATCGTGGGATCGCTGAAGACGTCGGACGACGCCACGGCCCGCGCTTCGACGGCCGCGCGCCCCGACGGCCCGACTCCCGCGGGCAGGACGGCCCCGAACTCCGACGCGGCGCGAAGGTGACCCCCGCGCGCGAGTGTCACCAGCGAGCCGTCGGGCCGCAGCAGTCGCAGCACGGAAGACCTGACCTGGAAGAGCGCCAGCACGCTGTCGGCGATCCGGTCGCCGACCGCGCGCGGGTCCAGGCTCTCGGTCAGCGTCCCGGCGAGGCGGGCCAGCTCTTCGGCTTCGAGCCGCCGGCGCGTCGTCTCCGTGTAGAGCCGCGCGTTCTCGAGCGCGAGAGCCGCCTGATCGGCGAACGCCTCGGCCAGGCGGATCTCGTCGGCGCCGAAGCGCCGCCCGACCTGGTCGCCGACGCCGAGGGCCCCGATCACCCGCTCGCCGACGCGCAACGGCACCGCGAGCACGGACCGATGCCCGGCGCGCTCGACGCGGGCCCGCATTTCCTCCGTGAACGTGAAGCGTGGGTCCGCCAGGAGGTTGGGCGTGGCGACGGGGCCGCGCTCCTCGACGGCGAGGCCCACGACGGCGTGACCCCGCGGGAACACGACGCCCCGGCCGATCGCCACCATGGCGTCGCCGGTGACGGCGAAGGCGACGAGCGCCCCGGATTCGGGGTCGAGCCGGTAGAGGCTCGAGGAGTGCGCGCCGAGCAGCTGACAGACGCTGTCGGCGACCCGCTGCGCGACCAGGTCCAGATCGAGCGTCTCGGAGAGGAGCCGGCCGAGGTCGGCCAGCGCGCTCATCCGCTGTGCCTGTCGGGTCGCCTCGCGGTAGAGCTGGGCGTTGTTGATCGCGTTCGCCGCGTGCGAGGCCAGCGAGCCGAGAAGCTGCATCTCCTCGGGGGTCGGCTGGTGCCGGGCGCGCACGCCGATGGCGAGAGCGCCCAGCACCCGGTCGCCCAGCAGCAGCGGCACGATGCCGACGCTGACCACGCCCTCGGCGCGGGCCGGCTCGACGTTACGCGCCCGCGGGTCGCTGAGGGCGTCGACCGCTGTCAGCGGCGCTCGGGTCGCCACGACCGTCCCGACGAGCCCTTCTCCGACGCGGACACGCTCGAACGCTCCCGGCGACGACTGGGTGGTCCCCGCGGCGGCGCGGAGCGCGACGTGGCGGCCGTCGTCGTCCACGAGCCAGAGCTGCGCGGCGCTGGACCCGAACAGCTCCACCGCCGCATCGACCACGCGCCGGAACACCTCGTCGAGCGACAGCGTGGCGGTCAGCGTCTGGGCCAGACGCCCGAGCGTCTCGAGCCGTCGGCTGTTCTCCCGGCTCTCGGCCAGGAGCGAGGCACGCGCCACCGCCTGCCCCACCTGATACGCGACGGCCTCGAGCAGGGTCAGCTCGTCGGCGCCGAAGGTCCGGGCTTCCTTCGAGATGAGCGCCATCACGCCCCACGTCTCGCCGTCCACGGGAATCGGCAGCGCGAGCTGGGTTCGGTAGCCGCCGGACTTCACCCGCTCGACGACCTCGGGCGTCAGCACGCGAGAGGCGGTGAGGTCGGTGACGATGGGGTGGCCGCTGCGGATCACTTCGCCGACGTGACTCTGGTCGAGCGAGCGGAGACGCAGCCGCTCGACGTCGTCGGGCTCGAGGCCGCGGTGGGCGATGAGGGCGAGCGTCTGGGTCGCACGATCGAAGCGGAACACGCCGCCAAAATGGATCCGCGCGACGTCGCACACGACCTCGAGCGTCCGCTCGACGGTGAGCGTGAGATCGACGCCGCTGCCGGTCGCCACCACAACCGCGTGCAGCACCTCGAGCTCCCGGCTCCGGCGCTGGTCGGGCGCTTCGGCTGCGGCGGGTGCCGCTCGCGGTCGCGCCTTCGGCGGGCGACCCGCCTTCGCTCCGTCTCCGGGCCCCGTTGCGGACAGCGCGGCGATCCCGACCGCGCCCGTCAGGGCCGCCGCCAGCGAGATCGCCCACCCGAGCCAGAGCCGTCGCGTCTCTCCTCGCTCCTCCCGTGCCTTGACGAGGACGCGGTCGTCCGCGACGGCCACGAGCGCGGCGGCGACGCCCGAGTCGTGTCGCGCTGCGACGTGCCCCGCGAGCAGAACGCCCGCCACGGACCAGAGGGCCAGGACGCTCAGGAGCACCGGGACGAGGCGACGGAGCAATCGGCGCCCGAGCCCGGGCCTCACGTGCGGTGCTCGCCCACCCGGTGCAGCTTCAGTAGATTGGTCGTCCCGCGGACCCACATGGGCGATCCGGAGATGATGACGAGCACGTCGTTGGGCCGCACGGCGCCGTCGTCCAGCAGCGTCGCCTCGACCGCTTCGATCATCTCGTCGGTCGTCTCGACCTTCCTGATCAGCCGCGACGTCACCCCCCACGACAGCGCCAGTCGCCGCCTGACCTCGACGAACGGCGTCAGCGCGATGATCGGCACGCCGGGGCGGGCCTGGGAGATGAGGCGGGCCGAAAATCCCGATTCGGTGAACGCCACGATGGCGCGCGCGCCGAGCACGTGCGCCGCCGCCGCCGCCGCATCGGAGATGGCCTCGGGGAAGCTCCCGCCCGGCCGCCGGCGCCGCTCCCGCTCGAGGGCCAGCACCGCGCCGTCGGCGCGCTCGGCGATCCGCGCCATGACGGCGACCGCCTCGGCGGGATACTGCCCGGTGGCCGTCTCCGCGGAGAGCATGATCGCGTCGGCGCCGTCGAAGATCGCCGTCGAGACGTCCGAGACCTCGGCGCGGGTGGGCCGAAGGTGCGTGACCATCGACTCCAGCATCTGGGTCGCGACGATCACCGGGAGCTTCGCGCCGCGCGCCTGCCGGATGATCTCCTTCTGGATATGGGGCACGTCCTCGAGCGGCACGTCCACGCCGAGGTCGCCGCGCGCGACCATGACGGCATCGACCACGCTCAGGATGCCCGGAAGATTGGCGAGGATCTCGTGGCGCTCGAGCTTCGCGACGATCGGCAGGTCGGCGGCGGCCGCCTGCCGCAGGAAGCCGCGGACCTCCTGGATGTCGTCGGCCGACCGGACAAAAGAGACGGCGACGAGGTCGACCCCGTGCCGAAGACCGAAGCGCAGGTCCTCCCGGTCTTTCTCCGTCAGGCAGGACACCGGGAGCGTGATGCGTGGCAGCGACAATCCCTTGTGGTCGCTCACACGTCCGCCGACGACCACGCGGCACCGGACCTCGTCGGGCGACGTCGCCTCGACACGGAGCTGGATCATCCCGTCGTCCATCCAGATCTCGTCGTCGGGCCGCAGATCTTTCAGGTATTCAGGATGGGTGATCGACGCCCGCTCGGCGGTGCCGACGACCGGACGCGCGGAGAGCGTGAAGGTCTGGCCCGCTGCGAGGTCGACGCGCCCGCCGGCGGTGCCGAACGTCCCGAGCCTGATCTTCGGGCCCTGGAGATCCTGCAGGATGGCGACCGGCCGGCCCCAGCGCGCCTCGCCGTCACGGAGCCGCCGGATGACCTCCGCGTGCTCGTCGTGGGTGCCGTGAGAGAAGTTGAGGCGGGCGACGTCGAGGCCGGCCGCCACCAGGCGATCGAGCTCGGCCACGCTGCTGCTCGCGGGACCGATCGTGCAGACGATCTTGGTCCGGCGCATGCGTCAGGCGGAGTCGAGCAGCGGTCTCAAGAACTGCCCGGTGTACGTGCGCTCCGCGCGGCGGACGAGCTCTTCCGGCGTGCCGGTGGCCACCACTCGCCCGCCCTCGTCGCCGCCCTCGGGCCCGAGATCGATGACCCAGTCGGCGGTCTTCACCACGTCGAGGTTGTGCTCGATGATCACGACGGTATTGCCCTGGTCGACGAGCTTGTTGAGCACGTCGAGCAACCGCTGGATATCGGCGAAGTGCAGTCCTGTCGTCGGTTCGTCCAGGATGTAGAGCGTTCGTCCGGTCGCGCGGCGCGACAGTTCTGTGGCGAGCTTGACTCTCTGCGCCTCGCCCCCCGACAGAGTCGTCGCCGACTGGCCCAGTCGGATGTAGTCGAGCCCGACGTCGTCGAGGGTGGCGAGCTTGGACTTGATCACCGGCACCGCGTCGAAGAACCCGAGCGCCTCGCGCACCGTCATGTCGAGGACCGCCGCGATGCTCATCCCCTTGTAGTGGACGTCGAGCGTCTCGCGGTTGTAGCGGCGCCCCTTGCACACGTCGCACGTCACGTACACGTCGGGCAGGAAGTGCATCTCGATCTTGACGAGCCCGTCGCCCTGGCAGGCCTCGCAGCGGCCGCCCTTGACGTTGAAGGAGAAGCGGCCGGGCTGGTAGCCGCGCATCCGCGCCTCCGGCGTACGCGCGAAGAGCGTCCGGATGAAGGTGAACACGCCGGTGTAGGTGGCGGGGTTCGAGCGCGGCGTGCGGCCGATCGGCGACTGGTCGATGTCCACCACCTTGTCGATCCGCTGCGCGCCCTCGACGCGATCGTGCGCGCCGGGTCGGTCCTGCGCCCGGTGGAGCATCGACGCCAGCGCCCGGTAGAGGATGTCGTTGACGAGCGTCGACTTGCCGGACCCCGACACCCCGGTGACGCAGGTGAACGTTCCGAGCGGGATCTTCACCGCCATGCCCTTGAGGTTGTGCTCGCGCGGGTTGTGGATCGTGATGAAGTGCCCGCTGCCCTTCCGGCGGGCGGTCGGCACCGGAATCGCGAGCGCGCGGGCCAGGTAGCGCCCGGTGAGCGAGTCCGGGTTCGCCATGATCTCGTCCGGCGTCCCGACGCCGACGATGTGCCCACCCAGCTCACCGGCGCCGGGGCCGAGGTCGATGACGTAGTCGGCCGATCGGATCGTCTCCTCGTCGTGCTCGACGACCAGCACGGTGTTGCCGAGATCGCGCAGGCGCTTGAGGGTTTCCAGCAGTCTGCGATTGTCGCGCTGGTGCAACCCGATCGACGGTTCGTCCAGGATGTAGAGCACGCCGACCAGGCTCGACCCTATCTGGGTCGCCAAACGAATTCGCTGTCCTTCTCCCCCCGACAGCGTGCCGGCTGGACGGTCGAGGGTCAGATAGTCGAGGCCGACGTTGATCAGGAAGCCGAGGCGCTCGCGGATCTCCTTCAGGACGCGCCGGGCGATCGTCGCCTCCCGCTCCGTCAGCGTGAGCCCCTCGAAGAAGGCGGCCGCCTCCTTGATGGTCTGTCGCACGACCTCCGCGATCGACCGCCCCGCGATCTTGACGCCGAGCGATTCCGGCCGCAGGCGCGAGCCTTTGCACGCCGGGCACGGGCGTTCGGTCATGAACTGCTCGATCTCCGCGCGCGCGTCCTCCGACGAGGTCTCGCGGTAGCGACGCTCGAGCGTCTTGACCACACCTTCGAAGCCGCCGTCGCGCTCGCCGTGGAGGATCACGTCGCGCACCGGCTTGCGGAGCTCGGACCACGGCGTCTCGAGCGAGAAGCGGTGGCGCTTCGCCAGAACCGCCAGCGTCTGCCGGAAGTACGAGGTCTCGCGGCCCGCCCACGGCGCCAGCGCGCCGTCCTTGAGCGAGCGCGCCGGATTCGGCACGAGTCGATCCGGGTCGATCTCGTCCCGGGAGCCGATCCCGCCGCATTCCGGGCACGCGCCGTACGGATTGTTGAAGGAGAACATCCGCGGCGACACCTCCGGGAAGGAGATGCCGCACTCGGCGCACGCCAGCTTCTCCGAAAAGGTCATTGCGTCCTTGAGCCCGGCTCGGACCGAGGGTGGCCTGCTGGAGGCGCTCGCGGCTTCGGATCCCGAGTCTTGGGGCTCGACGGTTACTATGCCGTCGGCGAGGCGTAAGGCCGTCTCGAGGGAATCGGCCAGCCGCGAGCCGAGGTTCTCGCGGACGACCAATCGGTCCACGACGACCTCGATCGTGTGCTTGCGCTTCCGGTCGAGCTCGATCTCGTCGCCGACTTCGCGGATCGCGCCGTTGACGCGGACCCGCGAATACCCCTGGCGCTGCAGGTCGAAGAAGAGCTTCTTGTACTCGCCCTTGCGGCCACGGACGACCGGCGCCAGCACGAGCAGCCGCGTGCCGGGCGCCTGCGCCAGCACCCGATCGACCATCTGCTGAACGGTCTGGGCGGAGATGACCCGGCCGCAGCTCGGGCAGTGAGGCACGCCCACGCGCGCGAACAGCACGCGGAGGTAGTCGTAGATCTCCGTGACGGTGCCGACGGTCGAGCGCGGATTCTTCGAGGTGGTCTTCTGCTCGATCGAGATCGCGGGCGACAGTCCCTCGATGGAGTCGACCTCGGGCTTCTCCATCTGCTCGAGGAACTGCCGGGCGTAGGCCGACAGCGACTCCACGTAGCGCCGCTGGCCTTCGGCATAGATGGTGTCGAAGGCGAGCGACGATTTGCCGGAGCCCGAGAGCCCGGTGATCACGACCAGCTGGTCGCGAGGGATCTCGAGATCGATGTTCTTGAGGTTGTGCTCGCGGGCGCCCCTGATGACGATTCGGTCACTGGCCATGGCGACCCATTATAAGGCTCGCCTGGGGCGGCGGAAGGGCTCACCTCTTCCGTAGAACGCCCTCGGCTCGCACTGCCACCCACGCGAGGGGAACCGCGGCCAGCGCAGGGTATGTCCCCACGACGTCCGCCCAGGTCGGCAATCGCGAGCCGAGCACGGCGAGGCCCACGAAAGCGGTCACGCCGACCAGCGATCCGATCAGCCGGGTCCCCTGGCCATCGCCCACCAGGCGAGGCGGCACGGCAGCCGACGCGGCCAGCCCGAATCCGGCCAGAAGGGCCTGTGACACGGCGCCCCCCCACATGCTGGCCGCGCAGGCGGCGACGAGAAGGATCGTCATGATGGGGCCGGCGAGCGCGCCCCGCGAATCCGCCCGGCCCGCGTCTCCCCTGACGGGCTCATCCAACGCTCGGCCCATGACGTCGCGCAACGCCAGCGCGGTTGCGGCGAAGAGGAGGAGGAGCACGACCGCGCTCACGACGCCGAGCGCTCTGCCACGCGCTCCGGGAACGAGCGCGACCGGAAGGTCGAACACGGCGGCGAGCGCGGGCGCGCCGATCGAGATCCCGGGCGCCCCGTAAGCGCCGTAGACGCCGAGGCTGAGGGCTGCGAGCACCAGCGCCAGCAGCAGCCCGGATCCTATGTAGAGAGCCGGCGTGCTGAGCGCCGGCCCCGATCCAACGAGTGCCAACGCTCCCCCGATCAGCGTGACCGCGGCGCCGAGCACCGCCACGACCGTGGAGAGGGCGCCCCGCTCCGGGGGATCGGCCCACGCGACACCCGAGGCCGGCACTCCCGGTACTCGTTTGCCGGCCTCGAATCTCACGCGGGCGCCGGCGTCGAGCACCAGGCGATCGCCGGCTCGAAGCGACAGCGTCTCGCCCGCACGGAGCTCTCCTTCGCGGAATCGGCCGGGCTCCAGGACTCGGTAGGACACGGAGCTCAGCGCCATGATCCGATGCGCCTCCGTGAAATCGAGCGCGGTCGGCGCGGCGAGCGTTCGGCCTTCGGTTACCCATGGATCGCGCTCGCCGAACGTGATCGCCGGCCGCGACGCGACGTCCCTCCACGCGCCCCACGGGGAGGCGGCGAGAGCGACGGCGACGATTGCGACCAGCACGAGGAGCCCCAGAGCGCTCGTGTAGAGGAAGGTGAGACCGCCTCCGCGAAGGGCGGCGCGATAGAGGCGCGACCAGACGCTCTCCGCCGCACGCTCACGGGGAGAGCGCTGAGGCGCCCGAGTCCGGGCCGCGCGGCCCCCACGCAGCAACTCGACGGCCAGAAGCGCGACCGCCGCCGCCACGATGGTCGCCGCCCAGCGCGGAAGGCCCAGCAGCCCGGCGAGGTCCGCGAACAGGAGGAGATTCGCCCACAGGATCAATCCAACCCCGGCGCTGACCGCCAGTGCCGCGACGAGGTTCGCTCGCGGCGCTGCGCTCGCGGTCCGAGTGAGCAGTGCGATCAACGGAGCCACGAGAGCGGCGAGTGCCAGCGCCGGCGCGTCTGCTCCGCCGGAGAACAGCCGGCTGGCGATCAGGGCGAGAACCGCCGGCGACGTCCACGCCGCGACGACGAGAACGGTCGCGTCGCCGTGGCCGGATTCGGCCTTGCGGGAGACGCGCTGAACGCCGGCCACCAGCAGGACCGCGGCGAGCGGCGCGGCGAGGGCTGCGTACCACCAGAGCAGGCCGACGCCGATGAGCCGCAGAGCCCCTGGATTTCCGGGCGCCAGCATCAGGACGAGTGCGCCGGCGAGGAGACCGAGCAAACCCGCGACCCCCACCCGGCGCCGGGCGGCGATCGACACCACGCGATTATAGCCGTTCGCCGACCGCGGAATCGGTATCCTGGACAAAGACATCTAAGATAGCAGCCGGCGTAAGGGTCGAGCGCGCGCGCCAGGACCGAACGGGCGTGTCGGAGCCGGGTCGCTTCTCGCTCAGGCCACCCCCGGTACAAGCCGGCCTCACGGCCCCCGCTACAACGGAGAACATTTTTGCCCGAGAAGATCGAGCGCGTCCTGGTAGTGACGGCGCACCCCGATGATTCCGAGTTCGGAGCCGGCGGGACCATCGCCAAGCTGGTCAAGGACGGCTGCGAGCTCACGTACGTCATCGTGACCAACGGCAACAAGGGTTCGGGCGATCGCGCGATGACGTCCGAGCGCCTGGCGCGCATCCGCGAGGATGAGCAGCGCAATGCCGCGCGCACCCTCGGCGTCGCGCGAGTCGAGTTCCTCGGGTATCCCGACTGCGAGGTCGAGGACACGCGCGAGCTCCGACGTGACGTCACCCGGGAGATCCGGCGCTGGCGTCCCGAGCTCGTCATCTCGATGAACCCGCAGCGCACCTACAACCTCGGCGGCTCCCACCGCGACCACCGGATCGTCGCCGGGGTCGCCCTCGACTGCGTGTACCCGCTCGCTCGCGACCACCTGGCGTTCCCGGAGCTCATGCCCGACTACGAGCCGCACAAGGTGCTCGAGATCCATCTCATGCAGTGGGAGAACCCGCACCTCGTCGTCGATATCACCGACGTCATGGACCTGAAGATCAAGGCCCTGGCCTGCCACGCGAGCCAGTTCGCCGACTTCGCCGGTGTCGAGAAGCGCATCCGTGAGCGTGCGGCCGAGCTCGGCAAGCCGAAGGGCTACGCCTACGCCGAGACGTTCGACCGGATCGTCCTGGCGCGGTGATCAGGTACTGGCCGGCGTTCCTGAGCGTGTTCCTGTCGCTCGGCGCCGTCGCGGGCTACGCCTCGCTCCTGCGCGTGCCCGCCATTCGCAACCATCCGGAGCTCTACCTCGGGGCCTTCGCCCTGGCCACCACGATCGCCGCCGTCGCGTCCTGGCGGGCGGCGCGCTGGCCGAACCTCGTCGCCCTCGCGATCTCGGCCGTGCTGCTCGTCCTCGGCGGGTACTTCAATTTCGTCCTCGCGAGGGTGCCGGCCGCGGCGATGGCGCTCCGAGTCGGCGAGGCCGCGCCCGATTTCACGCTGCCGGACGCCACCGGCGCCCCGATCACGCTCGCGTCCTTCCGCGATCGTACGCCGGTCGTCCTGGTCTTCTACCGCGGCTACTGGTGACCGTTCTGCGTCTCGGAGCTCCAAGGGCTTGGAGCTGTCCTCACGGAGCTTGGCGATGCCGGCGTGCAGATCCTGGCGATCAGCCCCGACTCGAACGAGAAGAGCCAGGAGCTCGCCGAGCGGCTGCGGGCTCGCTACCGCTTCCTCACCGATCACGACCTGGCCGTGACGCGGCGTTACGGCCTCGTCCACGCCGGCGGGGGCAACAAGGGGCAGGACGTGCCGCGTCCGACGACGATCGTCATCGACCGGCGTGGGATCGTCCGGTGGCTCGCGCGGGCCGATAACTTCCAGGTGAGGCCCGACGCCGCCGACGTCGCGCGCGCCGTCCGCGACCTCTAGTCCGAATCATTCATGAACGATCGAGGCGCTCGGCGGGCGGGTGGCGCCGGGCCAGGCAGGGGAGCCGGGGGTACGCGACCGGCTCCGTCACCCACTCGCCCGAATCGCAGCTCTTCGAGCTGCGGACGGGACTCGGGGGTCCCACTACGCCGGTCGCGTACCCCCGGCTCCCCTGCTGGCCCGGCGCCACCCGCCCGTTCGCCGTGGTGTTCGTTCATGGATGATCCAGGCGAGGTCCCGTGAGCGACTCTGAACCGGGTGCGAGTGTCCGGCGGGTCCAGGAGGTTCTCGCGGCGGCGGGCGGCGGCCACACCGT
>DASPZZ010000325.1:0-10718 GCA_035635995.1 Binatia bacterium | reverse complement strand
ACCAGCGCCGGTTGGCGCCGAAACGACGCTGACCTCCGCGCCAGCCATGGCGAAGCCGATCTCCTTCGTGGTCATCACGGGCCTGAGTGGAGCCGGCAAGTCGTACGCGATCAAGTGCTTCGAGGACATGGGGTTCTTCTGCGTCGACAACCTGCCCACGACGCTCATCCCGACCTTCGCCGATCTGATCATGCGCTCCGAGCAGCCGATCGTCCGCGTGGCGCTCGGCGTCGACGTGCGGGAGGGCGCCTACCTCTCGCGCCTGCTCGACACGATCCGCGAGCTCCGGACGCGCGGCCACACCGTCGAGGTGCTCTTCCTGGAGGCGAGCGAGGAGGCCCTGGTGCGCCGCTATCACGAGACGCGGCGGCGCCATCCCCTGGCCGGCGACGGCAACGCGCTCGACGGGATCCGCGCCGAGCGCAAGGCGCTGTCGGACCTGCGCGAAGTCGCCGACCGGATCGTCGACACCACGACGCTGAACGTCCACCAGCTCAAGGACCGGCTCGTCGAGCTCTACGTCGCGCCGAAGGCGCGGCCCGGCCTCGCCACCTCGCTGGTATCGTTCGGCTTCAAGCACGGGGTCCCGTTCGACGCCGATCTCGTGTTCGACGTCCGGTTCCTGCCGAACCCGCATTTCGTGGAGTCCCTACGCCCGCTCGACGGCCGGCACGAGCGCGTGCGCGCCTTCGTGCTGGACCACCCGGAGAGCAAGGAGCTGCTGCGCCGCCTCGAGGACCTCCTGAAGTTCGTCCTGCCGTGCTACGAGCGGGAGGGGAAGGCCTACCTCACCGTCGCGATCGGCTGCACCGGCGGCCGCCATCGGTCCGTGACGCTCGCGGAGGAGCTCAGGCGCTTCCTCACCGGGATCGGGTACGCGCCGACCGTCGTCCACCGAGACCTCGAGCGCGAGTGAGAGCCCCGGCGGCGCCGGACCGGCTGGCGTTCTGCTTCGGCGTCCACAACCACCAGCCGATCGGCAACTTCGACCACGTCATCCTCGAGGCGACGGAGCGCGCCTACCGACCGTTCCTCGAGCGGCTCGAGGCGCGGCCGGAGGTCCGGCTGAGCGTGCACTGCACCGGCAGCCTGCTCGAGTGGCTGCGCGAGCGATCGCCCCGCACCTTCGATCTCCTCGGGACCGTCGCCGCGCGCGGGCAGGTGGAGCTCCTGACCGGCGGGTTCTACGAGCCGATCCTCGCGGTGCTGCCCGACCACGACAAGATCGGCCAGATCGAACGGCTGACGACGTTCCTCAAGTCGCACTTCGGCGTGCGACCCCGCGGCATGTGGCTCGCCGAGCGCGTCTGGGAGCCGCACCTGCCGCGGGTGCTGAGCGAGGCCGGCATCGAGTACGTGCTCGTCGACGACCGGCACTTCGCGCTGGCGGGCCTCGACGTCGACACCCTCGGCGGTTACTACCTGACGGACGAGCAGGGCCTGAGCCTCCGCGTCTTCCCGATCAACCAGCGGCTGCGGTACCTGATCCCCTTCGCCGGCGTCGACGAGACGTTCGAGTATCTGGAGGCCCGGCGGGGACGCGCCGCGGCGGTCACCATGGTCGACGACGGCGAGAAGTTCGGGGTCTGGCCGGGCACCCACGCCCACGTGTACGAGGGCGGATGGCTCGACCGCTTCTTCGACCGGCTCCTGTCCACGAGCTGGCTCGAGCTGACGACGCTCGCCGATGTCGTCGAGCGCCTTCCGCCGAGCGGGCGCGTCTATCTGCCGACGGCCTCGTACCGTGAGATGGGGGAGTGGGCGCTGCCGGCCGAGGCCGCGCGCGCGCTGGAGGCGGCGAAGATCGAGATCGGCCGGCTGCCCGACGGCGAGCGGCTGGCCGGCTTGCTGCGTGGCGGCTTCTGGCGGAGCTTCCTCGTGAAGTATCCCGAAGTCGCCGACACGTACTGGAAAATGCTGCGCCTCTCGCGGGCGATCCACGGCGCCCTCGCCCGGCGGCCCGCCGACGCCCGGCTCGCGCGGGGTCAGGTCGCGCTCTGGCGGGGACAGGCCAACGACGCCTACTGGCACGGCGTGTTCGGCGGGTGCTATCTCCCGCACCTCCGACGGGCGGTCAAGACCTCGCTCCTGGAAGCCGAGCGGTCGCTGGTCGAGGCGGGCGCGGCGCCCGAGATCGCGTGGACGCGCGAAGACGGCAACGGCGATGGGCGCGCGGAGGTCTTCGTCCGGACGGGGGCGCTGGCCGTCACCCTCGCGCCCGACGCCGGCGGGATGATCACCGAGCTCGGCTACTTTCCGGCGGGGCTCGACGTCGCCGACGTGCTGGCCCGCCGCTTCGAGGCGTACCACGATCAGGTGCGCGCGCGCGCCGCCGCGAGCGCTTCGGCCTCCGCGAGGACGATCCACGAGGCGGCCGCGCCCAAGGAATCCGGCCTCGACGCGCTGCTCGCGTACGACGAGCTCCGGCGCGGGTCGCTGATCGAGGGGTTCTTCGACGACGGCGATGCGCCGCTCGATCCGGTCGCGCCCTGGGCTTCCGCGCGCGGGGTGCTCGGCGCCGAGCGTCTAGACTGCGTCGTGGAGGAGGCGGCCGACGGTGTCGCCGTCGTGCTCTCACGCGCGCCGACGCCCGACGTGCCGCTCGCGCTCGAGAAGCGGGTGACGATCCGCGACGCGACGCTCGAGGTCCACTACCGCCTGCGGCCCGTTCCGGGGCGGCGGCTCACCGGGCGCTGGGCGGTGCAGTGGAACCTGGCGCTCACGGCCGGCAATGCGCGCGACCGGTATCTCGATCTCGCGGCGCGCCCCTCGCTCGGCAGCGCCGGACGCGAGGCCACGCTCTCGGCGGTGACGCTGGTGGACGAGTGGGCGGCCGTCGAAGCCCGGGTCCGCTGGAGCCCGCCGGCCGAGCTCGCCTGGGGCCCGGTCGAGACGGTGTCCGTGTCCGAGCGCGGGTTCGAGCGGATCTACCAGGGCACGGCGCTCCTGCTCGTGTGGCGCCTCGACGTCGGCCCCGACGACGAGGGGAGGCTCGGCGCGGCGGTGACGCTGGCCCGTCGATGACGCTCGATGATCCCGCCCTCATCGAGCGCACCGATCCGCACCGCTCGCGCGACGTGCTGGCGGCGTTCCCCGCCCAGTGTCGCGCGGCGCTGACTCTTCGCGCGGCGCCCGCGCTCTCGCTTCCGCGCCCCTCGCTCGTCGTCCTCGCCGGCATGGGCGGATCGGCCGCAGGGGCCGACCTGATCGCGGGCTGCGCCGCGGAGCGGCTCGACGTCCCGATCATCGTGCATCGCGGATACGGCCTGCCGCCGACCGTCGGCCCGCATGCGCTCGTGGTCGCCTCGTCGTACTCCGGCGACACGGTGGAGGTGCTCTCGGCCGCCGAGGCGGCGCTCGAGCGCGCGGCCCCGATCGTGGCGCTCACCGCGGGCGGGCGGCTGGAGGCGCTGGCGACCGGACGAGGCCTGCCGCTGGTGCGGTTGCCCGCCGGGCTGATGCCGCGCATGGCGCTCGGGTATCTCTTCTTCCCGGCGCTGCGGATCCTGGGCGACGTCGGACTCGCGGTCGCGCCCGACACGGCGATCGCGGAGGCCCTCGAGGTCGTGACCGGGCTCGCCGACGAGCTCGCGCCCTCGCGGCCCGTCGCGCAAAACGAGGCCAAGCGGCTCGCGCTCGCCATCGGCGCACGCCTGCCGGCCATCTACGGGGGCCCGTCGACCGGCGGCGTCGCCTACCGCTGGAAGACCGACGTGGAGGAGAACGCGAAACGGTTCGCGATCGCGGGCGCCGTCCCCGAGATGAACCACAACGAGATCGAGGCGTGGCGCGCGCCGGCCGCCGCCACGATGCACGCGGTCTTTCTCAGGGACCGCGACGAGTCGTCGGAGATCGGGCGGCGCTTCGCGGTGCTCCGCGAGCTGATCGCCGCCGGCGGCGGCGACGTCAGCGAGTGTTGGGCGCGGGGTGTGGGCCGACCGGCGCGGCTCCTGGGGCTCGCCTATCTCGGCGCGTGGACGAGCTACTACCTCGCGGTCGGCCGGGGCACCGACCCCTGGCCGGTGCCCGTGCTCGACGAGATGAAACGCCGGCTGCGAGCCACTTAGCCTCGCTGGCGATTCGTGTTACAGTTGCGGCATTTGCGTCGCCCGGCGCGACGCGCGGGAGGATGTCGATGGTGCGCGACGAGTATCTCTTCACGTCGGAGTCGGTGACCGAGGGTCACCCCGACAAGATCGCCGACCAGATCTCCGATGCGGTGCTGGACGCGATCATCACCCAGGACCCGACCGGGCGCGTCGCCTGCGAGTCCCTGCTGACCACCGGGCTCGTGGTCGTGGCGGGCGAGATCACGACGTCGTGCTACGTCGACATACCGCGCATCGCGCGCGAGACGATTCGCGAGGTCGGCTACACGCGGGCGAAGTACGGCTTCGACTACGAGACGTGCGGCGTGATCGCGGCGATCGACGAGCAGTCGTCCGACATCGCGCAGGGCGTCGACAAGCTCGGCGCGGGCGACCAGGGTCTCATGTTCGGCTACGCGTGCACCGAGACGCCCGAGCTCATGCCGCTGCCGATCATGCTCGCGCACAAGCTGGTCATGCGACTCGCGGAGCGGCGCAAGTCGGGCGCGCTCGACTACCTGCGCCCCGACGGGAAGTCGCAGGTGACCATCCGATACGTCGACGGCATCCCGCGCGCGGTCGAGACGGTCGTCGTCTCCACCCAGCACAGCCCCGACGTCGGCGCCGCGCGGATCCGCGAGGACGTCATCGAGCAGGTGATCCGCCCCACGATCGCGGCCGAGCTCATCGACCTCCAGCGCTGCGTCGTCCACGTGAACCCGACGGGGCGGTTCGTGACCGGCGGCCCGATGGGCGACACCGGCCTCACCGGGCGCAAGATCATCGTGGACACGTACGGCGGCTCCTGTCCGCACGGGGGGGGCGCCTTCTCGGGCAAGGACCCGACGAAGGTCGACCGCTCCGCCTGCTACATGGCGCGCCACGTGGCCAAGAACCTCGTCGCCGCCGGCCTGGCCCAGCGGGCGCAGGTGCAGGTCGCCTACGCCATCGGCGTCGCCGAGCCCGTCTCGATCATGATCGACACGTTCGGGACGGGCAAGGCGCCGGACCGGGTCCTCGAGGGGCTGGTAAGGCGTCACTTCGATTTCACGCCGGCTGGGATCATCAAGTATCTCGATCTGCGCCGGCCGATCTACAAGAAGACCGCGGCCTACGGCCACTTCGGGCGCTCGGAGCCCGAGTTCGCCTGGGAACGGACGAACCGCGTCAAGGACCTGCGCGACGACGCGGGAGCATAGCTCAGCACACCGATGAGGCCGCGCCGGTCCGGACGTCCCGCCGGGGCGCCGGGCCGGTTTCCGGTACCGCTCTGAAGAACGAGAAAGGACGACGATCCATGGTCGAGCACGACGTCAAGAACCTCGCGCTCGCCCCCGAGGGGCGGCTCAAGATCGAATGGGCCGAGCAGTCGATGCCGGTGCTCCGGCAGGTCCGCGAGCGCTTCACGCGCGAGCAGCCCCTCAAGGGCCTCCGGCTCGGCGCCTGCCTGCACGTGACCACCGAGACCGCCGTCCTGATGCTCACCCTCAAGGCCGGGGGCGCGCAGCTCGCGCTGTGCGCGTCCAATCCGCTGTCCACCCAGGACGACACGGCGGCCGCGCTGGTCGGCGAGTACGACATCTCCGTCTTCGCGCAGAAGGGCGAGGACAACGCGCGGTACTACCGGCACATCGAGGCGGTGCTCGCCACGCGTCCGCAGGTGACGATGGACGACGGCGCCGATCTGATCTCCCAGCTCCACGGTGCCAGAAAAGCGCTGGCCGGCGACGTGATCGGCGGCACCGAGGAGACGACCACCGGGGTGATCCGGCTCCGGTCGATGGAGCGCGAGGGCGTGCTGGCGTTCCCGGTGATCGCCGTCAACGACGCGGACACCAAGCACCTCTTCGACAACCGCTACGGGACCGGCCAGTCCACGATCGACGGGATCCTCCGCGCGACCAACATCCTTCTGGCCGGACGGACCATCGTCGTCGCCGGCTACGGGATGTGCGGCCGCGGCGTCGCCGCCCGCGCCAAGGGGCTCGGCGCCCACGTCATCGTGACCGAGGTCGAGCCGCTGCGGGCGCTCGAGGCGGTGATGGAGGGCTTCCAGGTGATGCCGATGACCCGGGCCGCCGAAGTGGGCGACGTGTTCGTGACGGTGACCGGCAACACGTCGGTCATGTCGAGCGATCACTTCGGTCGGCTCAAGGACGGCGCCATCCTGTGCAACTCCGGGCACTTCAACGTGGAGATCGACCTCGAGACCCTCGGCGCGATGGCGCGCGCCCGGCGGAGCGTCCGGCCATTCGTCGAGGAGTTCTTGCTCGAGAGCGGCCGGCGGGTCTACGTCCTGGGCGAGGGGCGACTGATCAACCTCGCGGCGGCCGAGGGGCATCCCGCCTCCGTGATGGACATGAGCTTCGCCAACCAGGCCCTCTCCGCCGAATACGTGGTCAAGCACGGCCGGACCCTCGGGCGGAAGGTGTTCGTCGTGCCGCGCGAGATCGATCTCGAGATCGCGCGGCTCAAGCTCGTCTCGATGGGCGTCGCGATCGACGAGCTCACGAGCGCGCAGCGCGACTACCTGGCCTCCTGGACCCACGGCACCTGATCCCGCCGCGCGGAGGCCTATGAACCGGCCCCAGCCCGTCCTGTTGCTGCTCCTCCTGCTCCTGGTCCTCGGCCTGATCGCCCAGATCGTGCCGCTCTACACCGACTGGCTCTGGTTCGGCGAGGTCGGCTATCGGGACGTCTTCGTGAAGACGCTCTCGGTCCGCGGGTCGCTCTTCGCCGCGCTGGCGATCGGCGTGCTGATCTTCCTCTACGCCAACCTGACGTTCGCGGCGCGCACGGCGGCGCCCGACGTCATCTGGGAGCTCGAGGACCAGCTCGGGCTGCCCAGCCGCGTCATCATCGAGCCGCTGATCCGCCGCTTCATGCCGATCGTGCTGCTGCTGATCGCGCTGGCGTCCGGGATGCGGGCCACCGTCCACTGGGAGACGGTGCTCGGCTACGTCAACGCGACGCCGTTCGGCACCGTCGATCCACTCTTCGCCTACGACCTGAGCTTCTTCGTCTTCGTGCTGCCCCTCTGGCGGCTCGTGCACGGGTGGGCCCTCACCCTCGTCACCGCCACGATCGTCCTCACGCTGGCCGTCTACGTGCTGCAGCGGAGTCTCGTGCTGACGAGCCGCGGCCCGCGGCTGGCGGCCGGCGCCCGCACGCACCTCCTCGTCCTCGGGGCCCTGGCCCTCGCCCTCAAGGCGATCGGGTTCTGGCTCGACCGGTTCGAGCTGGTCTTCTCGCCGCGCGGCATCGTGTTCGGCGCCTCGTACACGGACGTCTACGCGTCCCTGCCGGTGCTCGGCGCCCTCGCCGTGTTCGCGGCGCTCTGCGCCGTCGCCTGCGTCGCCCAGATCGCGCGGGCGGGCCTGCGACTGGTCGCCGGCGGCTTGATCGCCCTGGCGCTGGTCTGGGTGGTCGGCCTCGGTATCTACCCGGCGCTGCTGCAGCGCTTCCGGGTGACGCCCAACGAGCTCGCGGCCGAGCGTCCCTTCATCGGTCACAACATCCGGATGACCCGCGAGGCGTACGGGCTCGACCGCATCGTCGAGCGTGAATTCCCCGCCGACGAGACCCTGGACGCGCGGGCGCTCGAGCGCAACGCGGCGACCATCAAGAACATCCGCCTGTGGGACTACCGCCCCCTGCTCCGCACGTTCGGGCAGCTCCAGGAAATCCGGACCTACTACAAGTTCCTCGACGTCGACAACGACCGCTACGTCGTGAGCGGCGAATACCGCCAGCTCATGCTGTCGCCGCGTGAGCTCTCGTACCAGCATCTCCAGTCCCGGATCTGGATCAACGAGCACCTGACGTTCACGCACGGCTACGGCGCCGTGGTCGGACCCGTCAACCGCATCACCGCCGAAGGGCTGCCGGAGTTCCTCGTCAAGGACATCCCGCCCCAGTCGACGGGCGGCTTCCCGAAGATCACGCGCCCGCAGATCTACTACGGAGAGGTGTCGAACGAGTACGTCCTGGTGAAGACGAAGTCGCAGGAGCTCGACTATCCCTCGGGCGACCAGAACGTCTACACGACCTACAGCGGCGTCGGCGGCATTCCGCTCTCGTCCTTCTTCCGCAAGGTCGCGTTCGCGGTGCGGTTCGGCGAGATCAAGATCCTCCTGTCCAACGACCTCACCGACGAGAGTCGCATCATGATCTACCGGACGGTCGTCCAGCGCGTCCGGCAGATCGCTCCGTTCTTCCGATTCGATCGGGATCCGTACATGGTGATCGACGACGACGGGCGCATGATCTGGATGCTGGACGGCTACACGACCACCGACCGGTATCCGTACTCGGATCCCGTCCCCGGCGTGGGCAACTACATCCGGAACTCGGTGAAGGTCACCGTCGACGCCTACGACGGCACGGTGACGTTCTATCGCGCCGACGAGACCGACCCCATCGTCCGCGTGTACGGCGGCGCCTTCCCGGGTCTCCTCAAGCCGCTCGAGCAGATGCCCGAGGCGCTGCGGCGCCACATCCGCTACCCCGAGGACTTCTTCAGCATCCAGGCCCGGAAATACGCGACCTACCACATGCTCGATCCTCAGGTCTTCTACAACAAGGAGGACCTCTGGTCGATACCGCGACGGGCGATCGAAGGCCGCGACCGCGACATGGAGCCCTACTACACGATCATGCGGCCGCCGGGCGAGCAGAAGGAAGAGTTCATCCTGCTCACGCTCTTCAACCCGGCGCGCCGCGACAACATGATCGCGTGGATGGCCGCGCGCTCGGATCCGCCGAACTACGGCCGGCTGATCGTCTTCAACTTCCCCAAGCAGAAGCTCGTCTATGGGCCGCGGCAGATCGACGCCCGGATCGACCAGGACCCGATCATCTCCCAGCAGCTGGCGCTCTGGAACCAGCGCGGCTCGACGGTCATCCGTGGCTCGTTGCTGGCGATCCCCATCGACCAGTCGCTGATCTACGTCCAGCCTCTCTACCTGGCGGCCTCCGAGCAGGGGGCGCTGCCCGAGCTGCGGCGGGTGATCGTCGCGTACGGCAACCAGATCGCGATGGAGGCGACGCTCGAGCAGTCCCTCTCCCGCATCTTCGGCGGACGGCCGCCGCCGGCGGCCGCCGGCGCCGCCCCGCCGCCCTCGGTCGGCGCGCCGGGCGAGGGGGCGGCCGGCGCGCGACAGCTCGGCCAGCGCGCCTGGGAGATCTGGACGCGGGCGCAGGACGCGCTGCGCCGCGGCGACTGGGCGACCTACGGAGCCGAGCAGAAGCGCCTCGAAGACACGCTCCGCGCCCTCACGCAGTCGAAGTGAGCGGGGAGCTACCGGCGCCCATGCCGCACGTGCTCGTGACGACGCCCTTCGACGAGGCCCAGCTGGACCGGCTGCGGCGGGTGTCGTCGCGCCTCACCGTGACCCGCGGCGATCCGGAGACCGCCGACTATTCGAGCACGGACGTCCTTTACGCCGGGGCCCTCCCGCGCGATCCGGCGCGCGCACCGAACCTCAAATGGGTGCAGGTGCACATGGCGGGCGTGAACGGGCTCTACGAGCATCCCCTCTACGCGAACCGGGCGATCGCCCTCACGACCGCGAGCGGCGTGCACGCGGCGACCGTCGCCGAGTACGCGATGACGGCCCTCCTGGCGCTCGCGCATCGCCTGCCGCGGATGGTGGAGTGGCAGGGGAGAGGCGCCTGGCCGCCCGACGAGCAGCGGTGGCCCCTGTTCGTGCCGACCGCGGTGCGGGGCGCGACCCTCGGCATCATCGGCTACGGCAGCATCGGACGCGAGCTCGCCCGGATCGGCAAGACGGCGTTCGCGATGCGCGTGCTGGCGTGCAAGCGCGACCCGGCGCGTCGCGCCGATCCCGGCTACTGCCCGCCCGGCACGGGCGATCCCGAGGGCGTCTTGCCCGACGAGTGGTTCTCGCCCGAGCGGCTGACCGCGCTGCTGGCCCGCTCGGATGTCGTCGTGATGTGCGCTCCGCTCACGCGCGAGACGCGGCACATGCTCGGCGCGCGGGAGCTCGACGCGATGAAGTCGACGGCCTATTTCATCAACGTGGGGCGCGGCGCCAGTGTCGACGAGGCGGCGCTCGCGCGGGCGCTGGCGGACAAGCGCATCGCCGGCGCCGCGGTCGACGTCTTCACGCAGGAGCCGCCGCCGGTCGGTCATCCCTTGTACGCGGTCGACGGCGTCATCCTCTCGCCGCACGTCTCGGGTTTCGTCGCGAGCTACGACGACGACTGTTGCACGCTGTTCGCGGAGAATCTGCGGCGCTACCTGGACGGCGCGCCGCTCCTGAACCTGGTCGACCGCGCGAAGGGATACTAGCCCGGATCATTCACGAACGATCGACGCGCTCGTCGGGCGGGTAGCGCCGGGCCAGGCAGGGGAGCCGGGGATACGCGGCCGGCTCCGTCACCCACTCGCCCGAATCGCAGCTCTTCGAGCTGCGGACGGGACTCGGGGGTCCCACTACGCCGGTCGCGTACCCCCGGCTCCCCTGCCTGGCCCGGCGCCACCCGCCCGTTCGCCGTGGTGTTCGTTCATGGATGATCCAGGCGAGGTCCCGTGAGCGACTCTGAACCGGGTGCGAGTGTCCGGCGGGTCCAGGAGGTTCTCGCGGCGGCGGGCGGCGGCCACACCGT
>DASPZZ010000324.1:0-8829 GCA_035635995.1 Binatia bacterium | reverse complement strand
GGGGCGCCGCTCGTCGTGGTGCGAGGCTCCCGGGGAGCCACCGGCGCGGTCAGTGGCCGACTCCCCGGCCTCGGCCTGGCCGACGCGTCGGCGGCCGGCCGCGTCGGGCGGAGCCTGCCGGCGCACGTGCGGGAGCTGCTCGACACGATCGGACGAATCGCCGAGGAGGAGCACCACGGCCGCGCGTACCTCGTGGGTGGGCTCGTCCGCGATCTCTGGCGCGGCGCGACGCTCGATCGACGCGATCTCGACATCGTCGTCGAGGGCGACGGCCCGACGGTGGCTCGCCGCCTCGCGCAGGCGCTCGGCGGCTCCGTCGTCGAGCACCGCCGATTCCTGACGGCGTCGGTGGAGATACGCGCGTTCGGACGGATCGACGTCGCCACCTCCCGCTCGGAGCGCTACGAGGCTCCGGGGGCGCTCCCGCGCGTGATGCCCGCCGGGATCGGCGACGATCTGCGGCGGCGCGATTTCACGGTCAACGCGCTGGCGATCGAGCTCTCCTCGGGCGAGTTCGGCCTGATCGATCCGCTCGGCGCGCGCCTCGACCTGGCGCGGCGCCGACTGCGCGTGCTGCACCCGCTCTCGTTCGTCGAGGATCCGACCCGCATCTTCCGCGCGGCGCGATACGCCGCCCGGCTCGGCCTCTCCCAGGATCGAGCCACGACCCGGGCGCAGGCGCTTGCGCTGCGCCTCGCGCCGTATCCCGTGCTGTCGGGCCAGCGAATCGCCGCCGAGCTCGAGCGCGTCCTGGGCGAGGCCCAGTCCGGGGTCATCCTCGCCCGGCTCGGGCGCGCCGGAGCCTTCCGTCTGCTGGACCCCGACTACCGGTTCACCGCGGCGAGCCGGCGCCGTCTCGGCGAGCTTCCCGAGGCGCTGGCCTGGGCGCGCGGGCGGGCGCTCGACGTCGACGCGGTCGGGCTCGCCGCGCTCGCGCTCGCCGAGGGCCGGCCGTCGGCTGCCTCCGCCCTCCTCGCTCGGCTCGGCTTTTCAGGCCGGCCACTGGCCGATCTGGCGCGGGCGCACGCCACCGCCGGGGAGCTCGCCGCGCGTCTCGCCGGCGCCGCCGCGCCCAGCGAGCGGGCGCGCCAGCTCCGCGGGCGCGCGCCGGTCGAGCTCGCCTGGCTCTGGCTGACCGGCGATCGCGGCGTCCCCGCGACGCTCGACTGGTTCGTCGGGCTCGACGCGCGAATCGTGTCCTTGAGCGGCGACGACCTCGTCGCGCTCGGGGTCCCGCGGGGTCCCGCGGTTGCGCGCGTTCTCGCCGAGGTGAGGGACGCGCGGCTGGACGGCGCGCTCGCCAGCCGTGCCATGGAGGAAGCACACGTCCGACAATGGATCGCGAGAGGAGGATGATTTGGCCCCGAAATACATCTTCGTGACGGGCGGCGTCGTTTCGTCGCTGGGCAAGGGCCTGGCGGCGGCCTCGATTGGGGCGCTGTTGGAGGCACGCGGCTTCCGCGTGACGTTGCAGAAGATGGATCCCTACATCAACGTGGACGCGGGCACCATGAGCCCGTATCAGCACGGCGAGGTCTTCGTGACCGACGACGGGGGCGAAACCGACCTCGACCTCGGGCACTACGAGCGTTTCACGTCGAGCCGGGTGACGCGCGACCACAACGTGACGACCGGCAAGGTCTACTACTCGGTCATCCAGAAGGAGCGGCGGGGCGACTATCTCGGGCGCACGGTCCAGGTGATTCCGCACATCACCGACGAGATCAAGGCGTCCATCCGCAAGGTCGCGCGCGACACCGACGTCGTCATCGTCGAGGTGGGCGGAACCGTCGGCGACATCGAGGGGCTGCCCTTCCTGGAGGCGGTTCGCCAGTTCAAGAAGGACGTCGGGCGCGAGAACGTCATCTACGTGCACCTGACCCTCGTGCCGTTCATCCAGGCGGCCTCCGAGCTGAAGACGAAGGCGACGCAGCACTCGGTCAAGGAGCTACGGGCGATCGGCATCCAGCCCGACATCCTGCTCTGCCGCACGGACCGCTACCTGCCGCCGGGCATCAAGTCGAAGATCGCCCTGTTCTGCGACGTCGAGGAGGAGGCCGTCATCACGGCCAAGGACGTCGACACGATCTACGAGGTGCCGCTCGTCTTCCACCGGGAGGGTCTCGACGAGATCATCGTGAAGCTCCTCGGCCTCGAGCCCCGACCGACCGACCTGTCGCGCTGGGAGAGCGTGGTGCGCCGGGTCAAGTCGCCGCTGGTCGAGACGCGCATCGCCGTGGTCGGCAAGTATGTCGAGCTGAAGGATTCCTACAAGAGCCTCGTGGAGGCACTCGCCCACGGCGGCATCGCGAACGAGGCGCGCGTGGACGTGCAATGGGTGGACGCCGAGCACATCGAGCGCGACGGAGCCGAGGCCCAGTTCACCGGCGTCCACGGCATCCTGGTGCCCGGCGGCTTCGGCGACCGCGGAATCCTGGGAAAGATCGAGGCGGTCCGTTACGCACGCGAGCGGCGCGTGCCGTACCTCGGCATCTGCCTGGGCATGCAGTGCGCCGTGATCGAGTACGCGCGCAACGTCTGCGGCCTCACCGGCGCGAGCTCCGCGGAATTCGATCCCGCCGCGCCGCACCTGGTGATCGACCTCCTTCCGGAGCAGCGCGGGGTCGCCCAGAAGGGTGGCACGATGCGGCTGGGGCTCTACCCAATCGTCCTGGGCGAAGGCAGCCTGGCCTCGCGCCTGTACGGCCAGGGCATCATCGAGGAGCGCCACCGCCATCGATACGAGGTGAACAACGACTATCTTCCTCGGCTCGAGAAGACCGGCCTCCGCGTCTCCGGCATCTGGGCGGAGAAAGAGCTCGTCGAGATCATCGAGATCGCCGAGCACCCGTACTTCGTCGCCGGCCAGTTCCATCCGGAGTTTCGCTCGCGGCCGTGGGAGCCACACCCGCTCTTCGCGGGCTTCGTGCGCGCCGCCCTCGAGCATGGTAGTGCGAGGTGAGGCCGTTCGACGGCCGAGCCGAGCCCTTCAAATCCGAAAGGGTACTGACGCGGTCCCGCCGAGCCGAGCCCTTCAGTTCCGCAACGCGGTTCGCGGGGAGTGCGAGGTGCAGCGAAACGCCGACCGTCAAATCCGAGACGTACGAGCTGAAACCGTGCGAGCGCGTCAGGACGTGACATGAGCGGCCAGCCCACGACCGCGGTCGTCCGGATCGGCGCGCTCGCGATCGGCGGCGGCGCGCCGATGGCGCTGATCGGCGGCCCGTGCGCGATCGAGGACGAGAAGCACGCGCTGATGACGGCCGAGCGGTTGGCCACCATCGCGGCCGAGCGCCGCGTGCCGTTCGTCTACAAGTCGTCGTACGATAAGGCCAACCGGTCGTCGATCAACGGCTATCGGGGACCCGGGCTCCGCGAAGGGCTCCGAATCCTGCGCAAGGTGCGCGACACGCTCGGCGTCCCCGTGCTCTCCGACGTGCACCAGGTGTCCGAAGTGGCCCCGGCGGCGGAGGTCCTCGACGTGCTGCAGATTCCCGCCTTCCTCTGCCGGCAGACCGACCTGATCCTGGCGGTGGCGCAAACCGGGAAGGTCGTGAACGTCAAGAAGGGGCAGTTCCTGGCGCCGGGCGACATGAAGAACGTCATCGACAAGATCCTCTCGGTGGGGAATCGCTCGATCCTTCTCACCGAGCGCGGCACCTCGTTCGGGTACCACAACCTCGTGGTCGACCTGCGAGGCCTGGCGGACATGCGCGCACTCGGCTTTCCCGTCGTCTTCGACGCGACCCACGCGGTCCAGCTGCCGGGCGGCGCCGGCGACCGGTCCGGCGGCGAGCGCAAGTACGTCCCCGCGCTCGCGCGCGCCGCGGTAGCCTTCGGTGTCGACGCGCTCTTCATGGAGATGCACGAGGACCCGGACCGCACGCTGCCGGACGGCCGCCCGCTCTCGGACGGGCCGAACATGCTGCGCATCGACGACCTGCCGCGGCTCCTGCGGCAGCTCGGCGCCATCGAGGCGGCCGTCCACCCGTGAGCCCCGAGCAAACGTCCGACCTGCGCCGGCTCGCCGAGCGGGTGCTCCGACTCGAGGCCGAGGCGATCCTGGGGCTGATCCCGAAGCTCGACGAGCGCTTCGAGCGCGCGGTCGCGCTGCTCCGCGCCTGCGGCGGCCGGGTCATCGTCACGGGCATGGGTAAGTCGGGCCTGATCGGACGCAAGATCGCGTCGACGCTCGCGTCGACGGGGACCCCGGCATACTTCCTCCACCCGGCCGAGGGCGTCCACGGAGACCTCGGCATGGTGGCACGCGGCGACGTGGTCCTGGCGCTGTCGAACTCGGGTGAGACCGACGAGGTGCTGGCGATCCTTCCGCCGCTCAAGCGACTCGGGGTGCCCATCGTGCTGCTCACGGGAAATCCGAGCTCGGCCTTGGCCCGCCAGTGTGAGGTCGTGCTGGACGTGAGCGTGCCGGAGGAGGCGTGCCCGATGAACCTGGCCCCCACGTCGAGCACGACCGCCGCGCTCGCCGCCGGGGACGCGCTCGCGCTAGCGCTCCTCGACCTCCGCGGGCTCCGCCCCGAGGACTACGCGGCCTTGCACCCGCGCGGCTCGCTCGGCTGGCGCGCGCTGTTCCGCGTGGCGGATCTGATGCTCACCGGGGAGGCCGTGCCGGTCGTCCCCGAGAGCACCCCCCTCCGGGAGGTCATCGTCGAGATGACACGGAAGCGCAAGGGCGTGACCACCGTCATCGACGGAGCCGGCCGGCTCGCCGGCGTGATCACCGACGGCGACCTGCGTCGGCTTTACCTCCTGGGCAAGTCGATCGACGATCTCACCGCGGGCCAGGTGGCCAGCCGAGAGCCCAAGACGATCCACGCCGATGACCTCGCCGCGAAGGCGATCGAGGTGATGGAGACCTGGCAGATCACCAGTCTGGTCATCGTCGACCAGGCTCGCCGGCCTGTTGGCCTCATCCACATGCACGACATCCTCCGAGCGAAGATCGTATAGTTTTCACGGTGTTTCCGCTTTTTCACGTCTCGACTCTGTGCTAGCGTGGTATCGAAATTGCATTCCGATCCGTCTTCCCTTTAGAATCGATGGAGTGATGAGGACACAACACGTGGCCGCGGTCATTCTCGGAATCGTTCTCGTGTTCGTGCTGCTGGTCGCGGGCACGCTGATCGCGAAGAGCCGGACGCCGCCCACCGAGCCGACCGGCTCGGTCACCTCGAGCGCCGACCTGAGGATCAAAGAGGCGCACATCGAGGAGGAGGCGGGCGGCGTACGCTGGCGGCTCAAGGCCGAGCAGGCCTTGATCTTCGACGCGGAGGGGCGCACGGCGCTCCGCAAGATCTCGGTCGACGTGTTCGAGCGCGACCGCTCGTGGACGATCGTGGGCGAGGAAGGCGATCTGTTCCAGGCGACGAAGAATCTAGAAATCCGGAATAACGTCGTGCTCACCTCGAGCGACGGCATCCGCCTGGAGACCAGCGTGCTCCGCTGGCAGGGCGCCGAGAAGCGGCTGTGGACGGACGCGCCGGTTCGGCTCTCAGGCGGCGGCGCGGTCGCCGACGGGACAGCGCTCGACGTGAGAATGGCGGAGGAGTACACGACGCTGGCCGGGCCCGTCCGGACGATCTTCAGCGGGGGACGCCAATGACCTCGAGGACACTTCTCGCTGCCGCCCTGCTCGCGCTGGCGCCCGCGGTGGCGGCGACCGAGTCAGCCCCGAAGGGCGCGACCCCCCCGGCCGGCCAGCCGCACGCGGCGGTCGCCGCGCCGAAGCCGAAGGACGACAAGACGCAGCCACTCACCGTCGACGCCAAGAAGATGGAGCGGTTCGGCAAGGAGAGCCTCGTCGTCTTCAGCGGCAACGTCGTGGCCCGCCGCGACAACTCCGTCCAGTACGCCGACCGGGTCGAGGTCTACATGGACGAGAAGGGCGACCGGGTTGTGAGGACGGTCTCGACCGGGAGCGTCCGGATCCTCACCCGCGATTGCCGCACCGGGACGGCGCAACGCGCCGAGTACTACGAGCCCGAGCAGCGCGTCGTGCTCATCGGCGACGCCCGGGTCTGGCAGGAGGACAACGTCGTGTCCGGCGACACGATCACGATCTTCCTCTCCGAGGACCGCACGACCGTGGAGGGCGGCAAGCAGGAGCGGGTCAAGGCGGTGTTCTATCCCCGCGACGAGCAGAAGCGGAACGACCAGGCGAGCGCCCGGCGCCCCGCGGATCCCTGCAAGAACTGATCGATGGAAGGGCTCGTGGCGCAGGGACTCGTGAAGTGGTTCAAGACCCGCAAAGTCGTGGACTCCGTCTCGCTCGACATCCAGCGGGGCGAGGTCGTCGGCTTGCTCGGCCCGAACGGCGCGGGCAAGACGACGTCGTTTTACATGATGGTCGGCCTGCTCCCGGCGGACGGGGGCAGGATTTTCCTCGAGGGCCAGGAGATCACGGCGCTGCCGATGTACCAGCGGTGCCGGCTGGGCGTGGGCTACCTGCCGCAGGAATCGTCGGTGTTCAGGAAGCTGACGGTGGAGGAGAACCTCCTGGCGATTCTCGAGACGCTCGATCTCTCGGGCGACGAGCGCCGAGAGCGGGCGCGTGAGCTTCTGGCGGAGCTGGCCCTGACCCCGCTGGCGCGCTACCCGGCCTACACGCTCTCCGGCGGCGAGCGCCGCCGGCTCGAGATCACGCGCGCGCTCGTGACCTCGCCGCAATATCTGCTGCTGGACGAGCCGTTCACCGGAATCGATCCCATCGCGATCGGCGACATCCAGGAGATCGTCGGCCGTCTCCGCGAGCGCGGGATCGGCATCCTCATCACGGACCACAACGTGCGGGAGACTCTCGCCATTACCGACCGCGCCTATATCCTCTACGACGGCAAGATCCTGGTGGCCGGCACCGCCACCGAGATCGCCCACAACCCCGTCGCCCGGGAGATCTACCTGGGCGAGCGGTTCGCGCTCTAGGCCGAGGCGACAGACCCCCCATGGCCATGGAGGCGCGCCTCTCGTTACGGCAGAGCCAGCGGGTCGTCATGACGCCGCTCCTGCAGCAGGCCATCCAGCTGCTGCAGCTCTCCACGCTCGAGCTCCAGGAGGTCGTCCAGAAGGAGCTGCTCGAGAATCCCTTGCTGGAGGAGGTCACTCCCGACACACCGGAGACCCCCGCCGACGCGCCGGTCACCGCCGACTCGCCGCCCGCGCCGACGGTCGAGCAGCTGACGACGGACCCGCCGCCGACCACCGAGCGGCAGACGGACGAGCTCCCGTTCGATTTCACCGCGGTGATGTCGGCCGACGACGACCACGAGGAGCGGTCGCTGGTCTCGCAGGAAGACCGCGAAGACATGCCGTTCGAGAACGTCATCCGGACTCAGGTCTCGCTGACCGACCATCTCGAGGAGCAGCTCCGCTTCGCGTCGGAGGACGCCGCCGTGCGCCGGATCGGGACCGAGATCATCGGCAACCTCGACGAAGACGGCTACCTCCGCGCCGAGATCGAGGAGCTCGGCCACCGCTGCGGCGCCACCGCCGAGCAAGTGACCGGTGTCCTGACGCTCGTGCAGGGCTTCGACCCGGCCGGCGTGGCGGCGCGGACCATCCAGGAGTGCCTCCTGCTCCAGCTCAAGCGCGACCCGCTCCCGGATCCGGTCTCGGTCGAGATCATCGAGGCGCACTTCGACGACCTGAGCCGCCGGCGCTACCCGGACATCGCGAGGGCGCTGAAGCTCCCGGTCGACCGGATCATGGAATCGGTCGAGGAGATCATGGGGCTCGAGCCGAAGCCCGGCCGGCGGTTCGGCGGCAACGACTCGCGCTACATCGTGCCCGACGTCTACGTGTACAAGCTCGGCACCGAGTACACCATCGTCCTCAACGAGGACGGCATCCCACGCCTCCGCGTCAACTCGCTCTACCGGTCGCTCCTCCGGAACTCCGGCGTCGACGAGGCCCGCCAGTACGTCGAGCAGAAGCTCCGGTCGGCGCTGTGGCTGATCAAGAGCGTGGACCAGCGGCAGCGGACCCTGCGCAAGGTGACGCAATCGATCGTCAAGTTCCAGCGCGAGTTCCTCGACCGGGGATTGCCGCACCTGCGTCCGCTGTCGCTGCGGGACGTCGGCGAGGACATCGGCATGCACGAGTCGACGATCAGCCGGGTGACGACGAACAAGTACGTCGAGACCCCGCAGGGGTTGTTCGAGCTGAAGTTCTTCTTCCACAGCGGCATCGCGTCAGGCGACGGCGAGATGGTCTCGTCGGTCTCGGTCAAGAAGATGATCCAGGACCTCCTGGCGGCGGAAGACCCGGCGAAGCCGCAGTCCGACCAGGAAGTCGCGCAGGCGCTGCAGAAGCGCGGTCTCACGATCGCCCGCCGCACGGTCGCCAAGTACCGCGAGGAGCTCGGCATCCTGCCCTCGCATCAGCGTCGCCTGGCGCCGCGGAAGCGGTGAGGTGCCGGACCCGAGCCGTGAGGGGAGGACCCCCATGCAGCTCATCATCAGCGGGCGCGGGGTGGTGCTGACGCCGTCTTTCCGGGCGCTGGTCGAGCGAAAGGTCGAGAAGCTCACGCGCGGAGGGGCGGTGCCGCTCGCGGTGCGGGTCACCTGCGGGTCGCAGCGGTTTCAGCGGACGGTCCGGCTCGTCGCGCGGGCGCGGCGCCGCAGCTTCTCGTCCGAGGCGAGCGCCGACCACCTGCTGACGGCCGTGGAGGGCGCCATCGATACCCTCTGCCGCCAGCTGCGCGAAGCGCGGACGCGCCGGCGACGGGCTCGGACCCGACGCTCGCCGGTCGACGCGAACGCGCCCGGAGCCTAGCGCGATGCCGGCCCCCTTGTCGTTCGTCGTCATCACGGG
>DASPZZ010000323.1:0-1580 GCA_035635995.1 Binatia bacterium | reverse complement strand
CGGACCAGCGCGCGATCGAAAGACTCCCGGTCGGCGAAGTCCTTCGGGTTCACGACCAGCGCTTCGACACCCGCCGTGCGCGCCCGATCGAGAGCCGCCGCCCGATCCCGGTCGGAAATCACGACGACGACCTCGGCCGGGTAGTCGGCTCTCGCGGAGGCGTCGAGCAGGGCCTGGAGGTTGGACCCACGCCCCGAGACCAGAACGCCGACGCGAAGGCGGCCGCTCGCGGGTGTCAAGCGACGAGCTCCACGCCGCGCTCGCCGGCGACGATCTCGCCTATTCTGGTAACTTGCTCGCCGGCGCCCCGGAGCGTTCGAGCCGCCGTTTCGGCCGCAACCGACGGAACGATCACCACGTAGCCGATGCCCATGTTGAAGGTCCTGAACATCTCGGCGTCCTCCACTCGGCCGGCTTCTCGCAGGGTCTCGAATACCGCGGGTGGCGACCAGGTGCTGCGCGAGAGCCTCGCGCGGCAGCCGTGCGGCAGCACGCGGGGGATGTTGCCCGTCACACCTCCCCCGGTCACGTGCGCCATTCCCCTCACCTCGACCGTCTCCAGTAGTGTCTGAATCGAGCGCACGTAAATCCGCGTCGGTGTGAGCAGCTCGTCCGCTACGAGCCGTCCAGTTCCCGGCAGAGGATCCGTGACCCGGAGCCCCATGACGTCGAACACGATCCGGCGAACCAGGCTGTAGCCGTTGGAGTGCAAGCCGGACGAGGCAAGGCCCAGCACGACGTCCCCGGGGCGGATCTTCGAGCCGTCGATCAATCGCTGGCGCTCGGCGATGCCGACAGCGAAGCCGGCGAGATCGTACTCGCCGGGCGGGAGCGAATCCGGGTGCTCGGCCATCTCGCCGCCCACCAGGGCGCACCCGGCCTGCCGGCACCCCTCGGCGACGCCGCCCACGATCGACTCGATCTGGCCGGGATCGAGCCGGCCCACGGAGATGTAGTCGAGGAAGTAGAGGGGCTCAGCCCCGGGCACGAGGATGTCGTTCACCCCCATGGCGACCAGATCGATGCCCACAGTGTCGTGGCGGCCCGCCAGGCACGCGATCTTCAGCTTGGAGCCGACCCCATCGGTGGAGGACACCATGACGGGCTCGCGGTATTTCGACGGCAAACCCACCAGGCTCGCGAAGCCGCCGACCCCGCCGATCACCTCGGCACGGTTCGTCGCGCGGGCGAGCGGCGTGATGCGGCGGACCGCGTCGTCGCCCGCGTCGATGTCGACGCCGGCTTCGCGGTAGGTGAGCGGCTTCACGTCAGCTCCCGAAGAGACTGAGCTGCGGCGTCGGCTCGGGCTCGATACCCACGCGGTAGTTGCCGGTGAAGCACGCGTGGCAGAACTGCCCAGGGTCGGTGCCGGTCGCCTTGAGCATGCCGTCGAGCGAGAGGTAGCCGAGCGAGTCGGCGCCGAGGTAGCGACGGACCTCCTCGGGGCTGTGGCTCGAGCCGATCAGCTCCTTTCGCGTCGGCGTGTCGATGCCGTAGAAGCAGGGCCACTGGATCGGCGGCGACGAGATCCGGACGTGGACTTCCTTGGCGCCGGCGCTCCGGATCATCCGCACGATCTT
>DASPZZ010000322.1:0-13579 GCA_035635995.1 Binatia bacterium | reverse complement strand
GCGCCACGGACTCCGGACCAGCCGAGGCCCGCCGCGAGGACGAGCGCGATCCACGCGCCGTCGGCGACGCGGTTCGCGGGGAGCCAGCGCACGCCCAGCGGCTCGAGCGCGAACCGGTCGACGAGGATGACGAGGCCCATCGCCCACGGGAACAGCGCGACGACGAGCCCGCTCGGCCCGGCGCCTCGGGCTCGCGCGAGCCCGAGCAGCGCCAGGAGCGCCAGCGCCGCTCCGAAGGCGCCGAAGCCCGTCAGCTCACCCCACGCGAGCGCTCGGGTGTGCTCGAGACGCAGGACGAGCGGCAGGGCCCAGAACGCCGTCAGCGCGGCCGCGAGAA
Source organism: Binatia bacterium (assembly GCA_035635995.1). Lineage (GTDB taxonomy): Bacteria > Methylomirabilota > Methylomirabilia > Rokubacteriales > CSP1-6 > AR31. The sequence continues at coordinate 13,242 of DASPZZ010000322.1, read as the reverse complement.
TGAGGGTCGCCAGCGCGCCGGCGAGCCGCGCCCCTCGCGGGGGCCGCACGACCGCGCCGATCGCGATCAGCGTCGCCGCGGCGGGCAGCGCCGCCGGATGGGTCAGGAGGATCGCCGCGACGAGCAGCGCCGCGGTGCGCGGCAGCCGCCGATCCTCCTCGAACCAGGGGACGAGCACCAGGAGCAGCAGGGGGACGAGCGCCCACGCGAGCCGCGCGCCGATCATCCCGATGTGCACGCCGCCTTCGACGCCGCTCGCCGTGCCGGCCGACAGCGTCAGGGCGACGAACGCGCCCGGCAGCGCGAGCCAGCCGCTTCGCAGAATGCGCGCGAGCGCCAGGAAGACCGTCAGCCCGGGCGCCAGGTAGGCGATCCAGACGAGCGCCTGGTAGGCGGCCGCGACCGAGAGCGCATTGACGGAAGCCCGCTGCAGGAGCGCTCCCGCGTACGCGAGGCCCGGCGGGTAGAACTGGAGCTCGGGATAGCCCGTCCACCAGTCCGGGCTCCACGCCCACGGCGCCGGACCGCGGGTGACGACGTGCCAGAGGCGGTAGAGCTGCCCGGGGTGGTCGTCGAAGGCGAGCGGGGAGGCGCCGAACGCCGCCACGCTGAACGCGAGCCCGTACGAGACCAGCAACGCGAGGGGACAAAGCGAGTCGCGAGCCACCGACCGGATCATACTTCAATTGACAGGACGCGAAGTTGAGTGTTAAGTGGTGGAAATGTCTTGCTGTCGGTGCAGCAAAACTCGGGGCTCAATTCCCCTACCGATGGAGACTTGAATGGAAAAGCTGAACGGCCTGCGATGTCGCGAGTGCGGCCGCCACTACCCGGCGGCGCCCGTCCACGTGTGCGAGTTCTGTTTCGGCCCCCTCGAGGTCGACTATCGGTATGACGCGCTGAGAGGCGTGGTCACCCGCGAGTCGATCGCGGCCGGGCCGCCGAGCATGTGGCGGTACAAGGACCTGCTGCCGATCGACGGCGACGTCGCGGTCGGCCATCACGTGGGCTTCACGCCGCTGATCCGCGCGCGCAACCTCGCCGACGAGCTGGGCTGCCGCGAGGTCTGGGTCAAGAACGACTCGGTCTGCCATCCGTCGTGGTCGTTCAAGGACCGCGTCGTGGCGGTCGCGGTCACGAAGGCGCTGGAGTTCGGCTTCGACACCGTGGCGTGCGCCTCGACCGGGAACCTCGCCAACTCCGTCGCCGCCCACGCCGCCGAGGGCCGGCTCAAATCGTACATCTTCATCCCGGCCGACCTCGAGCAGGGCAAGGTGATCGCGACGCTCGTGTACAGCCCCACGCTGATCGCGGTCCACGGCACCTACGACGAGGTCAACCGGCTCTGCTCGGAGATCGCCGACAAGTACCGCTGGGCCTTCGTGAACGTGAATTTTCGACCTTACTACTCCGAAGGGTCGAAGAGCTACGGGTTCGAGATCATCGAGCAGCTGGGCTGGCGCACGCCCGGCCACATCATCGTGCCGTGCGCCGGCGGGTCGCTGATCACGAAGATCTGGAAGGCGATCAAGGAGCTGAAGCTCCTCGGCCTCATCGACGGGCAACGCTCCACGAAGATGCACGCGGCGCAGGCGCTCGGCTGCGGGCCCATCGTCACGATGATCAAGAACGACACGGACGTGCTGGTACCGGTGCGGCCCAACACGATCGCGAAGTCGCTCGCGATCGGCAACCCGGCCGACGGCTACTATGCCTACAAGGTCACGAAGGAGTCCGGCGGCTCGGGCGAGCACGCCACCGACGAGGAGATCGTCGAGGGGATGCTGCTCCTGGCGCGGACCGAGGGGATCTTCACGGAGACCGCCGGCGGCGTGACGATCGCCGCGGCCAAGAAGCTGATCGAGCGCGGCGTCATCCCGCGTGACGAGTCGATCGTGATCTGCATCACGGGCAACGGCCTGAAGACGCCGGACGCCCTGCAGGACCGTCTGGACGCGCACGTGAAGATCAAGCCCTCGCTCTCGGCCTTCGACCGCGCGCTGGGCGATCTCAAGTCCCAAACGTCGTAGGAGGAAACGCGAATGCCGGTCCTCGTTCGGATTCCGACGCCGCTGCGCACGCTCACGAAGGGCAACGCCGAGATCCAGGCCAAGGGCGAGACGGTCGACAGCCTGGTCGACGACCTCGAGCGGCAGTTCCCGGGGCTGAAGGACCGACTGCTCGACGAGGCGGGGGAGCTGCGGCGCTTCATCAATATCTACGTCAACCAGGAGGACATCCGGTTCCTCCAGGCCAAGAAGACGGTGCTGAAGGACGGCGACGAGGTGTCGATCGTGCCCGCGATCGCGGGAGGGTAGCTCGGGCCGGTGGAGCGATGGCCCGCATGCGTGTCCGCCTCACCTTCCCGACGGCGCTCATCCAGGAGCCGATCGTCTACCGGCTCGTGAAGGACTTCGACATCGTGATCAACATCCGCCGCGCCGACGTCAAGGCCGACCACGGGTGGATCGTGCTCGAGCTCGAGGCCGACGAAGGCGCGCTCCAGCGCGGGGTGAAGTGGCTCAAGGACCAGGGTGTCCAGGTCGATCCGATCGAGCGTGATGTAATCGTCCCGTAGTGGAGATCTCGCGGCGCGTCCAGGGATTCACCGAGTCGGTCATCCGCGAGATGACCCGCGTCGTCGACCAGCTCGGCGGCGTGAATCTGGCCCAGGGCATGCCCAACTTTCCGCCGCCCCCCGAGCTGATCGAGGCGGCCCACCGGGCGATCGACGGCGACTTCCACCAGTACGCCGTCACGTGGGGCACGCCTCGCCTCCGCCAGGCGATCGCCGAGAAATACCGCCGGTTCTACCGGATGGAGATCGAGCCCGACCGCCACGTGACGATCTGCTGCGGCTCGACCGAGACGATGCTGTCGACGCTGCTGGCGGTTCTGAATCCGGGCGACGAAGTCATCATCTTCGAGCCGTTCTACGAGAACTACGGGCCCGGGTGCATCATCTCGGGCGCCCGGCCGGTGTTCGTCCCACTCGAGCCGCCCGACTTCTCATTCGATCCGGATCGGCTGCGTCGGGCGGTGACGCCCCGGACCCGCGCGATCATCTTCAACAGCCCCAATAACCCGACCGGCAAGGTCTTCTCGCGCGGCGAGCTCCAGACCATCGCCGATCTCTGCCAGGAGCACGACCTGCTGGCGATCACCGACGAGATCTACGAGCACATCGTCTACGACGGCCTCGACCACACGCCGATCGCCACGCTCCCCGGCATGGCTGAGCGCACCGTCACCATCTCCGGGATCTCGAAGTCCTACTCGGTGACCGGCTGGCGGGTCGGTTACGCGGTCGCGCCGCCGGAGCTGTCGCTCGGGATTCGACGCGCGCACGACTTCGTCACCGTCGGCGCGCCGCATCCGCTGCAGGAGGCCGCCGTCACGGCCCTCCAGCTGCCCGACCCCTACTACGTCCGGCTCCGCGAGTCCTACCAGGCGCGTCGCGATCTGCTCTGGGGCTACGTCGAGAAGGCCGGCTTCGTGGCGTGGAAGCCGCGGGGCGCCTACTACATCCTCACCGACGTCGCGCATTTCCTGAAGCGCTACGACGTTCCCGACGACACGGCGTTCGCGATGTGGCTCATCAAGAACGTCGGGGTCGCCACGGTGCCCGGCTCGTCCTTCTACGCCCACGCCGAGCTCGGCCGCACGAAGATCCGATTCTGCTTCCCGAAGACCGACGACGTGCTTCGGGACGCGGGAGAGCGCCTCCTCAAGCTCCGCTCGTGACCCCGCGCGACGTGGTGCGGGCCATGTGGGAGGCGGCGCTCGCGGCGGGCGACGTGGCGCCGCTCGTCCGTCACCATCTCCGGCTCGATTCCCGCCACGCGCGGGTGTTGATCCTGGGCTGCGGCAAGGCGAGCGGGGCGACCGCGGCCGCCGCCGAGGGGATCGTCGGCGGCCGCATCGCCGGCGGCTTCGTCGTCGTCAAGGACGGCTACGGGACGCGCCTGCGGAGCATCGAGATCGCCGAGGCGGGCCATCCCGTGCCCGACGCGCGCGGGCTCGCGGCCTCCGCAAGGCTCCTCGAGCTCGCGCGAAGCGCCCGCGAGGACGACCTCGTCCTGTTCCTCGTCTCCGGCGGGGGCTCGGCGCTGACGCCGGCGCCCGCGCCGCCGATCACGCTCGCCGAGAAGCAGGAGGTCACGCGGCTCCTCCTGGCCTCCGGCGCGACCATCGGCGAGCTCAACGCCGTTCGCAAGCACCTGTCGCTCTTCAAGGGCGGCCAGCTGGCCCGGGCCGCCTGGCCGGCCAGCGTGCTCACGCTCGCCCTGTCCGACGTGATCGGTGATCCTCTGGACGTGATAGCGTCGGGGCCGACCGCGCCGGATCCGACGACCTTCGCCGATGCCCGCGAGGTGCTGGTACGGCGAGGGCTCGCCGAGCGGGTGCCGGCCTCGGTCGCCCGGCGCCTCGAGGCCGGGCTCGCGGGCGAGATCCAGGAGACGCCGAAGCCGGGGGATCGGCTGTTCAGTCGCGTGACCAACATCGTGATCGGCAACAACGCCTTGATCACCGACGCGGCCGTCGCCACGTCAGGTCGTCTGGGCTTCCGGCCCGACCTCCTGACGCGCGAGCTCCAGGGCGAGGCGCGGGACGTCGCGCGCGATTTCGTGGCGCGCGCGCGCCGTCTCGAGCCGCCGGCGTGCCTGATCGCGGGCGGCGAGACCACCGTGACCGTGACGGGTCGAGGAAAGGGCGGCCGATGCCAGGAGTTCGCCCTCGCCGCGGCGCTCGAGCTCCGGCCGGCGGACCGCATCACGATCCTGGCGGCCGGCACCGACGGCACCGACGGTCCGACCGACGCGGTGGGCGCGATCGTCGACGCCGGGAGCGTCGAACGAGGCGCCGCCGCCGGCGCCGATGCCCGGCGGGCGCTGGAGGACAACGACGCCTATCGATTTCTCCAGACGAGCGGCGACCTGCTCGTCTCGGGGCCCACCAGGACCAACTTGCTCGACCTCTACGTCGCGGTGCGCTCGGCATGAGCGCCGATCCCGTCCTCTTCAGAGACCTCGCGTACGTCTTCGTCGCTGCGGTGCTGTGCGGATCGCTCGCGTGGCTCACCCGCCAGCCGCTGATCCTGGGCTACGTTCTGGGCGGCCTCATCATCAGCCCCTTGACGCCGGGACCGTCGGTCTCGGACATCCACACGTTCGAGCTGTTCGCGGAGATCGGGGTCGTCCTCCTGATGTTCTCGCTGGGGATCGAGTTTTCGCTCAAAGACCTCATGGGCGTGAAGTGGATCGCGTTCATCGGCGGGCCGATCGGTATCGTCCTGTCGATCGCCCTGGGGCTCGGCGTCGGCACCCTGCTCGGCTGGAGCCCGTTGCAGGGGGCGGTGGTGGGCATGGTCGTCTCCCCCGCCAGCACGATGGTGCTGGCGCGGCTCCTGCTCGACCGTGGGGAGCTCCACACCCGTCACGGTCGGATCATGATCGGGATCACCCTCGTCGAGGACCTGGCGGTGGTGGTCTTGATCATCCTGATCCCGGCCCTGGGCGCCCTGCAGGGCGAGCGCGTCCTGGCCGTCGCGAAGGCCCTCCTGACGGCGGCGGCGATCCTCGTGCCGTTCTTCTATCTCGGCGCGCGCATCCTGCCTCAGGTGCTCGCTCGCGTGGCGAGGACGCGAAGCGACGAGCTCCTGCTGCTCGTGGCGCTCGCCGTCGGTCTCGGCGCGGCCGCGGTCACCCAGGCGGCCGGCCTGTCGCTGGCGCTGGGCGCGTTCCTGGCGGGGCTCCTCATCAACCAGTCGGACTACGCGCACGAGATGCTGGCCCGTCTGCTGTCCCTTCGCGACGCCTTCGTCGCGCTCTTCTTCGTGACGGTGGGCGTCCTCATCGACCTGCGGGTGGTGGTGGACAACCTGGCGTTGCTCGGGGTGCTCGTCGGGCTCGTCGTGCTCGGCCAGTGGGCGATCTGGACGCTGGTCAGCCTGCTCTTCCGGCAGCCGCTCTCGACGGCGCTGCTGGTGGGCGTCGGCCTGGCGCAGATCGGCGAGTTCTCGTTCATCCTGGTCCAGGTGGCGCGCCAGGCCGGTCACGTCGGCGACGACGTGTACAGCGCCACGCTCGCCGCGTCGCTGGTGACGATCCTGATCAACGCGGCGCTGGTCCGGCTGGTCCCGCGCTGGATCGGGCCGGCGCGGCTGGACGACACCTCGGCGCCGATGCTGGGGCTCCCATCGGCGCCGGCGCTGGACGGCCACGTCGTTCTGTGCGGGTTCGGCCGTGTCGGAAGCGCCATCGGCGAGGCGCTGGAGACGTTCGGTGTCCCGTACGTCGCCATCGAGACCGATCCGGACATCGTCAAGAGCCTGCGCGCGCGCAACGTGCCCGCCGTGTTCGGCGACGCCGGCCAGCGGGTCATTCTGGCCGCCGCCCAGGTCGATCGGGCCGCCCTGGTCATCCTGGCGATCCCCGAGAACAACCGCGCCCGGGAGGCCGTGCGCCGTATTCGCGCGTTCAATCCGTCCGTCCAGATCCTGGCGCGCGTGCACGATCTCGCCTGGCGCGCCCGGCTCATGGAGGCCGGCGCCGCCGAGGTGATCCAGCCGGAGCAGGAGGCGGCGTCGACCCTGATCCGCCACGCCCTCGAGCGGTTGTCGCTCCCGCGACACCGGGTGCTGGCCTATCTCAGCCGCTATCGCACGGCGATGGAGAGCGCCGAGGCCGAAGCCGAGGAAGCCGGAACGGGGCTGCCGCAGCTCCGCGAGATCAGCCTGGTCGGCGGTAACCTCGTGGGCCAGTCGTTGGGCGAAGCGCGCATGCGGGAGCGCTTCGGGGTGACCGTCGTCGGCGTCACGCGCGCGACGGGCGAGGCGGTGCTCGATCCCACCGCCGAGACGGTGCTGCGCGCGGGCGACCGGTTGCGCCTCTTCGGGTTGCCCCAGCAGATCGACGCGCTCGTCTCCGGCTCGGAGGTGCTCATCGAATGAGCGAACCGGTCTAACCAGCTGAAATCCCGTCCGCGACATCCGGTCACGCACACGGTTATCCACGAGTCCGGCACAATGCTGGTGGAAAACCCTGTGATATCCTCCCTCTCACGATGTCGCGCGTGAATCTCGTCGGCCTGCTTCCTTCCGAGCTCGAGGATCTCGCCGTCGAGCTCGGCACCTCGCGCTATCGCGGCCGTCAGCTCGCGACGTGGATCTATCGCAAGTCGGTCTTCGACCTCGAGACCATGAGCGACCTGCCGAAGGAGTTCCGCAGGGACCTCGCCGAGCGAGCCGTCGTCGAGGTCCCCGAGCCGGAGCGGGCGACGCCGTCGCAGGACGGGAGCCGGAAGCTGGTCTTCGTCCTGAGCGGCGGGAGCCGGATCAGCTCGGTGCTGATGCCCGACGACGAGCGGATCACGCTGTGCGTGTCCACGCAGGTCGGCTGCGGCTTCGCGTGCGGCTTCTGCCTGACGGGCGTGATGGGGCTCGAGCGGAATCTGACCGCGGGAGAGATCGTGGGCCAGATCCTCGCGGCCAACCGTCTGCTCGCCCTGGAAAGTCGGCGCGCCACCCACATCGTCTTCATGGGCATGGGCGAGCCGCTCGCGAACTATGCCGCCCTGGTCACGGCGCTCCGGATCCTCACCGACGCCAAGCTCGGCCTGGGCTACTCGCCGCGGCGGATCACCGTGTCCACGGTCGGCCTCGTCCCCGGCATCGAGAAGCTAGGCCGCGAGGACCTGAAGGTCAACCTGGCGATCTCGCTGCACGCGACCACCGACGAGGTGCGGTCGCGGCTCATGCCGGTGAACCGGTCCTTCGATCTCGCCGCGCTGCTCGCCGCCGTCAAGCGCTATCCGCTGGCCGCTCGCCAGCGCGTGTTCTTCGAGTACGTCATGCTGGAGGACGTCAACGACACGCTCGACGACGCGCAGCGCCTCGCGCGTCTCCTCCGCGGTGTCAAGGCCAAGGTCAATCTGATCCCGTTCAACGACTGGGAGGGGGCGCGCTTCCGCCGTCCGCCGCTGGCGCGCATCCTCTCGTTCCAGTCGGTCCTGCTGGACGCCGGGATCACGACGACGGTCCGGTGGAGCAAGGGCGAGGACATCGGCGCGGCGTGCGGCCAGCTCCGCGAGACGTCGTCGGCGGTGGCGAGCCTCAGTGGCGGCTGAGTCGAGCCCCGCGCGGACCGTCTCGTTCGCGACGCTGGGGTGCCGCCTGAACCAGGTCGACACGCAGCAGCTCCAGACGCTGCTCGAGGCCCGCGGGTTCAGAACCGTGGACTTCGACGAGCCCGCCGACGTGGTCGTCGTCAACACGTGCACGGTCACGGCCCGCGCGGAGTTCTCCGACCGCCAGACCATCCGCCGCGCCGCGCGCGTCAGCCCTCGGGCGACGCTGGTCGTGACCGGTTGCTGGGCGCAGACGAGTCCGGGCGAGGTCGCCGGCATGGGAGAGGTCGACCTGGTGGTCGGCAACGGAGACAAGCATCGCCTCCCCGACCTCCTCGACCGGGCCGTCGCCGACAAGGTGCACGTCTCCGACATCGCGCGGGCCCGCACGGTCGAGGTGCCGCCCGCCAGACACCTCCACGGCCGGTCCCGCGCGTTCTTGAAGGTCCAGGACGGCTGCCAGCACCGGTGCGCGTTCTGCGTCGTGCCGCAGGCACGGGGGCCCAGCCGAAGCCTCGAGCCGCAGGTCGTTCTCGACCAGGCCCGTCTCTTCGTCGAGGCCGGGCACCCCGAGGTCGTGCTCACCGGCGTGGACCTGGGGCACTACGGAGCCGACCTCGTGCCCCGGACGACACTGGCCGCCCTGCTGAGATCGCTCGTCGAGATTTCCGGGCTCCGCTGGGTCCGACTCTCCTCGCTGCTGCCGGCGTACTTCACGCCGGAGCTGGTCGAGATCGTGGCGGCGTCGCCCGTGATCGCGCCCCACTTTCACATCCCGCTGCAGAGCGGCAGCGACCGTGTGCTGCGGTCGATGCGACGGCCGTACAACACGCGGATGTATCGCGCCCTGGTCGAGCGTCTGGTCGCCGCGCGGCCCCGGCTCGGGCTCGGCGCAGACGTCATCGCCGGCTTCCCCGGCGAGACCGACGAGGAGTTCGCCGAGACGGTATCGTGCGTGCGGGCGCTGCCGTTCTCTTACCTGCACGTCTTCCCGTACTCGGCGCGGAAGGGGACCGAGGCGACCCACCTCGACGGGCGATTGGACCCATACACGATCACGCGACGGAGCCGGACACTGCGCGAGGTGGGCCGGATGAAGAGCGACGAGTTCCGGCGGCGGCTCGTCGGGAGCGTGCAGGACGTGCTCGTGCTCGAGACGCCCGACCGGGCGACGGACCGGCTCGTCGGACTCACCGGCAACTACGTCGAGGTGGTCTTTCCGGGTCCACGGACGCACACGAGGAAGCTCGTCCGGGTCCGCGTCACCGGAGTGCAGGGTGACCGCACGCTCGGAGAGCTGGACGCGAGCCAGACGTGAAGGCCGCCGCGAGCGATCCCGCGATCGGCGTCATCGGAGGCAGCGGGCTCTACGAGCTCGAGGGGCTGACCGACGTCCGGTGGCAGAAAATCCGCACGCCGTTCGGCGCCCCATCCGACGCCTACTGCGTGGGGCGGTTCGCCGGCCGGCGCGTGATCTTTCTGCCACGCCATGCCCGGGGCCACCGGGTGACGCCGAGCGAGCTGAACTTCCGCGCCAACATCTGGGGACTCCGGTCCCTGGGCGCTCAGTGGGTGATCTCGATCTCGGCGGTGGGCAGCATGAAGGACGCGATCCGGCCGCTCGACCTGGTCGTCCCGGACCAGTTCTTCGACGCGACCAAGCGGCGGGTATCGTCCTTCTTCGGCGACGGCATCGTGGCGCACGTGGGAATGGCGGAGCCGGTCTGCCCCGACCTCGCGGCGGCGCTCGAGAAGGCGGCCCGCGAGACGAGCGCGACCGTCCACCGCGGCGGGACGTACATCTGTATCGAGGGGCCGCAGTTTTCCACCAAGGCCGAGTCGCGCATCTATCGGAGCTGGGGCGTGGACGTCATCGGGATGACCAACATGCCCGAGGCCAAGCTCGCGAGGGAGGCGGAGCTCTGCTACGCCACGCTCGCGCTCGCCACCGACTACGACGTCTGGCACGAGACGCACGCGACCGTGTCGGTCGAGGCGGTCATCCAGAACCTCCTGAAGAACGTCGCGACGGCCAAGGACGTGCTACGGCGGGTGATTCCGATGATCGCGCCGCCGCGTGCCTGCGAATGCCCGAGCCGCCTCGAGAACGCCGTGATCACCAACCCGAAAACCTTCCCGCCCGCGACACGAAAAAAGCTGGCGCTCTTCCTCGACAAGTACTTTCCGGGCGACCGCAGCCGTCACGCACCTGTCTCGGGCCACCCTCGATCCAAGCCGGCCTCACAAAAGCATGGCTGATCTCCTGGTCGTCGGCTCCGTCGCGCTGGACAGCGTCGAGACGCCCTTCGGCAAGGTGCACGAGGCGCTCGGTGGCTCGGCGACCTACTTCTCCTACTCGGCGAGCTTCTTCACTCCGGTGCACCTGGTCGCGACCATCGGCGAGGACTTCCCGGAGTCGCATCTGAGGCTCCTCGAGGACCGCGGCGTGGACATCGCCGGGCTCAAGACTTCCCAGGGCCGCACCTTTCGCTGGACCGGCCAGTACGGATACGACCTGAACGAGGCGAAGACCCTCGAGACGCAGCTCAACGTCTTCGCCGAGTTCCGGCCGGTGCTCGCCGACGGGTTGGGGCGGATGCCCTATCTGTTCCTGGCGAACATCGACCCCGAGCTCCAGCTCGACGTGCTCCGTCAGATGAAGGAGCGCCCACGGCTCGTCGCGCTGGACACCATGAACTTCTGGATCCAGGGCAAGCGCGACGCGCTGCGCCGCGTGCTCGCCGAAGTGGACGTGGTGACGATCAACGACGGGGAGGCCCGGCAGCTCGCCAGCGAGCCGAATCTCATCCGCGCCGCGCGGGCCATCGCCGCGATGGGGCCGCAGACCGTCGTCGTCAAGCGCGGTGAGTACGGCGCGCTCCTGGTGACCGAAGGCCGGTTGTTCTTCGTTCCGGCGTACCCGCTGGAGTCGGTCTACGACCCGACGGGCGCCGGCGACACGTTCGCGGGCGGGTTCATGGGTTACCTCGCCGCGCAGGACCGGATCGACGCCGCCGCGATGAGACGGGCGGTCGTCTACGGCTCGGTGATGGCATCGTTCACGGTCGAGGACTTCTCGCTCAAGCGGCTGACGCGGCTCGCGCCCGCCGAGATCGCCGAGCGCTACACGGCGTTCCACGACCTGATCCGAGTCGAGCCGTAGGGCGCGCCGCGTGGGCCCGGACGACGAGGCGAGCAGGGGAATGGATCGCATGACACGGGCCAAGTACGACCGCCTGGTGGAGGTCCTGTACCAGCTGGAGAGCGTCGTGGTCGCATTCTCGGGCGGCGTCGACTCGACGCTGCTCGCGCGCGCCGCGAAGGAGGCGCTGGGCGAGCGGGCGCTGCTCGTGACGGCGGACTCCGAGACCTATCCGGCCAGCGAGCTCGACGAGGCTCGGCGGCTCGGACTCCTGCTGGGGATGCGGCACCTGGTCGTGCGCACCGAGGAGCTCCAGAATCCCGACTACGCGCGAAACCCCATCAACCGCTGCTTCTTCTGCAAGGAGGAGCTGTTCATCAAGCTGGCGCCCATCGCCCAGCGCGAGGGGTGCCGCGCCCTTGTGTACGGCGCCAACATGGACGACCGCGGTGACCACCGTCCGGGCATGAAGGCCGCGCAGGAGCGCGGTGTGCGCGCGCCGCTGATCGAGGCCGAGCTGTGGAAGGAAGAGATCCGGGCGCTCTCGCGCGATCTCGGCCTGCCCACGTGGGACAAGCCCTCGTTCGCCTGCCTGTCCTCTCGATTCCAATACGGCGACCGGATCACGCCGGAGAAGCTCCGCCAGGTAGACGCGGCCGAGGCGTTCGTGCGCTCGCTGGGCTTCCGCCAGTTCCGGGTGCGTCACCACGATCGCCTTGCCCGGATCGAGGTCGCCCACGACGAGGTGGCGCGGCTCTGGGACGCCGGCCGGCGCGAGGCGATCGTGAAACGCCTCCGCGAGCTCGGCTACGTCTACGTGGCGGTCGACCTCGCCGGATTCCAGTCGGGTAGCGCGAATCTCCTGCTCAAGCTCCCGCCGAGGGCGAGCGGTGGATAGAGAAGCCGTCAGGGCCCTGCTCGAAGACCTTCGGGCCGGGCGCATCGATGTCGACGCCGCGGTCAGCAAGCTCCGCGGGCTGCCCTACGAAGACATCCGGTTCGCCAAGGTGGACCACCACCGGGCGCTGCGGGGCGGCGCTCCTGAAGCGGTCTTCTGTCCCGGCAAGACGGCGGCTCAGGTGGTCGCGATCCTCGGGCGCCTGGCCGACCATCACGCGAACGTCCTCGCCACGCGGGCCGATCAGCCGATCGCCGACGCCGTCGCCGCGGCGGGCCTCCCGCACGTCTATCATCAGGAGGCGCGGCTCCTGATCGTCAGGCCGGAGCACGGTGGAGGGATCGGGCTCATCGCCGTGGCCGCCGCCGGCACGGCCGACCTTCCCGTCGCGGAGGAGGCGTCGCTCGTCGCCGAGGCGCTCGGGAATCGCGTCGAGCGCCTGCACGACTGCGGTGTGGCCGGCCTGCACCGGCTCCTGGCCCACTACGACCTGCTCGCCGAGGCCAACGTGATCGTCGCGGTCGCCGGGATGGAGGGCGCGCTGCCGAGCGTCATCGGCGGGCTCGTCGACCGCCCCGTCATCGCGGTGCCCACGAGTATCGGCTACGGCGCCTCGTTCGGGGGCATCGCGGCGCTCCTCGCGATGCTGAACTCGTGCGCTCCGGGCGTGTCGGTCGTGAATATCGACAACGGCTACGGCGCTGCGCATCAGGCTAGCCAGATCAACCATCTCGTCGCTAAGCTCCGATGAGGTCGCGCCGGCCGGGGCCAGCCGCGGGGGGAGGGGGTGCGGGACCACGCGGCACGCGTTCGCTGCCCCGGGGCGGCTGGGCTCCATCCGGGTGCGCTGTGCCCGTCGCCGCTTGGTCGGGAACGGGTCCCGCACCCCCTCCCCCCGCGGCTGGCCCCGGCCGGCGCGAGGAGCGGATGCTTCGCACCAGTGGGGCAGGCAGCCTGCCGTGCTTTCCGCGTAGGCGTGGGAGGGGTGCGGGACCACGCGGCACGCGTTCGCTGCCCCGGGGCGGCTGGGCTCCATCCGGGTGCGCTGTGCCCGTCGCCGCTTGGTCGGGAACGG
>DASPZZ010000321.1:0-26426 GCA_035635995.1 Binatia bacterium | reverse complement strand
CGCCCGAACGCAGCTCTTCGAGCTGCGGACGGGACTCGGGGGTCCCACTTCCGCCCGGCGGGCCGGGGACACCCTGGTGCCACCCGTCCGACGGCGCTGTGTGGTTCGTGAATAATGCGGGCTAGAACGCCGCGTCGATCGTCCGGAGATCCTCGGGCGACAGCGTGAAGTCGAGCGCCGCGGCGTTCTCCCGAACGTGCGCGGGCCGGCTCGCCTTGGGAATCGTGAAGAGCGAAGCCCGCCGCGTCAGAAAGTTCAGCGCGACCTGGCGCGGCGTGCAGCCGCGCGCCTTCGCGATGTCGACGACGGGGCCGCGCATGAACCCCCCGCGGGCGAGCGGCGTGTAGCCGACGATCGCGGCCTTCTGCCGCTCGCAGTGCGGCACGAGGTCGCGCTCGATCGCGCGGTCGCGCAGCTGGTACAGCACCTGGTTGCACGCCAGTCGCGTGCTCCCCAGCGCGGCCTGGGCCTGCTTCATCTGGTCCACATCGAAGTTCGAGACGCCGACGAATCGCGTGAGGCCGCGTCTCATCAGGGCTTCCATGGCGCGCATCGTGTCGGCGATCGCATGCTGGCTGCTCCACCAGTGAACCAGGTAGACGTCGACGTGATCGGTGCCCAGTCGCTCGAGCGACTGCTCGCAGGCCTTGAGCGTCCCGTCGTATGACGCGTTCGACGGCAGCACCTTGGTGACGATGAAGAGCGAGTCGCGCGAATACCCTTTGATCGCCTGGGCCACGACGCGCTCGGCGCCGCCGTCCCCGTACATCTCGGCGGTGTCGATATGCGTGAGCCCGAGCTCGAGACCCAGACGCAGCGCGGCGACTTCCTCGCGCTCCGCTCGGCGGCTCTCCCCCATGTGCCAGGTGCCCTGGCCGATGACGGGAACCTTCACGCCCGTCGATCCGAAGCTACGTGTGATCACTCGGGCCCTTCCACCCGCCGACCGTCGCCCACACGTGGGCTACAATAGCACCGATGATTCCGCGGCTACCGGTGCCCGCGCTCCTCGTCCTGGTCCTCTTTACGCTCGGAGCGCTGGCCGGCGCGCGCCCGCCCGATCCTGGGTGGATCGGCGGCTTCTACGACGCGGCCGACGGGAACGACGTGGTCCTGGCGGTCACCAGCATCGATCCGGTGCCTCCGCTGGCGCGGGTCGTCGACGTCGAGCCCCACGCGATCCGTCTCGGCCCCGTCGCGCTCCCGACGCGGCAGGCCGAGCGTCCGTTCGCCCTCACGGCGCCTGCGGTTCGTGCTCCACCGCCCGCCTGATTGGCCCGAGGCGACGACGACAGGATTGGCGGCCACTACTTGCTACCGTGTCCGCGGATGTAAGGAGCACGACCATGATCGGCACGCAGGATTTGCTCATCGCGCTGACGATCGGCGTCTTTTTCTTCGGGGCCAAGAAGCTCCCCGAGCTGTCCCGCTCGCTCGGCCGAGCGCTCAGCGAGTTCAAGAAAGGGCTCGAGGAGACGCCGGACCGGAAGCCACCGGAGCCGCCACCCGGGAAGCCTGACGCGAAATGAGAGGCTGGATCATCCTGATCGTGACGCTCCTCGTCGGCGCAGCCCTCGGCGTGGCCGGGACGATCTATGGGCCGGCGAGGGTCGATCCCTATCTCCCGAGGGAGCTGCGCTTGCGGTCTCGCGTCGTCGAGGGGCAGGTCCTGCAGAAGCAGCGCGAGCCGAACCGCGTGCTCGTGAAGATCCAGACCGACCAGGGTGTGATTCTCGCCGCGTTCACGAAGCGGGTGGCCGAGATCGACCTGCTGATCGAGCCGGGCGCCACGATCGCGCTGTCGCTGCCGGGCGACCAGCCGGTCGTCGACGATCCGGCCATCGAGCGCGTCAAACCCCCGAAGTGACCGCTCAGGCGGCGCGCGGCGCGACCACGCCTCGCGGGTCGCGCACGCGCGCGAGCAGGAGCCCGAGCGCGACACCGACGGCGACCGCCGCCACCACGAACACCGCGGCGAAGCCGAACGCGTCCGCCAGCAGCCCCGCCGCGAGCGGCGCGCCGAAGGCGATCGGCGCCAGCAGGGTCGTTCCCAGGCCGATGTAGGTCGGTTGCTCCCCCGGCACCGGAGCAAACTCCAGCATCACGTTCAGGTTCGACACGTTCATGGCCGCGATCTGGATCCCCATCATCACGAAGACCACGCCGAACGCGCCGAGCGTCGGCGCGGCGACGGCGACCAGGTTGCCGGCGAACGTCGCGCCCAGGCCGAGCATGATCACCAGGCGGTGGCCGCGCCGGTCGGCGAGCCAGCCGAGGACCGCGTTCCCGACCATCTGGCCCACGAACAGGAGCGTGGTGAACACGCCGACCTGCGCGGCGGGAGCGCCCCAGGTGCCTAGCGCGTAGACGGTGTAGAACCCGCCGCCGATCGAGCCGACCACCGCGAAGGCCCGCGCCGCGAGGAACCAGGCGAGGTTCCGGTCGCGGCCCAGGAGCGCCGGGATGCGCGACAGGTATTCCCGCAGGGGCACCGCCGGCGCCGAGGCCCCGGCCGCCGGCTCGCGGACGACCACGAGCGCCCCGTACGAAAGCGCCATGCACACCGCCGCAAAGACAAAGCACACGCCGTAGCTCGCGGGCGCCGGCACCGCCGCCAGGATGCTCGCCGTCGCGACGCTGCCGGCGAGCCCGCCCGCGCTGGCCGCGAGGTTCGCGAACGCGAAGAAGCGGCCGCGCAGCGTGACCGGGATCGCGCGCGCGATCACGTCCATCCACGCCGGCATGAGGACGCCGCCGACGCCGGTGGTGACGAGCAGCATCAGCAGCATCAGCCCGAGCGCCAGCGCCGGGGAGAGATCGGCCAGGAAGAACGCGGCGAGGGCCAGTACCGCGAACGGCACGCGTTCCCAGACCGTGTAGCGGAGGACGAACGGAAGCTTCTGCGCGAGCGTCTCCGTGTGGCCCGCCGCGAAAAGCGACGGCAGGAACCAGCCGAGCGTCATCACCGCGGGAATCGCGCCGATGGCGACGTTGGACGCGCCGAGATAGGCCGCGAAGGCCGGCAGGATCGTGGACTGGGAGGCGAACGCGAGACCCACGACGAACAGCGCGTAGTCGGCGCCGAGCGCCGCCAGGTTGTGGCGGAGGTTCGCGCTCACGCTGGATCAGCCGAGGCGGATGTCGAGCCAGCCGTGCGGGGTGACGGTGACTCGCTCGGCCTCGCGAACGAGCACCGTGGTCGTCGCCGACTCGACGATCGCCGGGCCCTTGATCTCCTGGCCCGCCGCGAGCGCATCCATCCGGTGCAGGGGCACCTCGACCCAGTCGCCGAGCCAGACGCGACGGCGCGCGGACGGCGTGGGGGTCCCTCGCCCGACGGCGCCGGCGCCGGCCGGCAGCACCGGGAGCGCGCCGACGACGGCCACGCGCGCGTTGACGACGACCACTTCCTGGCCGGGCGCGCTGTACGCGTAGAGCTCTTCGTGGCGGCGGTGAAAGCGGTCGGCCACCTGGTCCATGAGGTCCGCGGCCTGGAGGTCCATCCCGTCGAGGTCCACCTGGATCTCGAAGATCTGCTCGCCGTAGCGCATGTCGAGCCCGCGGCGCACGGTGACCGGCCCGTGGAAGCGGGCGAGACGCTTGCGCCCTTCGCGCTCGAGGGTCGCGAACAGCTTCCGCAGGCCCGCGGCGGTCATCCGCCCCACCTCGCTCACGTGGGAGCGCACGAGCTCGTAGCGGAGATCGGTCGCCAGCATCCCCCACGCCGAGAACACCGCGGCGACCGACGGCACGACGACGCGCCGGATCTCGAGGAGGCGCGCGACCTCGGTCACATGAAGTCCCGCGGCGCCGCCGAAGGCGACGAGCGCGAACCGGCGCGGGTCCACGCCGCGACGGACCGAGACGATCTTGATTCCCTCCGCCATGTTGGTGTTGACGACGCGTGCGATGCCTTCCGCCGTCCGGAGCGATGTCGTGCCGAGCTCTCTCGCGACCGCGTCCACGGCCGCGCGCGCGGCGCGCGCGTCGAGCCCGATGCGGCCGCCGAGGAAATTCCCGGGATCCAGGAAGCCCGATACTAAGTTTGCGTCGGTCACCGTCGCGCGCGAGCCGCCCTTGCCGTAGCACGCGGGGCCCGGCTCGGCGCCCGCGCTCTCGGGCCCGACGTGGAGGATCCGGCCCGCGTCCACCCACGCGACGGAGCCGCCGCCGGCGCCGAGGGTGTGGATGTCGATCGCCGGCAGCGCGACCTTGGCGGCGCCGACGGTCTTTTCCCCCGTCAGCTGGGGCTCGCCGCCCTGGAGGAGCGCGATGTCCGTGGACGTCCCGCCCATGTCGAAGGTTATTAGATTTGGCTCGTCCAGGAGACGGGCGCCGTAGCGGCCCGCGGCGACGCCGCCGGCCGGCCCCGACAGCACCGCGCCGGCCGCCAGCCGCGTCGACTCGCGCACCGGCGCCACACCCCCGTGCGACTGCATGATCAGGACGTCACCGCGGTAGCCGTGGCTCTCGAGGCGGGCGGCGAGATTTTCCAGGTAGCGCGCGAGCGCCGGCCCGACGTACGCGTTCACCACCGTCGTCCAGACGCGCTCGTACTCCTTGATCTGCGGCAGGACCTCGGACGACAGGGACACGTAGGCGCCGGGTAAGCGCCGGGCCAGGGCGCGCCCCGTCAGCTTCTCGTGCCGGGGGTTCCGGTAGGAGTGCAGATAGCAGACGGCGACCGCCTCGACCCGCGCCTTCGCCAGCGCGGCGATCCCCGCCTCCAGTGAGCGGGCGCCGAGCGGGGTCGCGACCGTGCCGTCGAAGCGCAGACGCTCGCGCACGCCCAGGCGGCGAGCGCGCGGCACGAGCGGCACGGGCGGCGGCATGCGCAAGTTGTACCGGTCGTCCTTCAGTCCCTCGCGCATCTCGATGACGTCGCGATGCCCCTCGGTCGTCAGGAGGCCGACCTTCGCCCCTTTGCGCTCGAGCAGCGCGTTGGTCGCGACGGTCGTGCCGTGCACGATCGAGTCGGTCAGAGCGAGCAGCCCGTGGAGGTCCGTGCCGAGCTCCGCCGCCAGGAGCCCGAGCCCGTCGACCAGGCCAACCGAGGGATCGGGCGGCGTCGAGGCGCACTTGGCGATGGCGAGGGAGCCGTGCTCGTCGACCGCGACGAGGTCGGTGAAGGTCCCGCCAACGTCGATTCCGAGGCGGTAGCGTCGGCTCAGTAGAGCGTCCTCTGGATGCCTTCCTCGCTCTCGCGCACGTATTCCTCGAGGCTCTTGTCCGCCGGCTGGAGCTTCTCGTAGAGCACGCACGCCATCGAGGGGAGCACGGAGCGATCCGGCCACGCCTCGGGCTCCCAGAGCTGGGAGCGACGAAACGCCTTGGGGCAGTGCAAGAAGCACTCTTCGACCTCGACGCTTATGGCGACGAGTGGCCGCTTGCCGCGCGCCGCGAGCGATTCCAGGACGTCCTCGTCGCGTACGATCGAGGCGCGGCCGTTCACGCGCAGCGTCTCCTCCCGGCCCGGAATCAGGAAGATCAGCCCGACGTGCGGGTTCTCGAGCAGGTTGCGCAACCCGTCGAGCCGCTTGTTGCCCGGGCGGTCGGGGATCACGAGGTGCCGCTCGTCCAGCACGCGCACGAAGCCGGGCGCGTCGCCCTTGGGAGAGACGTCGCAGCGCCCCTCCGCGTTCGCGGTCGCCAGCAGCAGGAAGGGCGAGCGGGCGATGAACTCCCGGCTGGGCTCGTCGACCGTGGGCGACTCCTTCTTGATCGCCCGCTCGCTCGGCGTGCCCATCAGCTCGCGCAGCTCGCTCTCCGAGGTCACCACCCGCTTGAACATTCCGTCCTCCTCACGGCCGCGGCGCTACCCGCGCGACGCCCGCTGATCATCGTCCCGTCAAAGTAGACGCAGCCCTCAATCAAGTCAACCGACCGGCCCGACGCGCAGTGTCTCGGTTTCAAACCGAGACGCTACCACCCGACGCGCGGTCGTAGGTCCGGCGAGCGGGCGGGGTGGCGCGGTCGGGGTCGAAGGGACCCGTTCCCGGCCCGCGGCGGCGCGCGCCGCGCGCCCGGATGGAGCCCAGCCACCGCGGAGCAGCGCACGCGTGCCGCGTGGTCCTCTCGACCCCGACCGCGCCACCCCGCCCGCTCGCCGGACCTACGACCGCGGATCGGCGTGATCGTTGCGAGGCGCGTACGGGTACGCCCCCTCGGGCGATTTCCCCTCGGCGAACCGCCGGAGACCGAATGCCTCGATGTCCACGGTCTTGGCGCGGCCGTCCACGATCAGCTCGGCCATGCACACCCCGACCGCGGGAGCGATCTTGAAGCCGGAGCCGCTGAACGCGGTCGCGAGATAGAGGCCGTCGATTCCGTCGACGCGGCCGAGGATCGCGTGACGGTCGCGGCTGTAGCAGTCGAAGGCGCGATAGCCGCGCGCGAGCGTGGCGCCCTCCATGGCCGGGATGCGGTGAGTCAGGATCTGGGCGCCGACCGCCGGCGCGCCGGCCGGAAGCACTGCCGGCGCCTCGGGATCGAGGTCCCAGTCCTGGCAGGGCACGCCCACGATCGTGCGGATGCCGCTCTCGGGCCGGAAGTAGCTCCCGAGCACGTTGTCGATGAAGATCACGTGGGGCTGGGCCAGCGCCGCCGGCCGCGTCACCTGCACCGTATCGAGCCCCTTGACCCGCGCCGGGAGCTCGATCCCCATCTCGCGGCAGAGACGCGGGGCCCAGGCGCCCGCGGCGACGACGACGGCGCCGGCGTCGATGCGCCCGGCGCGCGTCTCGACGCCGACGACGCGGCTCTCGCGGCGCAGAATCTTCGTCACCCCGGTCCACTGCAGAATCCGGGCGCCGAGCTCGTGCCCCCGGCGTCTGAAGCCCTCGACCGTGGCGGCGGGGTCGGCGTAGCCGCTCTCGGGCTCCCAGGCGGCGGCGCCAAGGTCCTCGACGTTGGCGAAGGGCTGCAGGTCCTGGAGCTCGCCCGGGGACAGCGCGGCGGTGTTGACGCCGATGCCGCGCAGCATCTCGACGTTCTTCCGGAGCGCGTCGGCGTACGGCGGGGCGACGACGTTCACGAACCCGGTGTGGGTGAACACGGGCGGCCCGCCCATGATCTCCGGCCAGTGCTTGAAGACGGGGAAGCTGGCGAACGCGAGGCGCGCGTCCCACTCGTTCGTGTAGTGCATGCGGACGAGCGCGCTCGAACGGCCCGAGGCGCCGCTGGCGAGCGCCGACTTCTCGCAGAGCACGACGCGGCGGACGCCGCGCGCGGCCAGGGCGTAGGCGATGCTCGCACCGTTGACCCCGCCCCCGACCACGACGACATCGGCGGTCTCAGCCAGATGGGACTCCTTCCGCGCAATACCTTATCATGTGCTGAGCCCGCCGGCCGTTTCACATCCCGGCCCGCGCGGTGTTACACCCATGATGGGCGCACAACCGTTCGAGACGATCGTCGGTGCACACCACGCGGAGATCTATCGGTATCTCCGGCGAGTGACCTCGCGGGCCGCCGAGGCCGAAGACCTCTCCCAGGAGACCTTCCTGCGCGCCTACCGCGCCTACCGAACCCTGGGCCCAGACGCCAACGTGCGGGCGTGGCTCTTCGCCATCGCCACGAACCTGAGCCGGAATCACTTTCGCTCCGAGAAACGCCGCCGCGTGGCTCACCTGGCCGTGTCCGCGGAGAGCCGAGAAGCCGACCCGGAGGGCCCCGAGGACGAAGCGCGGCTCGGCGAGGTCAGGACGCTGGTCGAGGTCACCGTCCACGGGTTGCCCCTCAAGCAACGGCTGGCGTTCATCATGCGAAAAATCCACGACATCGACTACGAGGCGATCGGGCGAAGCCTCGACTGCTCGGCGGAGAGCGCGCGGGCACACGTCTTCCAGGCGCTCCGCAAGATCCGGCTGAGCCTGAACGGCCACGAACTTCCGCCCGGGGCGAGCCCCACGAATATGGAGCGACCGCGATGAAGCGAAAGCCGCAAGTCTGTCTCGAGATCGAACCCGACCTCGTCGCCGTGGCGACGGGCGACGCCGCAGCCGGCGCCGAGCGTCGCGTCGAGCACCACATCGACGCCTGCGCCTCCTGCCGTGGCGAGTTTCGGCGCTATCGCGAGATCGACGGCGTGGTGGGCGCCCTCCGGCGCGCGCCGGCGGCGCCGGAGAGCGTCGCGCGCGCCCGCGAGGGGCTCGATTCGCGGCTCGCAGATCTGAAGTCGCGCCTGGTGTCCTACCGGGTGTTCCCGTCGCCGCTCGGCCACATCCTCATCGCGCGGACGGAGCACGGCGTGTCGCTCGTGGAGTATCTGGGCGGGCGCACCGACTTCGGCGCGTCCCGTCTGAGCCGCGCCGCCGGTCTCGAGGCGCAGGAGGACGGCGCCGAGATCGAGGCGCTCCACCGCGAGCTGCTCGAGTATTTGCGGGGCGACCGCAGGCACCTGGAGTGGCCGCTCGACCTGCGTCTGGCGCGCAGCGATTTTCATCGCGCCGTGCTGCAGGCCACGGCTTCGATCCCCTACGGCGCCGTCACCTCGTACGCCGGCATCGCCGCCGAGATCGGCCGGCCCTCGGCCACGCGCGCGGTCGCCCAGGCGCTGCGCTGGAATCCACTGCCGATCGTCGTACCGTGCCACCGGATCATCGGCACTTCCGGCGCGCTCACCGGCTACGCCGGCAACCAGGTCGGACTCAAACAGCGGCTGCTCGCCGTCGAGGGCATCCGAGCGGTGGGGACGCGGCACGACTCTCGCGTCGAGCGGGGGAGGCTGTACCACTACGACCGCAACGACCAGCATGAGTACTGCCTGCCGACCTGCGGCGATATCGCGCGCCGCCCGATCGGGCCTGTCACACTGCTGGCGTCCCGCGAGCTGGCCGATGCGCTCGGGCTCACGCCCTGCTCGGCCTGCCGCCCGGACCTCCACCCGCTGTCGGCCTAGCCTCGCTCGCCCGTTTCACGTCGGCCTCCCTGCGGTGTCACAGGAAGCAGAAGGAGGAGGTCGACATGCAATCCGTCGTGTTGAGCGCGCTGCCCGTCGTGGTCGGGCTGTTCCCGGTCGCGCTGATCGTCGCCCTGCTGCAACTGTCCAGCCGGCGCCAGCGCACGCGGCTCGCGGAGGTCGCGCGACAAATCGCGGTGACCGACGCGATCCATGCCGAGCTCGGCGCGGTGGTCGCGCCGGTGGTACGCCGGAGGCTCTGGGGCCGCTGGCAAGTCATGATCCCGGTGCCGCTCGAGCGTCCGGACACGGTGACGCGGGTGGTCGAGGCCGCCTACGGCGTTTTCGGCGAACCGGAGCGAACGAGACCGGGCCGGTTCGAGATCGTGCTGCGCCCGCAGGAGCAACCAGTCCCGCGCCGTGATCAGGCGATGGTCGCGGCGCGCGCGGCGAGAGGAGAGTCGGTGTCATGGACCTGAACATCTACTTGATCGAGTGGTGGGCGAAGGAGCGTCTCGACGAGATACGGGCTGCGGTGCTGAGAGAAAGGCTGGCCGAGTCGCTGCGACAGCGGCCACCGCTGCGTGTCGCGCTCGGTCTGGCGCTGATCAGCCTCGGGCAGCGTCTGCAGGGCGGCCGAGCGAGCGCCCTGGTGACGGGAACGCCGGCCGCCTCGTAGGGCCAGCGCGGGGACGCGAGCGTTCGAGCGCCGGGCTTTTGCCGGCGCAACCGAATGCGGAAGCCAACCACGAGGACGACCGTTGGGGGCTATCGGGGGGAGCGGCGCTCGCTCCCCCCGAAGTTCAATCAGATTCGCGCGCTGGCCGCGTCCCGAATCGACGCCGGGGGTCCACCGCGGGGAGCGGCGGCGCTTCCCCCGATGTTCAGCTAGACCAGAGAGGGCATGAGGTAGGTCGGCTGGAGCCGCGCGCGCCCCGCGTCGAACGAGGCCGCGCTCACACCCGTGCCGACGAGGACCGAATCGAGCCCGAACGCGTGCGCCCCGCCGATGTCCGCCTCGAGCTGATCACCGACCATGACCATGTTCCGCGTGCCGCTGCGGCGGAGGGCCTCGGCGAACATCGCCGCGTGCGGCTTGCCCAGACGCGCGAAGCGGAGGTCGGTCCGGTCGGGATAGCGCAGCCGCAGGGCGCCCTCGAACATGAGGGCGACGCTTCCGGCGGCCATGCCGAAGCCCTCCCCGCTGGGATAGATGAGATCCGGATTGGGCAACACCAGGTGGACGGCCTGTTGCCGGTCGAGGGCCCGGAACAGCCCACTGAGCGCCGCGTCGACGGTCTCGATGAAGGGGAAGCCGAACTCGTCGGCGACGACGAGCACCTCGAACCCCTGAGCGGGAGGCACGATCCGACCCCCGGCTTGCGCGACGTAGCGCGCGCTGTCCTCGGTGCCGAGGACGACGCAGCGCGCGCCGACCAGGTTGTGCGTGGCGAAGTGGCCTTCCAGGAGAAGTCCCGAGGTGATGATCCGGTCGGGTTCGATCGCCAGGCCGTAGCCCTGGTAGCGCGAGGCCGCCGTGGCCGGCAGCTTCGATGCGTCGTTGGTCAGGACGTAGTACGGCTTTCCTGCCTCATTGAGCGCGTTCACGAGATGGGCCGCGCCCGGAAGCGCCCCGCCGCTGTGGACGAGCACGCCATACGCGTCCAGGAGCAAGACCTCGTAGCGGCGCAACAGGCTCTCGACGTCGATGGGTCGCGCCGGGCCGCTCACGGCGCCGTTTCGGGCGCCGCGTCGTCGGGCGCCCTGGTCAGGACGTGCGAGGCATGATGGTGGACCATGCGCCAGCCCTTATCCCACCCTTCCCCGTTTCGATAACAGGGCCCGATCAGCCGCATGCTACCGGGGAGTCTAGCCGACCGTTACGACGCGCACCAGCGCCCCGGCCGAGGGCACCGGGGGCATCGGTGATCTCAGGCGGGAACTTGAACCGGCTACGCGGCGAGCGCCAGGGTCCCCTCGGGGATTCGGGGGGAGCAGCGCTCGCTCCCCCGATGTTCAATCAGATTCGCGCGCCGGCCGCGTCCCGAATCGACGCCGTGGGTTACCGCGGGGAGCGGAGCCGCTCCCTCCGATTACGTGAGCTCACGAATCCATTTTCGCGATCGCTGGCCCGCGCCTGCCGCGAGCGCCTCGGCGGCGGCCCGTAGCCACCGCCACCGGACGACTCGACCAGGAACACGTCGCCCTTCCGCACGGCAATCCCGACCTCCTTGGTCTTCAACACGCGACTCGGCCGCCCGCGTGACTGGAGCCGGTAGCGGTGTGGACGACCGTCCTTGCCGCCGAGCAGACCGTACGGAGCGTGGCGCACTCCGTCGCCCGCCGTGTTCGCGACCGCCGGCTCCTCGATGTCGACGCGCAGGCGCAGCACCGCGCCGACGCCGCCGCGGTGCATGCCGTCGCCGGCGGAATCGGCCCGGAATTCGTGGTGCTCGAAGGTCAGGGGGAACCGCGCCTCCGCCACCTCGACGCTGCCGAACTTGATCCCGCCGGCCGCCTGCCCCTCGCCCGCCGTCTCCCATCCGTCACCGGCGGCCGTCGCGCCGCCGCCGGGACGCGCGTGGAACATGTGCCAGATGAACGGCTTCCCCGTCCGCGGATTCACGCCTTTGATCGCGATGCGGAAGCGCCGCCCCCACCCCGCGAGCGCGCGGCCGGGGCAGGCCGGCGCCAGCGCCCGGATCATCGCCTCGGCGATCTCCTGGGCGCAGTGATTCGTCGCGAGCGTCACGGGCGCCGGCGGATACGGCCAGACGATCGTGCCCTGCTTCGCGATCACCCTGACCGGCCGGAACGTCCCCGAGTTCTTCGGTGTCCGCGGGTCGATGAGGTACGCGAAGGCCATGTGAACGGCCGACATCGTGTTCGGGAACGACGAGTTGACGAATCCGGAGACCTGGGGGTGGGAGTCGCTCAGGTCCACCGTCAGCGCGTCGCCCTTCTTGGTCACCGTCGCGCGGATCCAGATGTCGGTGAACCCGTGGCCGTCGTCGTCCAGGATCGACTCGCCGCGATAGACCCCATCCTTCCAGGTGGCGACACACGCTCGGGCCTGCCGCTCGGCGCCGTCCAGAATCTCGTCGATGGCCTCCAGGACCGTCGGCGCGCCGTAGTCGGCGTTCAGCGCGAGCAAGCGCCGCTCGCCGACGCGCGCCGAGCCGATCATCGCCCGGAGGTCGCCCATGAAGTCGTGCGGGTGGCGGACGTTCGTCGTGATCATGTGCAGCACGTCGTCGCGCAGCTCGCCGGCGTCGTAGAGCTTGAGCGGCGTGATCCGCAGCCCCTCCTGCCAGATCTCGGTGGCGCCCGGGTTGTAGGCGCCGTGGGTCGAGCCGCCGATGTCGCTCTGGTGGGCCCGGTTGACGGACCAGAAGGCGACCTCGTCCCCGACGAACACCGGCACGAACGCGGTCAGGTCGGGAAGATGGTTGTTGCCGTGGTAGGGGTCGTTCAGCAGGTAGACGTCGCCCGGCCTGATCCGCCCCTTGAAGGCGTCGCGCACGGATTCCACCGCCCACGGGATCGCGCCCACGTGGATCGGCACGTGCTCGGCCTGCGCGATCAGCCGCGCCTGCGCGTCGCAGAGCGCCGTCGAGAAGTCGCGGCTCGAGTTCAAGATCTGCGAGTACGCCGTGCGCAGCATCGCCTCGCCCATCTCCTGCACGATGGCCTCGAGCCGATGTGTCAGGACCGAAACGGTCACCGGATCGCTCATGGCATCCAGATCTACGCGATCGCGGCGGCGCGGTCAACCCGAGCGGCGGGGCGCCGACCCCGGTGACGCGAGATCGGCCCGAGCGGCTCAGGCGGCCGCGGTGGTCGAACGCGACGAGACGGCGAGCGAGACGAGGTGTTCGAGCTGCTGGAGGTCGAACGGCTTGGGGACGTAGGCGAAGATGCCGCTCGCGAGCGCGGCGGCCGCCAAGCGGCTGTCGCCGTTGCCCGTCAGCATGAGGACGGGCATCCGGAGGTTGAGACGGCGCATCTGGGCGAGGAGCTCGAGACCGGTCATCCGCGGCATGCACATGTCGAGCAAGACCAGGTCGAACTGACCGCGCTGCAGCGCCGCGAGGCCGTCGGCGCCATCGCCCGCGGTCTCGATCCTGTAGGCGTGCTCGTGCCGGAACACTCCGAGTGCGTCTTTCATCGTCCGGACGATGACCGGATCGTCGTCGACGATCAGCACGGTCTTCGTCATGCGGGCGCTACCGGTGGGCAGCGTGGTCACCTCAGAGGCCTCCCACGAGATTCCGCCCCTGTCGTTTGGCCTCGTACAGGGCGTGGTCGGCGCTCTTGATCAGGTCGGCGACGCTCCCGGGGTTGTCGGGAAAGCCCGCGACGCCGAAGCTCGCCGTCAGTGGTCCGTACGGGAACGGGTAGCGCTCGATGATCGCGCGCATGCGCTCGGCGTAGACGAGCGCCGCCGCCTTGGTCGTGCTCGGAAGCAGCGCGATGAACTCGTCACCGCCGTATCGGGCCACGACCGAGTCGCGTCGCGATTGGCTCGCCAGGAGCTGCACGACCTGCTTGAGGACCTCGTCGCCGGCGCCGTGGCCCCAGCGGTCGTTGA
Organism: Binatia bacterium; assembly: GCA_035635995.1. Lineage (GTDB taxonomy): Bacteria > Methylomirabilota > Methylomirabilia > Rokubacteriales > CSP1-6 > AR31. The sequence goes on along the minus strand of DASPZZ010000321.1, from coordinate 12,936 downwards.
TGGCCTTGAAGCCGTCGAGGTCGAGCAGGATGAGCGACAGCGGCTGCTGGTAGCGGGCGGCGCGGCTCACCTCTTCGTAGAGCCGCAGCATGAGATAGCGCCGGTTGTAGCCGTCCGTGAGCGGGTCCTTGAACGAGAGCTCCTCGAGCCGGGCGCTCCGGACCGCGATCGCCGCGTAGGCGGCGAACGCACGCCCCACCTCTTCGAGGCGCGGGTGAAACGGAATCGCTTGCCCGTCGGCGCCGACGGCGTTGATCAGCTGAAGCACCCCGAGGTTCCGGCGCGCGGCGTCCCGCAGCGGGGCCGCCAACACCGAATGGGTCCGATAGCCCGTGGCCAGATCCACGCGCCAGTTGAAGGTGTACGGCGCGTCCGTGGGGATGTCGTAGGCCTCCGGCACGTTGAGGACCTCGCCCGAATTCGCCACGTACCCGGCGAGGCTCGGCACATCCAGCGGCAACCGCTCGGCCTCCAGGCGCTGCTGCATCGCGTACTCGCCGAGCCGGCGCCTGGTCCTGTCGTTCTGGACCACGGCGAACCGGAGATGGGTGCCTTCGCGAAGGAAGAGGGTCGCGGCTTCCGCCCCGGTGAACCGGCGCGCCTGGGTCACGATTCGCTCGAGCACGGGCGAGAGCTCGCCCTCGCTGCTGATGGCGATCCCGAGCTGGAGAAGGTCTTCGACCATCTGCGCCCCGCGGTCCGATGTGGCGGCGCCGCTGACCGCGAGGAAGCTCGGAATTCCCGTGCTCGCGTTCGGGATGTCCATGCGCAACAAGGAGTAGCATGGCGGATGCCAGGGCGGTTCGTGGTGGAACCTGCTGAAATTCCGGTAAAACTACCCACCCCGGACCGGGTTCTCCGATCTTCGCTGATCAGTTTCTGATCAGGGTCGACGACTTTTCTCTCAGGAGGATCCGGGATCAGGTTCTCGGGGTGGGAGGTGCGGCCACGCGCGCCTCCAGCGCCTCGAATCGCTCAGAATCCTGGGCACGGCGTCACGCCTCCTTGTCCTTCGAGAACAGCTCGTCGAGCTTGCCCTCGTACGCGTGGTAGTCGAGGAAGTCGTAGAGATCCGCGCGCGTCTGCATGGCGGACACGACGCGCTTCTGCGTGCCGTCGCGCCTGAGCGTCTCGTAGACCGCGAGCGCGGCCGCGTTCATGGCGCGGAACGCGGACAGGGGGTACAGGGCGACCCCCACCCCGGCGCTCGCCAGCTCGTCGATGGTGAACAGCGGCGTCACGCCGAACTCGGTGATGTTGGCGAGGATCGGAACCCCGGTCGCGTCGGCGAACCGCCGGTACGTCGAGAGCTCGGTGACCGCCTCCGGAAAGACCATGTCAGCGCCGGCCGCCACGCAGGCCGCGGCGCGGTCGAGCGCGGCCTCGACCCCCTCCACGGCGAGGGCGTCGGTCCGGGCCATGATGACGAATTCGGAGTCGGTCCTCGCGTCGACCGCGGCCTTGATGCGGTCGACCATCTCCGCCTGGGCGACGATGGCCTTGCCCGGCCGGTGCCCGCAGCGCTTGGCCTGCACCTGATCTTCGATGTGCACCGCGCCGACCCCGGACGCGATCAGCGACCGGACCGTTCGTGCGATGTTGAACGCGCTGCCGAAGCCCGTGTCGGCGTCGACGAGCAGCGGCAGCCGCGTCACGCCGGTGATGCGGCGCACGTCCGTGAGGACGTCGTCCAGCGTCGTGATGCCGAGATCGGGCAGCCCCAACGAGCCCGCGGCGACGCCGCCCCCCGAGAGGTAGATCGCCTTGAACCCGACCCGCTCCGCCATGCGCGCGGCGTAGGCGTAGATGCAGCCGACGACCTGCAGCGGCCGCTCGGCCGCGACGGCGGCCCGGAAGCGCGCGCCCGCGGAAGGCAAGCTCATAGGCGAGACCATACAACAAGCCGCGCGCCGCCGCCGACCGGGCCCCAAGTCCGACCCTCGTCTCTAAGCATGCAGAGGCTCTACCGACCCGGGAGCCGGCGGCGCCGGGGGCGTGCGGGAGAGCGCAAGAGCTAGACCCCGAGGTAGTACTTCTTGACGAGCTCGTTCTCCCGGAGCTCCTGCGTGCTGCGGCCTTCAAACTCGATGCGTCCGTGGACGATGATGTAGCCGCGGTCGGCGATCTTGGTCGCCTGGTTGAAGTTCTGCTCGGCCATCAGGACGGTCAAATGATGCCGCTCCTTCAGCTCGCGGATCTTGCCGATGACCCGATTGACCAGGATCGGCGCCAGCCCCACCGAGGGCTCGTCGACCAGCAGGATCTTGGGCGAGGACATGAGGGCCCGGGCGATCGCGAGCATCTGCTGCTCGCCGCCGCTCATGCTGCCCGCGAGCTGGCGGCGCCGCTCGCGGAGAACCGGAAAGGCCTCGAAGCAGAACGGCAGGTTGCGGCCGATGTCCGCGCGGGCGCCCGGGCGGTAGGCGCCGAGCAGGAGGTTCTCCTCGACCGTGAGCTTGGGAAAGAGCCGGCGGCCCTCCGGCACCAGGGCGATGCCCAGGGCCACGATCTCTTCGGTGGACCGCGTCGTGAGATCGATCCGCGCGCCGTCCCACTCCAGGTAGATCTCGCCGGCGTCGGGCGCGACCATGCCCATGATGCACTTGATGAGCGTGCTCTTGCCGTTTCCGTTGGTGCCGAGCAGGGCCACCGTCTCGCCCTCGCGCACCTCGATGGAGACGCCGTGGAGCACCCGCACCGCGCCGTAGCCCGCGGCGACGTCGCGGACGACGATCCTACTCGCCAAGGTAGGCCTTCTCCACCGCCGGATTCCGCACGATCTCCTCCGGCGTGCCCTCGGCGATGCGGTGGCCCGCGTCCAGGACGACGACCCGCTCCGAGAAGCGCATCACGGCCCGCATGATGTGCTCGATCATGATGATCGTGATTCCCTGCTCGTTCAGCCGGAAGAGGATCGCGAGGATGTCGTCGACCTCGGCGCTGGAGAGCCCCGCCATGGCCTCGTCGGAGATGAGCAGCTTCGGGCGGGCCGCCATCGCCCGGGCCAGCTCCAGCTTCCGCATCTCGATCTGCGTGAGCCCGGCCGGCCGCAGGTGCGCCTTCGCCTCGAGGCCGATGGCCCGCAGAATATCCATGGCCTCGTCCGCGGCGGCGGGGGCGCCGTGGGATCGCGCGTGGGCCGCGTACTCCAGCGGGATGTCGAGGTTCTCGCGCACGGTCATGCTGGTGAAGGGCTTCGGGATCTGGAAGCTCCGCACGATGCCGCGCCGGGTCCGCTGGTGCGCCGGCAGCGTCGTGATGGCCCGGCCCTCGAAGAGGATCCGGCCGCCGTCCGTCGACAGGGCGCCCGACACGCAGTTGATCAGGGTGGTCTTGCCGGAGCCGTTCGGGCCGATGAGACCGAGCCGCTCGCCGGCCTTGACGTGGAGCGTGACCCGATCGAGCGCCAGGAAGCCGCCGAAGCGCTTGGTGAGCCCGTCCACCTCGAGCAGCGCGCCCGTCACCGTTCCCCTCACCGTCCCATGAGCCGCCGCGCCAGGCCCGTGATCCCTTCGGGCGCCAGGACGACGAACAGTACCAGCACGACGCCGACGATCAGCAGATTCAGCTCCGAGGAGATGGTGACGGTCGCCACCTGCTGCGCCGTGCCCAGCAGGACGGCTCCGATCACGGGCCCGACCCACGTCGTGGTGCCCCCGATCATCGGCATGGCCAGCGCGTTCACGGCGTAGTCCAGGTTGAAGGCCGACGACGGTTCCACGTACGTCACGTAGTAGGGAAAGGGCGCGCCCGCGACGCCGAGGAAGAAGCCGCTGACCGTCGTGGCGAAGAGCTTCAGCCGGAGCGTGGGCACGCCCATGCACTCGGCCGCCTCCTCGTTGTCCCGGAGCGCGGCCAGCCCGCGACCGATCCAGGAGCGCTCGATGAACCGCGCGGCGAGGACCGCCACCACCGCGAGCGCGACCATCACGGTGAAGAGCAGCATGCCCCAGTTGGCGAAGAACGGCGCGCTCGGGCGGATCAGCGTGAACCCCTTCGCGCCTCCGACGTACTCCCAGTTGATGATCAGCGTTTGCAGCACGACGGAGAGCGCGAACGTGGCGATCGAGAAGAAGACGCCCTTCAGCCGGAGCGTGAGGTAGCCGATGCCCAGGCCCAGCAGCGCGGAGGTCAGCCCGCCGGCGAGGATCAGCACCGGCAGCGGCGCCTGGAAGGCCTCGATGAGGAAGATGGCGGTGTACGCCCCCAGCGCGAAGAAGGCCGGCGTGCCGAAGTTCACGTAGCCGGCGTAGCCGCCGAGGATGTTCCACGCCGTGGCGATGACGACGTACTGCAGGACGACGTAGCCGGCGAAATAGGCGTACGGGTTCACGCCGAGATTGACGAGCAGGATCCCGCCGCCGACGACGGCGACACCGACCAGGAGCGCCCAGCCCGTCTTCACCGTCTATCTCCCGAAGAGCCCGGCCGGACGCACGGCCAGCGCCAGCAGGAGGATCCCGAACGAGACCGCGAGCGACCAGGACGGCCCGAAGAACGTCGCCATCAGGCTCTCCGCCACTCCGAGGATGATCGAGGCCGCCAGCGTCCCGCCGATGCTCCCCAGGCCGCCCAGGACGGTGATGGCGAAAACCCGGCCGATGTAGTCGCGGTCGGTGGACGGCACCACCGGCGAGATGGTGATGAGCAAGGCCCCGGCGAGGCTGGCCGCCGCGATCCCGATGCCGAAGGCGATGGTCTTGATCCGCACGGGATTGGCCCCCATGAGGCGGAGCGCGACCCGGTCCTGGGAGACCGCCATGACGGCCCGGCCGTAGAACGTCCGCGACAGGAACAGGTAGAGGGCCAGCGTCATCGCCAGTCCGACGAGGCACGGGACCAGCAGCCGGAACGCGACCCCGACGCCGCCGAGGTCGATCGACTTGCCGATGTAGGCGGCCTCGACCATCCGGTAGTCCACGCCGTACTTGAGGCTGAGGCTCACCTCGATGATGAAGAGCACGCCGAAGAAGAAGACGAGTCCCCGGAGGGATTCCTCACCGCGTCGCTCGAAGCTCGCGTAGTAGACCCGGTAGACGGCGGCCCCCAGCACGTAGAACAGCGGCGTGAAGACGATGCCGGTGAGGATGGGATCGAGGCCGAAGGAGCTGTTCATGACGTAGGCCGCGTAGGCACCGAGGATCACGAACGCGGGCTGGGCGATGTTGACGATGTCGAGGAGCCCGAAGGTGAGAGAGACGCCCAGGCTGACGGCGGCGTAAAAGCCGCCGAGCAGTATGCCGGCGACCACCGCGTTGGCCAGCAGGTCCCAGGAGAACATGTCGTGCGCCTGTTCACACAGAGCGAGGGCGCGCGCCCCGTGTGGGACGCGGCCCTCGCGCCGTGCGGAACGCTCGCGCTATTTCTGCGCCGCGGAGTAGGGGTAAATGACGTTACCCGACTTGAACTCCTCGGGGTAGAGGACGACCTTCTTGCCGGGGACCCTGAACTGCTCGACGTCGGTCCCCTTGACGCCCTGGTACTGGACCTGCAGGACCCGCGACTTCGCCCACTCGCCGTTCGGTCCGAAGCGGACCTTGCCGACGATGGTGCCGAACTCGTTGGCGCGGATGTAGTCGGCGACCTTCTGCTGGTCGACGCTCTTGCTGCCTTCGATGGCCAGGCCGAGGATCTGGACGGCGGAGTACGCGAACGGCGGCAGGTAGTAGCCGAGCGGATCGACGCCCGCCTCCTTGGCTCGCTTCTGATACTCCGCGAAGAACTCCTTGATGCCCGGGAACATCATGGTCTGCTCGGGTGCCCAGAAATCGTAGTTCACGATCCCGTTGAGCATCGGCCCCAGGCTCGTCATGACGGTGGTGAACTGCAGGCCGACCATCCCGCCGCCGAAGATCTTCGGCTGCAGGCCGACCTCTTGCGCGGCGCGGACCATGCCCACCGAGTCCGGCGGGTACGACGCGACGAACACGATGTCGGGGGTGACGGCCTTGATCGCCCGGGCGATCGGCGTGTAGTCGACGGTGCTGGGCGGGTACGACTTGTCGTACACGGTCTTGAATCCGAACTTCTTGACGAGCTCGCGCGCGCCGGCGATGGCGTGGCGCGGGTACTCGGCGTCGGCGCCCACCAGCGCGATGGTCTGCGGCTTGGGATTCTGCCTGGCCGCGATCTCGAAGAACCCGGTCGCCCAGTTGGCCTCCGGATCCGGCCCCGACGGCTGGATCTGGAAGTAGTTCGGGTACTTGTACTTCTCGTTGTTGGCCAGGCCGAGGATGCCCATGATGGTGAGCTTGCGCTCCATCGCGATGGGCATGAGCGGCGCGATCAGGTTCGTCCCGTAGCCGGAGACGACGAAGTTCACCTTGTCCACTTCGAGGAGCTTCGTGTAGATGCCGGGGACGGTCGCCGGGTTGGTCTGGTCGTCGTAGGAGATCAGCTCCACCGGCCGGCCGAGCAGGCCGCCCTTCCGGTTGACGTCGTCCTTCCAGATCTGCATGGCCATCAACGCCGGCTTGCCGTTCGCGGACAGGCCACCGGTCAGCGCCATGCCGAGCCCGATCTTGATCGGATCCGCCGCGCGGGCGACGAACACGCCGCCGCCGGCGAGCACGGCCGCGCCCACGACGGCGCCGATCAGCGCCCAGCCCAGGAGCTTTCTCGCGTGAAGTCGATTCATCAATCCCCTCTCTCTCCGTTGTTCACTCGACGCCGCCCCTTCCACCCGCCGAGATCGTACTCTGCGACCGACGTCTCGGCAGAACTGTTTCCAACGATCGGGCGGGCTCTCGGCGATCGTCGAACGTGCGCCCCATCAGGGCAGCGCGCTGAGCCCGGCGGGGTTGACCAGGTCCTTCGCCTTCCACCCGTCGAGATCGTATTCGGCCATGCAGGTCTCGGCGAACTGCTTCCAGCGATCGTACTGGCCGGAGGCGAGCGCGCCGAACAGAGCGTAGCGCCGGATCTCCTCGTGGCTGCCGGAGTAGTTGATCTCGTACAGCTCGTGGCGGCCGCCGAACTCGGTGCCGATCGCGTCCCACAGGAGCTTCATGAGCTTGACGCGCTCGACCGCGTCGACCCCGCCCGATCCCCTGAGGTAGAGGTCGAGGTACTTGCGGAGGTCCGCCGACTTGAAATCGCGCGCGTGCGAGTTCAGGTAGATGAGGCCGCTCGCCACGGTCTTCTCGATCAGGTTCTTGATCTGGACGTAGGCCTCGGGCGCCAGCACCTGATACGCCGCCGCCGGCTCCATGCCCGGCAGGACGCAGCCACCGGTCCACGGGTCGGCGGTCTTCGCCATCGCGTCCGACAGCCCCCAGATCATGTTGCGCCAGGCGATCACCTCGCCGATGTTCGCCTCGACGCCGCGGAACGACCGTGACCCGGTGATCTCGGTCGCCTTGATCATGAGCCCCGTGATGAAATCGAGCTTGACCGCGAGGCGCGTGCAGCCGTGGATGAGGGCGCGCGGGAGGAACCCGGTGCGCGGGAAGAAGTTGTTCGCCTTCTCGACGTCGGCGTGCACGAACACGTCTTCCCAGGGCACGAAGACGTTGTCCATCACGAAGATCGCGTCGTTCTCGTCCAGCCGGCTCGACAGCGGATAATCGAACGGGCTGCCCAGCATGGCGGCACGCATCTCGTTCGAGACCCGGCAGATGAGCTTCACGCCCTTGGCGTTCGTCGGCACCATGAACACGATCGCGAAGTTCTTGCCCTGGACCGGAATGAGCCCATGATGGGCGACGAACGTGAAATGGGTCAGCGCCGAGCCCGTCGCGACGACCTTGGCCCCGGAGACGTGGATGCCGGCGTCGGTCTCCTTGATGACGCGCGCGTAGACATCCGTGGGCCCGCCGGGCGCCCCCGGCGCGATGTTGCGGTCGACCGGCGGATGGATGATCGCGTGGTTGATGAACGGCACGCGCTCCTGGGAGTACCGGTACCAGCGCCGCGCGTTGTCCTGGTAGGGGGCGTAGAACTCGGCGTTCGCCCCGAGCGTCCCCAGGAACGCCGCCTTGTAGTCGGGGGAGCGCCCGAGCCAGCCGTAGGTCAGGCGCGCCCACGCGGCGATCGCGTCGCGCCCGGCGATCTGCTCCTCGACCGTCGTCGGCGCGCGGAAGTAGCGGTGCGTGAACCCGCCCCACTCCGTGGGCTCGGTGAGCACGTGCCGGCCCCGCTTGTGGTCGTCGTGCAGCGCGTCGTACAGGCGCCCGAGCATCCGGGCACAGTTCTGGAACGCCGGGTGCGTGGTGATGTTCTTCACGCGCTCGCCGTAGATCCATACCTCACGGCCGTCGTCGAGGCTCTGGAGGAACTCCTTACCGGTATACGGGAGCGTCGGAGCCTTCCCGGCGGTGGGCGGCGCCGCCTCGGTCCCCTTCGACGATCTCGGCTTGACGGGACGAGCCATGGTCACACCCCCTGAGCATTCGACCCCGAGCCGTCCACCACTAATACCCGGGATCACGGCTCGGTCAAGGGCGAAATCCGGTAGTCTGTCGGGGAGTTCGGCGCGCGGAACGCGACGCGCGGAGGTGATTCGAGCTCGAGCGGGTACTCGGCGAGCCCGACGACATCACCAAGCTCGGGCCCGTGGAGACCTGGCGGTACAAGGCCTCCAGCTCCGCGCGGCTCACGCCCGCGCGCGCGGGTCACGCGGTTTGACTTCGAGATTGTCGGTTGTTACAACGCGCTTGATGCGACCGCACGCCTGAGGAGACGACGATGGCGCTGAACCTGAGAGACTTTCTCGCGGCCCTCGGCGACGACCTGATCCGCGTCGACGACGAGGTCGATCCGATCACCCAGGCCGGCGCGCTCTGCTCGGCGGCGCCCCGGCCCATCCTGCTGAACCGCCTCAAGGGCTTCCCGGGCTGGAAGCTCTGCGACATCCTGGTCAAGGACCGCGCGCGCCAGGCGAAGGCGCTCGGGACCACGCCGCAGCACGTCGTGCGCGAGCTCTCCGATCGCATGTTCACGCGCGTGCCCGGGAGCTCGAAGATCGTCCCGGACGGCCCGTGCAAGGAAGTGAAGCTCCTCGGCGACGACGCCGACATCACGAAGCTCCCGATCCCGATCCACTCCGAGGGCGACGCGGGGCGCTACCTCGGCTCCGGCGTCACGATCACCAGGGATCCCGACACCGGCGTGCGCAACGAGGCCATCATCCGGGCGCTCGTCCGGGGCCCACGGAAGATGGGCTTCTGGATGGCGGCGCGCCACAACTGGGCGCACCTCATGAAGTACCAGGAGCGGGGCCTCCCGGCGCCGATGGCGTTCGCCATCGGCCTGCATCCCGGCTACGAGATCCTCGCCAACTTCAGCGGGCGGCACGAAGGCTACGACGAGCTCGAGATGGGCGCCGGCGTCCTCGGCGAGACGCTCGAGCTCGTGAAATGCGAGACGATCGACCTCGAGGTCCCCGCGCAGGCCGAGATCGTGATCGAGGGCGTCGTGCCGCCGGGCGTGCGCGAGCCCGAGGGGCCGTTCGGCGAGTTCACCGGTTACAGCAAGGGCGCCGAAGGTCCGGCGCCGGTCTTCGAGGTGACCGCGATCACCCGGCGCCGGGACCCGATCTATCGGCACATGCAGGCGACCGTCTTCACCGACCACCAGCCGCTCGTCTCGGTGCCGATGGAGGCGAGCCTCTATCGACGCCTCAGCGAGATCCACGGCCGCACGGAGATCCACGACGTGTTCATCCCGCCGTGGGTGACGATGTTCACGGTGTTCGTCCAGATGACGCCGCGCTGGGACGGTCAGGCGCGCGACGTGCTGCTGGGAGTCCTGTCGAGCCCGTATCTCCATCCCAAGATCGCGATCGCCGTCGACGAGGACGTGAACATCTACGATCCGCGCGAGGTCTTCTGGGCGATCTCGACGCGGGTGAACCCGGAGCGGGACGTCATCGTGATCCCGCACGAGCGCATCCACCCGCTCGACATCTCGGCGCCGAACGTGGACCGCTCCGAGGTCACGGTGATGCGGGTCGGCGGCAAGATGGCGATCGACGCCACGAAGCCGCCGCTGTGGCGGAAGAAGGAGCGGGAGGAGTTCACGCGCATCAAGCCGAAGGGCGCCGACGATCCCGCCCTCGCCGCCTTGCTGGCGCGCCTGGCCTCGATGGCGTGAGGGGTAGCCGGCGCCGCCAAGGACCCCGAGCGCAGCGCCCGGCGGCGACCGGCGCCGCCGACCGATGGATCCTTCCGCTGAGCGTCGTGGCGTGCACGTTCCTGACGTTCGTACAGATCCTCCAGAACGATTTCGTCGACTGGGATGACATCGACACCCTGACCGAGAATCCCTTTTTCCGGGGGCTCGGGTGGCCGCAGCTCAAGTGGATGTGGACGGCCACCCTCATGGGCCAGTACATCCCCGTGACCTGGATGACGCTCGGCCTCGACTACGTCGTGTGGGGAATGCATCCCGCCGGGTACCACCTGACCAGCCTCCTGCTGCACGTCGCCAATGCGGGCCTCTTCTATCTCGTCGTCGTGCGTCTTCTCGCCCTCGGAGCCGCCGGCGGCGACGCGCGGGCGGACGCCCTCAGCGTCCGACTCGGAGCGGCGTTCGCCGCGCTCGTGTTCGCGGTTCATCCGCTCCGGGTGGAGTCGGTCGCGTGGGCCACGGAGCGTCGCGACGTCGTCTGCGCCTTCTTCTGGCTCCTGGCGGTCCTCTTCTATGTCCGGCACGCGCGCGGGCACCCGGACGAGCCGGCCCGTCGACGCGTGTGGTATTGGGTCTCGGTCGGCTCTTTCTGCGTCGCGGTCCTGTCGAAGTCGATGGCGGTGACGCTCCCGGCGATCCTCGTCATCCTCGACGTCTACCCGCTGCGACGGTTCGGAGAGGGGCCGAGATCCTGGCTCGGGCGGCCCGCGATTGCCGTCTGGCTCGAGAAGGTGCCGTTCGTGCTGGTCAGTATCGCGGGCAGCGCGCTGGCCGTCTTCGCCAACCGCGACAACATGGTCTCGCGGGCCGAGCTCGGCATGCTGGAGCGCCTGGCGGTGAGCGCCTACCAGGTGGTCTTCTATCTCTGGAAGACGGTCGCGCCCGTCCGGCTGGCTCCGTTGTACGAGCTCAGGACTCCGATCGCGGCGCTGAGCTGGCCCTTCCTGCTCTGCGCCGCCGTGCTTCTGGCGCTGACGAGCTTCGCGATTCTCACCCGCAACCGCTGGCCCGCGATCGCGGCCGCCTGGTTCGCATCGGCGATCATGCTCGGGCCCGTCTCGGGCATCGTTCAGAACGGCCCGCAGATCGCGGCCGACCGGTACACCTATCTTCCGGCCCTTCCGTGGGCGGTGCTGGCCGGCGCCGCGCTCTCGATGGGATGGCGGGCGGCGCGCAGGTCGGCCTCCCGCGTGGCGGAGCTCTGGCTGTTCGGGCCGGCCGTGCTGGCGGCGGTCCTCGGCGTCCTCACGTCGATCCAGACGCAGACGTGGCACGACTCCCGGCGGCTGTGGACCCACGCGCTGGCCGTCGCCCCTTCCTTTGCCGGCCACTACAATCTCGGGGTCTACTTCGATCGTCACGGTGACTGGAGCGCGGCGATCGATCACTACCGCGAGGCGCTGCGCATCAAATCGGATCGGGACGCCCACTACAATCTCGGGGTCGACCTGGCCCGGCAGGGCCAGTGGGGCGAGGCGATCGCCCAGTACCAGGAAGCGACGCGGATCAAGCGGAACCACGCGGAGGCCCACTACAACTGGGGCATCGCGCTGGCCCGGCAGGGCAAGTGGGACGAGGCGATCGCCCACTACGAGCTGGCCCTCTCGTTCAAGCCCGAGTTGGCCGCCGCGCACAACAACTGGGGTGCCGTCCTCGCCCGCCAGGGGCGATGGAGCGAAGCGATCGGCCACTACCGGGAGGCGGTACGGATCAAGCCCGATCACGCCGAAGCCCACAACAACTGGGCGGGCGCGCTCGCGCAGCAGGAGCGCTGGGACGAGGCGATCGTTCACTACCGTCGGGCGCTCCAGATCAGACCCGACTTCGGCGAGGCCCGGCGGAGTCTCGAGCAGCTCCTGGCGTTTCAGGCCGCGCGGACGCGGTGAGGGCTCAGGACGTCAGGGTGAGGAGCTCCTTGGCGCTGCCCGTCATGAGCTGTCGCATCTCGACCTCGGTCATTCCGTAGGCCCGGAGCATCGCCGCCAGCAAGCGGTAGGCCTCGACCGTCTGCGGCAGCAGCGGGATGCCCGCGTCGCTGGACAGCATGAAGTGCTCCGGCCCGATCGCGCGAATCGCCGCGACCATGTCCTGCGTGTCGACGCCGAGCAGCGGCGAGAGCTCGTCCCAGGTGAGCGCGAACCGCACGCCGGCCTCGGCCCAGCGCTTCATCGTCGGCACGTCGAACTCGAACACCTCGCTGAAGGGATGATCGATGAACGCCCGGCGATAGCCGATGGCGCCGATCTCTTCCGCGAGCGCGTCCATCTCCTGGGGCGAGAGGTGGCCGAACGACAGCGCGACCCCGTGATCGGCGCAGAGCCGCACGGTGTCCCGGATCGCCGGGAGCAGCCGGCCGTGATCGTCGAGCACGTAGATGCCGGTCTTGAGCGCCTGCTCCCAGGCGACGGGCGGCACCGGGTCGTCGTACCGGCGCGCCTTGTCGAACCAGACGCCGCGCCCGCCGAGGCGGTAGATGCTCCAGGCCGAGGTCACCGGCGGCATCCACATCCCGAGGATCCCGCCTTCGACGGCCGCCTTGATCTCGGGGAAGTCGATGGGCTTCAGGGGAATCCCGACGATCCAGGCCGACAGGCACTTCACGGGGCGCAGGCCTTCCCGCTCCGCCCAGCGGTCGACGTCCTCCTGGAGCTGGCGCGCGACTTCCCACGGACGGCCGGGCGAGATGCTCTTGAAGAGGACCGCCTTCATGCCGGCGCGGCTCGCCTCCTGCGCGGCGTGCATCGGCTCCTCTTCGTCGTGGCCGCGCGCGTGGGCGTGGACGTCGATCGCGTCCGTGAGGTCGTACAT
>DASPZZ010000320.1:0-2286 GCA_035635995.1 Binatia bacterium | reverse complement strand
TCGGGTTGTATTCGCCGTTCGAGACGATCTGCGTCGGAATCGGCCCCCGAAACGCCGCGACTTCGGCTGGTGCGGTGCGCTTGAGCTCTGCGTCGCTGAGATAGTGCGGCATCGCGCGCCTCCCTCTTCGATGAGCCCCGGAGACTCCCCCGTCCCTCCTCGTCACTGAGCGCGGGCCCGGGAGCCCGCAATGGGGACCGGGCCGACGATTATCGCTGTTGGCCGGGGAAGTCAAGGCGCGGCGCGACCGCTAGAAGCTCCGGCGGCCCGGCGTCGCCAGATCGCCGAACCGCTTGACCAGGGTCGCGTCGTCGAGTGCACCGGCGTGGGCCAGGGCGCGGACCTGCTCGGGATCCTCGAGGTCCGCGCGGGTGAGGCGAATCATGTAGGCGGCGAGCATCTGGTATGACTCCGACTCCACGTCGACGTGACGCACGCGGAATCGCCCGGTCTTCGCGTCGATCAGATCGCCGAACGGGACCGGCACGAAGGTATCGCCCTGCATCGTCACCATCGCGTCGCTGCCGCCCCCGATCAAAAACCGCGTCGCCCAGTAACCGAGACCTCGACAGTAGTGGATGTCGAATCCTCCGGGTGGGGCGCACCGAAGCTCGTAGCCGATGTCCTTCGCGACGATGCTGATCGCGACCCCGCGCGCCCGCAGACTCGCCGCCACCCGTTCCTTGAGCAGGCGCGACAGCTCCAGCTCGGCCAGCCGGACATTGCCGTAAGGATCGCGCTCGACCTGGCCCAGCGTGTCGGGATCCAGCCGCTCGATGAGCCCCTCGGCGAGCAGGGCCACACCGTGCTCTCTCCCGAGGACACGCCGCTTGATGATCGCCCCTTCGAGGATATCGGCGATCTGGTCGAGGCTGACCGGGCCCGCGGGGAACTCCTCACCGATGATGGTCAGCGTCGCGCCCGCGGCACTGCCGATGCCGAGGGCGAGATGGCCGGCGTGACGACCCATGATCGTGACGAAGAACCACTTGTCGGTCGTCGCCGCGTCCTTCATAAGATTGCGCACGAGGTCCTTGCCCACGTCGACCGCCGTCGTGAAGCCGAACGTCGGGACCCCGGGCGGCAGCGGCAGGTCGTTGTCGATCGTCTTCGGGGCGTGGGCGACCTTGAGCTTGCCGCCCAGCACCCGCGCCACCGCCGCCGCGCCCGATGCGGTGTCGTCGCCGCCGATCGTCAGCAGGTACGAGGCCCCGAGTTGTTGCAAGGACTCAGCGACATTCTGGAGCGTCTGGGCCGAGCGCGCCGGGTTCGCGCGCGAGGTCCGGAGCACTGAGCCGCCTTCGAAGTGAATCCGGGAAAGGGAGGCGATCTCGAGCTCCTCGACGTGGCTCGTATCCTTCTTCATGAGCCATTCGTAGCCGTCGTGGCACCCGAGGACTACGATCCCGCGATTACGCGCCTCGATCGTGGCCGCGGCGATCACGGCATTGATACCGGGCGCTGGGCCGCCCCCGACGAGGATCGCGAGCGCCCCGGCGCTCACCGGACGCTCCGCTCGAGCTCCGGGGTGTAGGCGCCGGCGCGTGCCGCGCTGTTGCAGCGCGCCCGGTGGCGGAACGCGCGCTGTCCGTCGTCGACCCGCGTCGGGTCGCCGCGCCACGCGGCCAGAGGTGCGGCCTGCAGCGCCCGCGCGAACGAAAAGCTGAGAGGCCAGGGCGCGGGCTCTGGAAGACGATTCATCGCGTGGAGGTGGGCGGTCGCGACCTCGTCCGATTGCCCACCCGAGAGGAACACGATTCCGGGCACCGCGGCGGGGACCGTACGGCGCAGGCATCGCACCGTCGCCTGCGCCACGGCCTCCACCGGCACCTTGCGAGCCGACGTCGCGCCCGGCAACACCATGCTCGGCTTAAGGAGCATTCCCTCCAGCAGGACCTTGTGCTCCCACAGCGCGCGAAAGACCGTGTGCAGCGTCGCCTCGGTCACCTCGAAGCACCGCTCGATCGAGTGCCCGCCATCGATCAGCACCTCGGGCTCCACGATCGGAACGATATCGGACTCCTGGCACAACGCCGCGTAGCGCGCGAGTGCCGCCGCGTTGGCCTCGAGGGCCAACCCCGTGGGCGTACGGCCGTCGTCGCCGATCACGATCACCGCCCGCCACTTGGCGAAGCGCGCGCCGAGCTTCTTGTAGTCAGCGAGGCGCTCACGAAGTCCGTCGAGTCCCTCGGTCACCTGTTCGCCCGGCGAGCCCTCCAACGGCTTCGTCCCGCGGTCCACCTTGATCCCCGGGATGATCCCCTCGTCGACCAGCGCATCGACGAA
>DASPZZ010000319.1:0-20935 GCA_035635995.1 Binatia bacterium | reverse complement strand
GTGAATTCGGGCACCGTCATCGTGACCTCGTAGTCGCGGTCCGGATGCGGGTTCGGCACGATCTCCAGCGTCTTCGACGGTGCTGTCGCCATGGCGCGATTATACCCGCGGCGTGCGCCGCAGGCTGTCGCGGGGCGGGGGCCCCGCCGGCCGAGGCGCGGCATACCCAAGGTCCCTCACCGGCTCGTGAGCCCGATCCCCACCGCGACGGCCGCGCACGCGAGCAGGAGGTCCGGCGTGAGCGGGTCTCCGGCGACCAGCGCCGCCGCGACGACGCCGAAGATCGGCTGCGTGAGAAAGAACGCCGAGAGCACGCTCGGGCGGTACTTGCGCAGGAGCGCCAGGTTCACCACGAAATTGAACCCGGAGATCAGCACCCCCTGGTAGGCGATCGAGCCGCCGAGCCGCATGGTCCAGCGGGTCGGCGTCGGCTCGACGAGGAACGAGACGACGACGAAGAGCGCGGTCCCCACCACCGCCTGCGCGAGGAGCAGCTTCACGGGGTCAAGGCGCTGCACCGCTCGCGCCAGGTACACGGTGCGCTCGGCGAGGAGGAACCCGGCCACCGTCACGACCACGTCACCGACGAGCGTCGGCGAGCCGTGAGCCACCTGGCCGGCGAAGAGGAGGACGATGCCGGAGTAGGCGACGAGGCTGCCCGAGACCTTCCTGACGGAGAGCCGATCGCCCGGGATCACGAAGTGGGCGAGGACGACCGTGTGGACGGCGTACAGGTTGAGCAGGATCGACGCGTGCGCCGCGCTCGTGAGCCAGGTCCCGACGTTCGTCGCGGCCATCTGGACGCTGAACAGGAGGCCCAGGAGCACGAGCGGGCGCCACTCGGCGGCCTCGATCCGGAAGCCGGCGAAGCGGCCCGTGGCCCAGGCCCAGAGGCAGATCACGACGCCCCCGACCACGAAGCGCATGCACGCCAGCCGGAGCGGCGGTGCGTCCTCGAGGCCCATCTTGATGACGACGGTGTTGGCGCCCCAGAGGATCGAGATGAGCACGGCCATGGCCGCGCCCTTGAGATCCATGTCTTTCGCGGGATGGCTCAGAACGCTCTCGAGAATACGACACCTGGCATAATCGGCTCATGAAGATCGGCCTGATCGGGCTCCCCAAGTCGGGAAAGACCACTCTCTTCAATCTGCTCACCGGCTCCAAGGTCGCGACGGCGCGCTACGACGCCGGACGCGCCGAGCTCCACACCGGGGTCGCGCGCGTGCCCGACCCGCGCGTGGACCGACTCGCCGCCATCTTCAAGCCGCGGAAGACGACTTACGCCACCTTCGAGGTCGTCGACCTGGCGGGCATCGAGAGGGGCGAGCGGGCTGGGCTCGACACCAAAGAATTCAGGAACGCCGACGCGCTGCTCCACGTGGTCCGGGCCTTCACCGACGAGACCCTGGGCGCGCCCGCGCCGAAGCGGGACATCGAGGATCTCGACACGGAGCTGATCCTGGCGGACCTCGAGGTCGTCGACCGGCGCCTCGAGCGCCTCGAGGCCACGATCAAGAAGCAGCGCAAAGAGGCGGACGTTCGCGAGCAGGCCATCCTGGCCCGCCTGAAGAAGGACCTCGAGAGCGAGACGCCGCTCCGAGCGGTGGGGCTCACGCCCGACGAGACCCGGGCGATCCGGGGATTCACGTTTCTCTCGCAGAAACCCATCCTGCATTGCCTGAATCTCGACGAGAAGGCGATCGGCGACGGACCTCGGGCCGTCGAGCGGCTCGGGGCGGAGCTCGCGGCCCAGCGCGCAAGAACGCGGATCGGCTGGGTCTCGGCGGTGATCGAGGCCGAGGTGGCCGAGCTCGCCGGAGACGAGCAACGGGCGTTCCTGGCCGATCTCGGCTTGAAGGAGCCTGCGATCCACCGCGTGCTAAATGACTGTTATGCCTTGCTCGGGCTCGTGTCCTTCTTCACGGTGGGGGAGGACGAGGTCCGCGCCTGGCCGATCCCGGAAGGCACCCGGGCCCAGGACGCGGCGGGCACCGTGCACTCGGACATCGAGCGGGGCTTCATCCGCGCCGAGGTGAACGGCTACGACGATCTCGTGGCGGTCGAGGGGTCGTTCGCCGATCTCCGAGCCCGCGGCCAGCAGCGGCTCGAGGGCAAGGACTACATCGTGCGGGACGGAGAGATCTGCCACTTTCGGTTCAACGTGGGGAAGTGAGCGCGCTACGCGGTGACCCCCGGGATCTTCTTGAGCGGCCCGCCGAGCGCTAGCACGACGGCGGCGACCGTCGCGTCCGGCGTGTTCATCGGTAGAACGCAGCCCGGACCGACGATGAGCCCCGTGCCTTGGGTCTGAGCGACCGCGTCCCGGGCTTCGCCGACCGCCTGCTCCGCCGTGCCGTCGCGGAGCGTCTTCCACTGATGGAGCCCGCCGATCACGGCACCCGGCACCACGGCCCGGGCGTCACGCAGCGACGGCGGCGTCGCACGATCGTCCCAGCTCCAGGCGTGGCCGGGTAGCTGCGCCAGCCGGTCGAACATCAGCCGGTCGCCGTGGCAGTGGATGATCGTCAGCGCCGACTTCGAGCGGATCGCCTCGAGGAACTCCCGGTCGTAGGGCTCGCCGAAGCGGGCGTAGTCCTCGTCGGAGTTGGCCGATCGGCTGGCCGCCTGGATCGAGTAGAAGATGCCGGACACGCCCTCGGCGAGTGCCAGCAGGGCGAACTTGATGAGCGTCTCGGTGATCGCCTCGAGCGCGCCCGTGACCGCCGCGGGATGGTCGCGCAGATCGTGCTGGAGCCGGTCGCCCGAGAGCTTCTTCGCGAGCGACAACGGCGAGAACAGCGTCGGCACGACCGGCGCGTCCCCGATCCGACGATCGAAGCCGAGGCGAATGATCGTCTCGATCTCGTCGGCGTAGCCGGGCGCGGCGGCGGGATCGAGGACACGGATCTTCTTCCAATCCTCTCCCGAGCGCACCGCACAGCTGGCGCACGGTCGGTGACCATCCTCACGGACGGCGTCGCCCTCCACGCACCCCCAGGCCTCGACGGCGTAGCCCCCGCGTGGCGTGATCTTGAGGAAGTCCGAGCCGTACCGCTCGTGGAACCGGAGCGTCGCCTGCGCCAGGCCCGCGGACGAATGGTCGACGCTCGGGAAATGGCGCCAGACCGCGTAGGGGACGCGGTCGACGGGCTGGCGGTTGACCGCCGCGAGAACGCGTTCGCGCCGACTCATCTGCTTCATGCTCGTAGCACCCCATCGCTCAGCACCGGCTCACCTCGCTCGTCGACCGCGTCGAACGCGAGCAGGTCGCCCGCGCGCCCGCGGCCGCGCACCGTGAACGTCGACGGCATGAACACCCGCCCGGTGAAGCGAGCGGCGATCTCCTTGACGCGCGCCGGGTCGCCGGCGAGGTCCTGCTGGATCACCTGCGACACGGCGAGTGCCAGCGTGGCCGAACCGTGGAGGATCGGAGCCGACAGTCCGGCCGTGCGGGCGACGGCGACGTCGGTGTGGATCGGGTTCCAGATGCGCGCGCACTCCGAGTACACGTGCGCGGCCTGGGCCGCGACCGGGACCGGCGCGCTCCAGCGCGGCTCGGCGGAAGGCGGCGGCGCTGGTCGGGCCAGGGGCTCGACCGCCGCGCGCATCCCGGCGTCGGTCGCGACGCCGCGGTAGACGGACCCGTAGTCGGTCGTCGTCACCGGCCGGCCGTTCCGGTCCACCGTCGAAAAGCGCGCCACGACGAGCGTGCCGGCGCGGCTGGGCCGTACCTCGACGATCTGCGCGCGCGTGAGGAGTCGGTCGTCGGCGGTGGGCAGCCGGTGGATGATCACGTGGTGGGTCGCGTGAACGCCGAGCAGCACCCACGCCTCTCGCACGGTCTTGGCCCGCAGGGCGACGACGGCCGGCCACTCGTAGCACACGGAGAAGAGCGGGTGGGCGACCGGGCCTTCGGCGGCGAGGGTGTCGTAGTACCGGGTGTCGTCCAGGCCGAGCGCCGCGGCGTACGCCATCAGCCAGCGCGCGTCGAGCGAGGTGCTCAGGGCGCCGACCTCCGTCCCGGCGATCTTCGCCGCGAGCGTCGCGCGTGCGCTTTCGCGGCGAGTCATGACGGTCGCGGAAAATTCATGCAGTCGACGAAGATCCCCTCGAAATCCGGGTGGGCCGCGAGCGAGACGTGCTCGATCCGCGCCGCCACCGCCTCGGCGCGGGCGCGCTCGGTCTCGGACACGAGGCAGAGCTGCGCGCCGAGCGAGGCGGCGTTGCCGACGTAGCGGATCCGCCCGCGGGGCAGCGGCGGAATCAAGCCGATCCGTAGCGCGCTCTCGATCGACACGTAGTTGCCGAAGCCGCCCGCCAGCATCAGCTCGACGACCGTCTCTCCGGGAACGCCGGCGACATGCTGGAGCATCATCACGCCCGAGGCGATCGCCCCCTTCGCCAGCTGGACCTGCCGAACATCGTCCTGGGTCAGCACGATCTCCTGACGCGCGCCGGCCTCGCCCGGCCGGAGCACGAGGACCTGGCGCTCCTCGCCCTTGACGACGACGCGCTCGGAGAGCTTCGGCGGGAGCGCGTCGCGCGCCTCCACCTGGATGAGGCCCGTCCAGTCGATGACCCCGGCCTCGAGGAGACCGGCCAGCAGGTCGATGATCCCGGAGCCGCAGATGCCGAGCGCGGCCGTCTCGCCGATCGTGTGGACGTGGATGTCGTCGTCGACGGTGACGCGGTCGATGGCGCCGAGCGCGCCGCGCATGCCGTGGCGGATCTGGGCGCCCTCGAGGGCCGGGCCGGCGGGCGCCGAGCAGGCCCAGAGTCGGTCGCGCGAGCCCAGCAGGACCTCGCCGTTGGTGCCGATGTCGACCGCGATGCGGATCTCCGCGCTCTCGTAGATGCGCGTGGCGAGCGCGACCCCGACGGCGTCGGCGCCGACGAACCCCGCCACCAGGGGTAGGAGGCACACGCGCGCCTCGGGCGCGACCTTCAGGAAGAGCTCGCGGGCGGACAGGGTCACCGCGTGCCGCATGACGGGCGCGTAGGGGGCGAGGCCGACGTGCGAGGGGTCGATGCCGAGCAAGATGTGATGCATGCAGGTGTTGCCGACGACGACGACCTTGTAGATCCACTTCGCGAGCACCCCGGAGTCACGGCAGATCTGCTCGACGTGCTGGTTCAGGAGGCCGATGATCCGGGTGTGGAGCTTCCGGAGATTGCCGGGATTGAACTGCGCGAAGGCGATGCGCGACATGAGGTCGCCACCGAACACCGCCTGGGGGTTGAGGCTCGAGACCGACCCGAGCTGCTCGCCCGACTCGAGCTCAATGAGCGTGGTCACCACGCTGGTCGTCCCGACGTCGATCGCGAGGCCAAACTTCATTCCGGCGGTGTCGCCGCGCTCTACCGCGAGAATCCGCTGCCGGC
The DNA here is from genome assembly GCA_035635995.1 of Binatia bacterium. Classification (GTDB taxonomy): domain Bacteria; phylum Methylomirabilota; class Methylomirabilia; order Rokubacteriales; family CSP1-6; genus AR31. Next base: position 15,550 of record DASPZZ010000319.1, on the reverse strand, counting down.
CGTCCGACACGCCGCCCGACACAAACGTCGTCACGGTCACGCCGGCCGGGTCGTCGCGGAGCGCCTGCGGCAGCCCCTGGAGCACCGCGGGGCCGATGTCGGCGGTGGTGAGGCCGACGGCCTCGAGGAGCTGCTCGAGGTCGGAGGTCTGATGATGCTCCTCGCGCGGTAGCGTGACCTTGACGACCTGCTTGGCGATTCCCGAGTCGAGCGTGACGCGACCGAGCTGCCGCACGCCGGGCCCGGCGCCGAGGATCTGGAACGAGCGCTCCTCGAGCGGCGGCGCGACCTGGACGGTGACGGGCTCGTGGAGAACACACTGGCAGGCCAGACGATAGCCCTCGCGGACGAGGTCGTCGCCGAGCTGGACCTCGTCCATGATCGTCGGCGGCGGCGGGCCGGCCAGGAACTTGACCCGGCACGACGTGCACCGGCCACGTCCGCCGCAGGTCGCGGTGATGTCGACGCCGCCCGCCTGCGCCGCCTTGAGAATCGTCGTCCCGGGCGCGACGGAAAGCGTCCGGCGCGATCCGGCATCGTCCGGACCGGTGAGGATCGTCAGCGCGACGGCCATGGCCTGTCATTCTAGTGGTATGCTCGCGCCGATGGAAATAGGCGTGGAGACGCTCAAGCGCATGGCCGTCCTCAGCGGGTTCGTCTGGACCGACGCCGAGCTCGAGCCGATCCGTCCCGCCCTCGAGCGCCTCCTCGAGGCGCTGGAGCGTCTGGAGAGTCTGCCGCTCGGCCAGATCGAGCCGACGACCCAGTACCGGGTGCTCTGATGCCGGGCGTGGGGCGAGCATAAGATGCGATGATGAGCGATCTTCACTGGGCTTCCATGGCCGACCTCGGCCGAATGATCGCGACCAAGCAGGTCTCGCCGGTCGAGGTCGTGCGCGCCCACCTCGACCGCATCGCCACCCTCGACCCGAAGCTTCGCGCCTTCATCACGGTGTGCGCCGACGATGCGCTCGAGTCGGCGCGCGCCGCCGAGGCCGACCTGATGGCCGGCAAGGTCGCCGGACCGCTCCACGGAGTTCCGTGGGCGCCGAAGGACCTCTACTCGACCAAAGGTATCCGGACGACCGGCGGCTCGAAGATCCTGGGCGACTCGGTGCCGGGCCAGGACGCGACGGTCGTGGCGCGCCTGGCCGCCGCCGGCGCGATCGTGCTCGGCAAGCTCAACATGCACGAGTTCGCGTACGGGCCCGAGGGGCTCAACGCGCACTACGGCGACGCGCGGAATCCGTGGAGTGCCCACGCCCACCGCATCGCCGGCGGATCGTCCTCCGGCTCGGGCGCGGCCGTCGCGGCCGGCCTGGTGCCCGGATCGCTCGGCTCGGACACCGGGGGGTCGATCCGGATCCCGGCGTCGCTCTGCGGTATCACCGGGCTCAAGCCGACCTACGGCCGCGCCAGCCGCGCGGGCGTGCTGCCGCTCGCGTGGTCGATGGACCATGTGGGCCCGATGACGCGGACCGCCCGGGACTGCGCGCTGATGCTGAGCGCGATCGCCGGTTACGATCCCGGCGATCCGACGACGAGCGTTCTGCCGGTGCCCGACTACGGCGCGGCGCTCACCGGTGACGTGAAAGGTCTCCGGGTGGGGCTCCTGCGCGCTCACTTCACGGACGTCGCGGCTCCCGACGTGCGCGCGGCCGTGGAAGCGGCGGCGAAGCGGCTCGAGGACGCGGGCGCGGTCGTCGACGAGGTGAACCTGGCTCAGGTGGTCCACGTGGCCGCCGCATCCGCCGCGATCGTGGCATCCGAGGCGCTCGCCTATCACGCGGCCTGGATGCGGTCCCGGGCGCAGGACTACCAGCCGGATGTCCGGGAGCGGCTCCGGATGGGCGCGTTCGTCAGCGGCGCCCACTACGTCCGGGCACAGCAGGTACGCGCGCTGGTGACCCGGGAAGTCGACGAGGCCCTCGCCCGGCGTGACGTGCTCCTGGCGCCGGCGACGCCGATGCCGGCAACCGTCCTCGGCGAGCGTGAGACGACGCTCGGCGACGGTAGATCGGACGTGCGCACGGCGCTGATCCGTCTCACACGGCCGTTCAACTTCTCCGGGCACCCGGCGTGCGCCGCACCTTGTGGCTTCACCGGGGACGGCTTGCCCATCGGCCTGCAGGTCGTGGGACGGCCGTTCGACGAGGCGACCGTGCTGCGCGTCGTCGACGCCTATCAGCGAATCACCGAGTGGCACACACGCCGCCCGGCGGCCGCGTGAGCGGCGCCGGCGTCTCGGAGGACCCGATGAGCGAAGCGAATGTGGATGGGCGGCTCGCGGCGCTCGAGTCGCGGCTCGGCCGCCTGGAGCAGCTCCTGGCCACCGTCAACGACAAGCTCGATCGCGCCGCGCCGAGCCTGCAAGAGGCGCAGCGCGGGATCCAGGCCTGGGTGACGGAATACGTGTCGCTGCGTCTGCAGCAGCTCGTGCCGGAGACCTGCGAGCATCCCGAGCGCGAGGCCGACGCGATCATCGCCGAGGGGCCCGTGCTGCCCGGAACACGCATTCGCTGCACGGACGAGGTCATTCACCGGCTCGGCCGTATCCCGATTCCGTTCGTGCGGCAGATGGTGGCCCAGAAGGTCGCCGAGACCGCGCGCGCCGAGAAGGTGGGCGTCGTGGACGTCCCGTTCTTCGAGCGCGCGGCCACCTTCTGACAGTGCAAGCTCTCGGGGGAGGATCTCCTGAGCTTCGACCACTGGAAGGAGCACGTGCTCGGAGGGCCGCGGCTGTAGACGACGAACCCGCTCGCATCCCGATCGAGGATGCGCTGGATCTCCACGCCTTCGCGCCGCGCGATGTCGCTTCGGTCGTCGCCGACTACCTGGAGGCCGCCCAGGCGATGGGATTCGTCGAGGTGCGGCTGATCCACGGCCGAGGGATCGGCGTCCAGCGGAAAATCGTGCAGGCGGTCCTCGCCCGCCATCCCCTCGTCGCCGCGTACGCCGACGCACCGCCCGAGCGCGGAGGCGCCGGCGCGACGCTCGTCCGCCTGCATCCGCGCGCGCGCTGAGGTGGGTGCGGCGCCGGCCCGCCGCCGCGGCGATCAGTCCCGGTCGGCGCGAAGCAGGAGCTGGCGATCCGTGAAGGAGACGACGGCGTCCGGCGTGAGCCGGAAGTCGAAGGCGGCGCGGCACCGCTCGGGCGCCTGACGCACGAACGCCTCGAGCTCGCGTCGCGCCTCGGCGGACATCCGCATCCGGCCGGTCCACTCGTCCCACTCGCGGGCCTTCCAGATGACGAGATCCTCCATCACCGTCAGACCCGTCGCGCGCAGGAACGCCTTCCACTCGGCCGTCCGGTAGCTCCGTACGTGCGAGGGATCGCGCCGCCTCTCGACCTCGAGGATGAACGCGCTCGCCTCGGAGTCGTCGTGGCCGAGAATATCCTGAAGGAGGAGCGAGCCGCCTGGGCGCAGGACCCGGTGGATCTGGCGGACGGCGGCGCCGACATCGGCGAAGTGATGCGCGGCGGTGCGGCAGGTGACGACGTCGAACGATCCGTCGCCGAAGGGCAGGGCGCCCGCCTCCCCCGCGACGAACCCGACGTTCGCGGCGCCCCGAGCCCGCAAATGCCCGCGCGCGGCCTGGAGCATCGGCTCGGTGAGGTCGTAGGCGACCACCCGCCGCGCGACGCCGGCGAACGCCAGCGCCGTGTGGCCCCCGCCGGTCGCCACGTCGAGCACGCGATCGGCGCGCCGGGCGGCGCCCCAGGCCAGCAGCCGGTCGAGGTCTTCGCCGGCCGCGTGCAGGGGACTCGTGACGTACGCCGCCGCGCTCCCGCCGAACTGCTCCTGGACGCGGCGCGCCTGCGCGTCGCTCACTTCTTCTTCGCCCGCTCGGCCAGGTGACGGAACAGGAAGTCCGCGTCGAGCGGCGAGAGATCGAAGCGGCGCGACGCGTCGTCGACGAGCTTGACGCGGTCGGCGCCGGGGTTGTCGACGAGCTGGTCGTCGATCCACTTCACGGCCTGCTTGATGGGCGCTTCGCCCGCCATACTGGCCCTCCCTTTCTAGCTCGGCCACGCCGTGCCGAAGCCTGCACGAGTGTAACAGTCGCGAGCGCGATCAGCAGCGGCATTGCCCGGGCGCGCTGGCCGGCGCAGCCGCTCGTGCGCGACCCGTGCTGCCGAGGACTCCGGGCCGCTCCAAATGGCCTGTCCCGATCAGGCCAATTGGCCCTTGACGGGTCGGCAAAAAGATTCAGAATGGCTGGGCAGGGGAACCAGCGTGAACATCCCGCTCGACCGCGACAAGCCCACGGCGCTGCCGCGCCAGATCCAGGCGCACCTGGAGCGGCTGATTCACGAGCGGCTGCTGACGCCGGGGATGAAGCTCCCGGCCACGCGCGAGCTCGCGCGACAGCTCGGCGTCAACCGGGGGACGGTGGCGCTCGCGTACGAAGAGCTGGTCGCGACGGGCTGGGCGCACGCCCACGTCGGGCAGGGGACCTTCGTCGCCGAGCGGCCCGCGAAGGGTGTCGTGCCGGTGGCGTCACCCGCCGCCCCACCCGTGGCGCTCAACTGGTCCGGGCTCTTCTCGCGCAACGCGCAGATCCTGGGCGCCGACGACGAGCGCTCGCGGGCCGCGGCGACTCCGATCCCGTCGAGCGGCACCGTCGTGTCGTTTGCGGGCGGCATGCCGGACAGCGGGCTCTTCCCGACCGACGCCTTTCGCCGCGTGCTGAACCAGGTGATCCGCGAGGAGGGCGCCTCGCTCCTGCAATACTATCCGGCCGGTGGCTACCCTCCGCTCCGTCAATACCTCTCGACGTACCTCCTGCGGTTCGGCCTCGAGGCGCGACCGGAGGACATCCTGATCGTCAACGGCTCGCAGCAGGGGTTCGATCTGATCGCCCGCACCCTGATCGATCCGGGCGACTTCGTGGCGATCGAGCAGCCGACGTACCCGCGAGCCATGCAGGTGTTCCGGTCGTTCGGCGCCCAGCTGCTCAGCGTGCCCTGGGACGACGCCGGGCCGCGGGCCGAGGTCTTCGAGCGCCTGCTGGAGCGCCACACGCCAAAGCTCTTCTACTGTCAGCCGAGCGCTCACAATCCGACGGGCCTGGCCGTCGCGCCGGAGACCGGGCGGCGCCTGCTCGAAGCGGCGGCGCGCCACCAGGTGCCGATCGTCGAGGACGGGTTCGACGGCAGCCTCTACTACGGCGACGGGCCGACCCTGCCGCTCAAGGCCGCCGACCGCGGTGGCGTCGTCATCTACATCGGGACGTTCTCGAAGATCCTCTTCCCGGGGCTGCGGCTGGGCTGGCTCGTGGGACCCCGGCCGATCCTCGAGCGGCTCCAGGCGGCCAAGCAGCTCGCCGATCTGCACACGAGCGCCCTCATCCAGGCGGCGGTGCACCGCTTCTGCGAGCGCAAGCTCCTCGACCGTCACGCCACGCGCGTCGCGACGGAGTACGCCCGGCGTCGGTCGCTGCTGCTCGCGGCGCTGCGGCGGCGCATGCCGTCCGAGGTCACCTGGACCGAGCCCCAAGGAGGCTTCTCGCTGCTCGTCACCCTGCCGGCGGGCATGGACACGGGAGCGTTGCTGCCGCAGGCGGTCGAGCGGGGCGTCGCCTTCACGCCCGGCGCGCCCTTCTTCGTGGACGGCGGCGGCCAGCGCACGCTACGGCTCTCGTTCTCGTCGGTGGCGGCCGGGCGGATCGACGAAGGGATCCGGCGGCTCGCCGAGACCATCAAATCCGCGCGCAGCCGGCTCCGTGGCCGGGAACGAGTGGATCGCGCGGCGGTTCCGGTCGTATAGCGATAAAAAAGGAGAACCCACATGTCGGACCTGAACGGACTTCGGATCGCGGACCGAAAGCACATCGGCCTCGCCGAGATGCTCAAGGGCGGGGTCATCATGGACGTCACCAACGCCGAGCAGGCGAAGATCGCCGAGGACGCCGGCGCCGTGTCCGTCATGGCGCTCGAGCGCGTGCCCGCCGACATTCGCAAGGAAGGCGGCGTCGCCCGGATGTCCCCGGTGAAAAAGATCAAGGAGATCCAGAAGACGGTGACGATCCCGGTGATGGCCAAGGCGCGGATCGGCCACTTCGTCGAGGCGCAGATCCTCGAGGCCCTCGCCGTCGACTACATCGACGAGTCCGAGGTGCTGACGCCAGCGGACGAGCACTTCCACATCGACAAGTTCGCGTTCCGCATCCCGTTCGTCTGCGGCTGCCGCGATCTGGGCGAGGCGCTCCGGCGCATCGGCGAGGGAGCGGCGATGATCCGCACCAAGGGCGAGGCTGGCTCCGGCAACATCGTCGAGGCGGTCCGCCATATGCGCGCGCTGGTCTCCGGCATCCGGCGCCTCACCACGCTGGCGCCCGAGGAGCTGATGACCGAGGCGAAGACGCTCGGCGCCCCGTACGAGCTCGTGCGGTGGGTGGCCAAGGCCGGGAAGCTCCCCGTGCCGAACTTCTCCGCGGGCGGGATCGCGACGCCGGCCGACGCCGCCCTCATGATGCAGCTCGGAGCGGAAGCCGTCTTCGTCGGCTCCGGAATCTTCAAGTCGAGCGACCCGGCCAAGCGCGCCCGCGCGATCGTCCAGGCGACGACCCATTTCAAGGACCCCGACGTGCTGGCGCGCGTGAGCGAGGATCTCGGCGACGCGATGGTCGGTCTCGAGACCTCGAAGATCCCGGAAAAGGAGCTCCTCCAAACACGAGGATGGTAGGGCGAGCCGCGAGTCTATGAGGATCGGGGTGCTCGCCCTCCAGGGCGACTTCGCGCTCCACGCCAGGGCGCTCGAGAAGTGCGGCGTCGAGGCGGTCGAGGTGCGAAAGCCGTCCGAGCTCGACGTGGTCGAGGGGCTCATCATGCCCGGGGGCGAGTCCACGACCCTGCTGAAGCTCATGGAGGCGTGGGACTTCGTGCCCGCCATCGAGAAGCTCCACAGCGGTGGCAAGCCGATCTTCGGGACGTGCGCGGGCCTCATCATCCTGGCGCGCGAGGTCGAGAGCCCCAAGCAGCTCTCGCTCGGGCTCATCGACGTCACCGTCGAGCGCAACGCCTACGGCCGCCAGCGCGAGTCGTTCGAAGCGTCCGGGGTGGCGAGGCTCGACGCGGGTCCGATTCCACTCGAGATGGTCTTCATCAGGGCGCCCAGGATCCGGCGCGTGGGTCCGGGCGTCCAGGTGCTGGCCGAGCACCACGGCGAGCCGGTCATGGCCCGGCAGGGCCGGGTCCTGGTCGCGACGTTTCATCCCGAGCTCACCGACAGCACGGTGGTCCACCGGTATTTCTGCGACCTGGTGGATCAGTCGCGGGCCGTCGCGTGATCTTCCACGACCACTACTCGGACGTTCCGCGCGCCGAGATCGACCGCTTCGTGCAGTCCCAGGAGATGGCGCGCCTGATCACAGTCGGCGACGATTCGGTTCCACACGTCGGGCTCTACCCGTTCGTCTACGGCGAGAAAAGCGTGGATCTGCACCTCGTTAGATCTGACGAGCAGATCAAGGACTTGAAGGCTCGGCCGCGCTGCGTGCTCGAGGTCGACGAGGTCCTGGCCGTGATCCCATCCTACTGGGATCACCCGGAATACGCGGGCTCGGCGACCGCCTATCATCGAACGGTCATCTTCGAGTGCGAGGCGCGCGTCGACGAAGACCCGGCCACGGTGGCGGCCCAACAGCTACGGCTCCTCGCGCGGTACCAGCCAGAAGGCGGGTTCAGGCCTCTCGACCCGGGCGACCCGCTCTATCGCGGGGCGATGGCTCACCTCGCCGCCGTGAAGCTCGAGATCATCCGCTGGCGCGCGAAGTTCAAACTGGGGCAGAATCGCCCTGCCGAAGCGCGTCGACGGGTGATCGGCGAGCTGCGCAAGCGCGGCCGCCCGAGCGACGGGCGCGCCGCCGAGGCGCTCCAGTGGACGATCGACTCGCGCGGGGAACAGTAAGGCGAAGGGTCATGGTGGAAACCGCACGGAGGACGACAGGATGAAGATCACAGCGAACGGAATCTCGATGAACTACACCCTCGACGGTCCGGCCGGGGCGCCGGTCGTCACGCTGAGCCATTCGCTCGCGACGACGCTCGCCATGTGGGAGCCACAGCGCAAGGCGCTGACCGCACGCTGGCGCGTGCTGTCCTATGACACGCGGGGCCACGGCGGGACCGACGCCCCCAAGACTGCGTACTCGCTCGACCTGCTCGCCGACGACGCCCGGGCTCTCCTGCGCGCCCTCGGGATCGAGCGCACCCACTGGGTCGGGCTCTCCATGGGAGGCATGATCGGCCAGACCCTCGCCCTCAAAGCGCCCGAGCTCTTCGCGAGCCTCGTCCTGTGTGACACGTCGAGCCGCGTCCCGCCCGAGGCGAAGCCCCTGTGGGACGAGCGCATCCACACCGCGGAGACCAAGGGGATGGACCCGCTCGTGGAAGGGACGCTCGGCCGGTGGTTCACGGCGCCCTTCAAGGAGAAGGGCGGGCCGGTCGTCGAGAGCGTGCGCGGGATGATCAGGTCGACGAGCCCGGCTGGCTACATCGGCTGCTGCCAGGCGATCTCGGGGCTCAATCTCACCGACCGCATCGGCGCCATCAAGGTGCCGACACTGATCATCGTCGGGGAAGACGACCAGGGCACGCCGGTCGCGGCGTCGAAGGTCATGAACGAGCAGATCACGGGGTCTCAGCTGGTGGTGCTAAAGTCCGCGGCCCACCTGTCCAACTTGGAGCAGCCCGAGGCCTTCACCAGCGCCCTCACCGGATTCTTGGGCAAGGTCGGCTAGCCGCCGCGGCTTTCCGGAAGGTCTGGGGCGCATTTAGAGCGCAGTCGGCGCCCCCCTTGACAGGATGGGAGGGTGGCCGTAATCTTCGTGGTCAGACCAGCTGACCACGATGAGTCCCCACGTAGTCGCGTGAGTGTGAGGAGGAGCAAATGGCTGCCCTGATCTGCGAGGTCGTCTATCGCGGTATCTTCCAGAAGAACCTTGCCGCGCGCATCACACGCGGGATCGTTTTGTCGGCGCGCAAGTCGGGCCGATGGGGCATCGCGTTCGGCCGGTACGGCGACAGCCCGCAGCGAAACGGCATTCCCGCGAAGGACTTCGCGATCGTCGCCGACACCAAGGAAGAGCTCGAGCAGAACATGGCGCGCTACGAGCCCAAGCACGTCGACGTCACGGTCGCCGTCGACGACACGCTCTCGAAAGGCGTCGAGTCGTGGGCGTGGTACGGGCTGCAGCCGATCAACCGGCTCACCGTGCCGAACGGTACGCTGCTCATGACGTCGCTCCAGAGCTTCGACAGCCTGCTGCAGGACATCCATAAGAAGGACGCGCCCTACAAGCTGGCGCTCCTCCGCGCCAAGGCCTCGTTCTCCGGGCTCTGGGTCTACAAAGAGGATCACACCGAGGTCCGGATCCTGGGCGCCCTCGCGAAGATCGCGCCGTCCTTCCTGACCCTCGACGCGGTCGGCCAGGCCATCCGGGAGATGGAGTGGGGCTCGGACCTCAAGGTCGAGTCGGCGAAGAAGGCGTACCAGCGGCTCGAGTCCCGCGAAGTCGCGTTGACCGAGGGCAACGCCGAGATCCCGTATTCGTTCGAGATGCCCAAGTGGTGGGAGATGCGGGAGGGCGTGACGATTCCCGCGATCCCCGTCGGCAAGCCGAAGGAGGCGGGCAAGGGGTACGTCCCGGAGCGCAACCCGTACTTCAAAAAGTTCACCACGCGGACGATGCGTCCCGTCATCGACTTCGACACGTGTGTGAAGTGCACGCTCTGCTGGATCCAGTGCCCCGACTCCTGCTTCGACGTCATGCCCGACGGCACCTACGACGCCAACATGGAGGCGTGCTGCGGCTGCGGCGTGTGCGAGGCGGTCTGCCCGGTGGAAAAGTGCATCACGATGGTCAACGAGTCGGTGTTCGACGACAACGCGAGCCAGTGGGAAATGTGGCGGAACGACAAGGAGCGGTACAAGGCCTGGATGAACGAGAAGATCGGCGACAAGAACGCCACCGTGCGCTCGCACGGCTTCCGCTTCCGCGGCCAGTACGAGCAGGAGCTCGAGAAGAATCTCGACGGCGGCGGTGTCGAGATCACCGCCGGCATCCCGGGCGAGAACGCGCAGCACAAGACGGCCTGAGCGCAGGGCGAGCTGCAGGCGTCGCGGGGCTGGGACCCCGCCGTCCGAGGCGAGCGAATGGAAACGAACAGAACGGAGGGCTAGCGCAATGGCGGTTGTCACCCCGGCGGCTCCGGCCGCAACCGAAGAGGACAAGGAGCTCCTGATCTCCGGGAGCGAAGCCGTCGCCGAATCGCTGACGCTCGCCGACATCGACGTCGTCACGGCCTATCCGATCCGCCCGTACGACACCGTCATGCAGGCGATCGCCAAGAAGATCTCGGGCGGCCAGCTCGTCGCCGAGTACATCGTCGCCGAGGGCGAGCACAGCCAGTTCGAGATCGTCAAGCACGCCTCCACCGTCGGCGCGCGCGTCTTCTGCGGCTCGTCCGGCGTCGGCTGGATGTACGCCATGGAATGTCTGGTCGTCACGCCCCCGCTGCGGGTGCCGATGGTGGCCCTCGTGGGCAACCGCGCCCTCGACGATCCCGGCGCCTTCGGCGTGGAGCACAACGACGCGCTCGTCGTGCGCGACCTCGGCTGGCTGCTCTGCTGGATCGACACCTCGCAGGAGGCGCTCGACACCACGCTGATCGCGTACCGGGTCGCCGAGGATCGACGCGTGTTCCTGCCGCTCGCCATCTCGGCGGACGGGGCGTTTCTGACGCACTCCCAGGCCCTGACGATGGTGCCGCCGAAGTCGAAGGTGGACCGGTTCCTGCCGCGCTACGACCGGGGTGATCTGCTGCTGCACCCGGACAACCCGATCACCGTCGCGCCCCAGGCGAACGAGGACTGGGTCATCGAGATCCGCCGCCAGAACAACGAGGCGATGGCGCGCGCCGTCGGCGTGATCGAGGAGGCGTACGCCGACTTCCGCCGCGTCTTCGGGCGCGGGCCGGACAATCCGTGGTTCGAGGAGTACATGACCGACGACGCCGACGTGATCCTGGTCGGCATGGGCACGATCTCGCTGCCCATCAAGGTCGCCATCCGCGAGCTGCGCGCCAAGGGTAAGAAGGTCGGCCTGGTGCGGCTGCGCTGGTTCCGGCCGTTCCCGACCGAGAAGCTCGTCGCCGCGCTGTCCAAGGCGAAGGCGCTGGGAATCATCGATCGCGACTATTCGTTCGGCTCGCCGTTCGGCTCGGGGGTGGTCGCCAACGAGATCCGCGCGGCGCTGTACAATGCCGAGCGGAGGCCGCCGCTCCTGTCGTTCATCTGCGGGCTGGGCGGCCGCGAGGTGACACTCGAGGACGTCTACAAGGCGACCGATCTCTGCTACGCGGCCGCGGCCGCAGGGAAGTCCGACCCCAAGACCCACTGGCTGGGCGTGCGGGAATAGGAGAAGCCACCATGGCCGAGACGACGACGACGTTCAGCAACGCGACGCAGATCCTCGAGCCCTTCCGCGGTGTCAAGCGGGTCACGATCGAGGAGTACTTCACCTCCGGGCACCGGACCTGCCAGGGGTGCGAGTCCGCGCTGGTCATGAAGCTCATGGTCAAGGCGTCCGGCCCGCGCACGATCGTGCTCGGCTCGACCGGCTGCATGTACGTGGCCAACACGACCTATTACACGACGCCCTGGGTGGTGCCGTGGATGCACACGCAGCTGGGATCCTCCGGATCGGCGGCGCTTGGTACGGCGGCTGGTCTGAAGGCGCTCATGCGGAAGGGCAAGATGAAATCGGAGGCGATCAACGTCATCGCCTTCTGCGGCGACGGCGGCGGGGCCGACATGGGGCTCGGTGCGATCTCGGCCACGCTGACCCACAAGGAATACAACTCGCTGATCCTTCTCTACGACAACGAGTCGTACGCCAACACCGACATCCAGCTCTCCGGGATGACGCCGTACGGCGCCAACACCACGTTCAGCCCGCCCGGCAAGGTGAAGCGGCTCATCCACACGCGGTGGAAGAAAAACATGGCCGGCTTGATGGCGGCGGGGCATCCGGAGTGTCGTTACGTGGCGACCGTGTGCGCCTCGTATGCCGTGGAGATGATGAACAAGGTACGCCGCGCCCTGACGATCGGCGGGCCGACGTTCATCCACTCGCTCGACCCGTGCCCGAAGGGCTGGGACTACGACCCGATGCTCTCCCACGAGCTGGGCGAGCTGGCGATCGAGACCGGGATCTTCCCCCTCTACGAGGTGGAGGACGGCCAGGTCAAGTACTACGGCAAGACCAAGGCGATCGTCGAGGGGCGCCCGCGCAAGCCGGTGCGCGAGTATCTCCTCAAGCAGGGCCGGTTCGCGCACTTCATCGAGGAGGATCTCGCGTACTTCCAGGCGAAGGTGGACGAGATGTGGGACAAGTGGGAGATTCCCGCGGTGGTGCCGTTCCGGCGTCTGGACGCGACGAAAGAGGCGCTGTCGGCGAAGTAGCGCCCGGCCCGCCCTTGGCTCCTCCTCGCCGCGCGTAGCAGGTAGGGCCGGGCTCCCGCGAAACGGGACCCGGCCCTTCCGTGTTCTATACGTGTTCCAGACGTATTCCAATACGACATGGACCCGAGGCCTTGGCCTCGGGCAAAGGAGCGAGCGATGAAGCTCGACGCCGTTGTCGCACTCGTTCTGGTGCTGCTGATCGCCGTCCCCGCCTCCGCCGTCGCCTGGGAGCCGACCAAGCCAATCGAGTTCGTGGTACCGGCCGGGACCGGCGGCGGCGCCGATCAAATGGCGCGCCTGATCTCCGGCATCGCCGAAAAGCACAAGCTCTCGCCCCGCCCGTTCATCGTCATCAACAAGTCGGGCGGGGCGGGCGCGGAAGGCTTCCTCGACGTGAAGAGCAAGAAGGGCGAGGCCCACACCATAATCATCACCCTGTCGAACCTCTTCACGACGCCGCTCCACACCGGCGTCCCGTTCAGCTGGCGGGATCTGACGCCGATCGCCCGGATGGCGCTCGACGAGTTCATTCTCTGGGTCAGCACGACCCGTCCTGACAAGAAGGATTTCAAGACGGCGAAAGAGTACATCGCGGCCGTGAAGGAACAGATGGGCAAGCCCGAGCAGATGAAGATGGGCGGCACTGGCTCGGCGCAGGAGGATCAGATCCTCACGATCCAACTCGAGCAAGCGCTGGGGCTCAAGTTCACCTATGTGCCGTTCAAGGGCGGCGGCGAGGTCTGTGTGAACCTCGTCGGCAACCACGTGGACTCGACCGTGAACAACCCGATCGAATGCGTGAGCCACTGGAAGGCCGGTCGTGTCCGTCCGCTCGCCGTCTTCGACACGGCGCGCATCCCGGTCGGCGAGTGGAAAGACATCCCGACGGTCAAGGAGGCGCTCGGCGTCGACGTGAACTACCTGATGCTCCGCGGGATCTTCGGCGCGCCGAGCATGCCGAAAGAGGCGGTGGACTGGTACGTCGCCTTGCTCCGGAAGGTGACCGAGACGCCGGAGTGGAAGAAGTACATGGACGAAGGCGCGCTCAAGCCCGCGTTCGCCGCCGGCCCCGAGTACGTGAAGTGGGTGGAGGAGAACGAGCAGCTCCACAAGGAGCTGATGACCAAGGGGGGCTTGCTGAAGAAATAAGATGCGCGCCGTCGACCTCGCCACCGCGTCGATTTTGATCCTGCTGGGCGGGGTCGTGGTCCTCGACTCCCTGCGGATCGGCATCGGCTGGGGAACGGACGGCCCCCGGAGCGGCTTTTTCCCGTTCTGGCTCGGGGTGATCATGATCGTCGCGTGCGGGACGATCTGCCTTCAGGCGTTGCGCGGGGCGACGGACAAGCCGTTCGTGACGCGCGCGCAGCTCGGTCCGGTGCTCAAGGTGCTGTGGCCGGCCACGCTGATGGTGATCCTGATCAAGCCCCTGGGGCTCTACGTCGCCTCGGCGCTGTACCTGGGCTTCTACATGCGCTGGGTCGGTCGACACGACTGGGTCACCCTGGCCCTCTGCGCGATCGGCATCCCCCTGCTCACGTTCGTGGTGTTCGAGACGTGGTTCCTGGTGCCGATGCCCAAGGGCCCGCTCGAGGCCTGGCTCGGGTACTGACCGATGGGGGTCGAGAACCTCTTCCACGGCTTTCACATCGCCGTGACGCCGTTCAACCTCTTCGTCGCCGTGGTCGGCATCACGCTCGGGACCGTCATCGGCGTCCTGCCCGGGCTCGGGGGCGCCAACGGCGTCGCGATCCTGCTGCCGCTCACATTCACGATGCCGCCCACCTCCGCGATCATCTTGCTGACGTCGCTCTACTGGGGCGCGCTCTTCGGCGGCGCGATCACCTCCGTGCTCTTCAACATCCCGGGCGAGCCGTGGTCGGTCGCGACGACCTTCGACGGGTATCCGCTGGCGCGGCAGGGGCAGGGGGGCCAGGCGCTCACGGCGGCCTTCACCTCGTCCTTCATCGGCGCGCTCTTCTCGATCGTGCTGATCACCTTCTTCGCGCCGCTCCTCGCCGAGATCGCCCTGCGCTTCGGCCCGCCCGAGTTCTTCGCGATCCAGCTGCTGACCTTCTCGAGCTTCATCGGGCTCGGCGGCGGCGATCCGCTGAAGTCGCTCGTGTCCATCGTGCTCGGGTTCATCCTCGCCGCGGTGGGTCTCGACATCGTCACCGGCCAGCTCCGGATGACGTTCGGCTTCGTCGACCTCATGAAGGGGTTCGACTTCATCGTGGCGGTCATCGGGCTCTTCGGCGTCGGCGAAATATTGTTGTCCGTGGAGGAAGGGCTCAGCTTCAAGGGCACCCCGACGGGGATGAACCTGCGCGTGGTGCTCGACACGTGGAAGATCTTGCCGCGCTACTGGCGCACCTTTGCGCGCGGGGCCTTCATCGGCTTCTGGATGGGGTTCAAGCCCGGCGGCGCGACGCCCGCCTCGTTCATGAGCTACGCCTTCGCCAAGCGGTTCTCGAGGCACCCGGAGCGGTTCGGCAAGGGAGAGCTCGAGGGCGTCGTCGCGCCGGAGACGGCGGCCCACGCGGCGGGGGTGGCGGCGATGCTGCCGATGATCACGCTCGGGATCCCGGGCTCGCCGACGGCGGCGGTCATGCTCGGCGGCTTGATCATCTGGGGCCTCCAGCCGGGCCCGCTCCTGTTCACGGAGAAGCCCGATTTCGTCTGGGGGCTCATCGCCAGCATGTACACCGGCAACTTCATCGGCGTCCTGATGGTCCTGGCGTTCGTGCCCTTCTTCGCCGCGATCCTCCGCGTTCCTTTCGCGATCCTCACGCCGCTGATCGTCGTCGTGTGCGCGATCGGCTCGTACGCCGTGCACAACAGCATGATCGACATCTGGTACATGCTGATCTTCGGCGTCGTCGGCTACGTGTTTAAGAAGCTCGACTATCCGCTGGCACCGCTCGTCCTGGCGCTGGTCCTCGGCGATCTGGCCGAGAACGCGCTCCGCCAGAGCCTGATCATGTCGCAGGGCTCGCTCGCGATCTTCGTGACTCGCCCGATCGCCGGCGCGATCACGGCGGTCGCGATCTTCTTCTTCGTGCTGCCGGTCCTCACGCCGT
>DASPZZ010000318.1:0-36636 GCA_035635995.1 Binatia bacterium | reverse complement strand
GTGGCACCAGGGTGTCCCCGGCCCGCCGGGCGGAAGTGGGACCCCCGAGTCCCGCCCGCAGCTCGAAGAGCTGCGTTCGGGCGAGTGGGTGACGGAGCCCGGCGGGCCGGGGACACCCTGGTGCCACCCGTCCGGCTCGCGCCGCCGTCTTCGTGAATAATGCGGGCTAGGCCGACAACACCCTTTCGTGAGCGGACGCCGCGCCGTAGTATCGGTGGGATCCATGAGCTCCGCCGCCGTCGTCGCCATCAACGGCCGCCAGTACCGCGCCCCCCGCCGCCCGGTGGTCGTCGTCTGCATCGACGGGTCCGAGCCCGAATACTTCGAGCGGGCGCTCGCGGAGCGCGTGACGCCCGCCCTCGCGCGCTTCCGGCGCGACGGGGTATACCGGGTCGCGCGGTCCGTCGTGCCGAGCTTCACGAACCCGAACAATCTCTCGATCGTCACCGGCGCGTCGCCGGCCGTCCACGGCATCTCGGGCAACTACTTCTACGACCCCGCCAGCGGCCAGGAAGTGATGATGAACGACCCCAAGTTCCTGCGCTGCGAGACACTCCTGGCGGTGCTGTCGCGGGCCGGGGCCCGCCTGGCGGTGATCACCGCCAAGGACAAGCTCCGGCGACTGCTCGGCCACGGAATGGACGGGATCTGCTTCTCCTCCGAGAAGGCCGACCAGACGACGAAGGACGAGCACGGCATCGAGCGCGCCACCGACCTCGTCGCCATGCCGGTGCCCTCGGTCTACAGCGCGGAGCTGTCCGAGTACGTACTGGCCGCCGGGCTCGAGCTGCTCGAGCGGCAGCGGCCCGACGTCATGTACCTGTCGCTGACCGACTACGTGCAGCACAAGCACGCCCCCGGGACTCCGGCGGCGACCGCGTTCTACGCGATGCTGGACCGGTACTTCGACGCGTTCGACCGTGCCGGCGTGGTGCTCGGGATCACGGCCGACCACGGCATGAACGCCAAGTCGCATCCCGACGGCACGCCGAACGTCGTCTATCTCCGCCCCCTGCTCGACGCCCTCCTCGGGCCCGCCCGCGCGCGTGTGATCCTGCCGATCACCGACCCGTACGTCGTGCACCACGGCGCGCTCGGCTCGTTCGCCACGATCTACCTGGACGACGCGGCCCAGGCGCCGGGGGTGGCGTCCCGACTGGCCGCGACGCCCGGGATCTCCGAGGTCTACGACAACGCGTCGGGCTGCGCCCGGTTCGAGCTGCCGCGCGACCGCGTCGGCGACCTGATCGTCATCGGCGCCGTCCACACCGTCCTCGGGAAATCACCCGAGGAGCACGACCTCTCGCTGCTCGAGGAGCCGCTCCGCTCGCACGGCGGTGTGGCGGAGCAGACGGTGCCCTTCGTCATCAACCGACCGCTCGCCGAGGACCATGGGCGGCGGCTCGCGGGTGCCGAAGACTTGAGGAACTTCGATCTGTTCGACTATGTCCTCAACGGGGTGAACTACTGACCGGCCGCTCGACTCCAGCTGCGGTCGGTGCCGCGCTCGTCCTGCTCCTGCTCGCCGGGTGCGCCGCCGTCGGGCCGGCCCGCCCCGGGGCGACCGCGAAGCCGGCGCGGGAAGTGCTCCCGAACGGCGTCGTCCTGATCGTGCAGGAGCACCGCGCGAGCGACGTGGTGGCGCTCCAGCTCTGGATGCGGATGGGCGGCCGGGACGAGGCGGCCGACGAGCTCGGCCTGGCCCACTACATCGAGCACATGCTGTTCAAGGGGACGCCGACCCGGCCCCCGGGCTCGATCGACCGGATGGTCGAAGGTTTCGGGGGGATGAGCAACGCGTTCACCTCGTACGACACGACCCACTACGACTTCGTCGTGCCCGTCGAGCACGTGCGCGAGGGCATCGAGCTGCTCGCCGACCTCGCGGCGAATGCGAGCTTCCCGCCCGACGAGATCGAGAACGAGAAGAAGGTGGTCTTCGAAGAGATGAACCTCATCGAGGACGACCCCGAGAAGTTCCTGCTCCGGCGTCTCTACGAGCTCAGCTACTCGCCGCACCCGTACGGCCGCCCGCTCCTGGGCCAGCGCGAGTTCATCCAGAAGCTTCCGCGCGCCGAGCTCCTCCAGTTCTACCGCAAGCACTTCGTCCCGAAGAACATGGTGCTGGTCGTCGTGGGCGCCGTGGACCCGGCCCGGGTCCGGCCGCTCGTCGACGCGACCTTCGGTCGCATCGCGACGGTGCCGCCGGCGCGGCGCGAGTCGCCGCCCGTGCCCGCGCTCGACCGGACGCGGCGAGCCGAGATCGCGCGGGCCGAGAAGCAGGCGTATCTCGGCCTGGCGTGGCGGACCGCGCCCACGGGCAGCGAGGACATCTACGCCGTGGACTTGCTGACCTACATCCTCGGCGACTCGCCGAGCTCGCGGCTGAACCAGACCGTCCGCGAGCAGCTTCGGCTCGTCGCGAGCATCGAGGCGGGCTACGGCGCCTTCGAGCAGGGCGGGCTCGTCACCGTGATGGCGCGCCTCGAGCCGGCCAACCTCGATCGGGCCGAGGCGGCGATCCTCGCGGTGATCCGGAAGGTGCGCGCGGAGGGCGTGACGGAGGCCGAGCGGCAGCGCGCCGTGATCACCGCGGAGTCGAGCTACGCCTTCGACATCGAGACCGCCGAGGGGCTGGCGAAGTCCTACGGGCAGGCGGAGACGACCTGGACCCTCGACAACGAGCTCGCGTACCTCGGGCGGCTCCGCGGGATCACCGCCGCGCAGATCCAGGCCGTCGCACGGAAGTACTTCGGCGACGACAACTACGCGCGCGTCCGGTTCGTCCCCGAGAGTACGTCGCGGTGATCCGACTCGCCCTCGCGCTGCTGGCCGTCGTAATCCTGGCGGTGCCCGCCGGCGCGCCGGCGCAGACGACCCGCGAGCGCCTCGACAACGGGCTCACCGTCATCGTGCGGGAGAACCCGGTGGCACCGGTCGTCGCCGTGTCCCTCCTCGTCGCGGTGGGCACACGGTGGGAGGAGCCCGCGAATGCCGGGATCTCGAACTTCGTCCACGCGGTGATGGTCAGAGGCACCACGAAGCGCAGCGGCGCCCAGCTCGCCGAGGCGATCGCCGCCCTCGGGGGCAAGCTCAGCGCGGCCGGCGACATGGACTACTCCGAGATCCGCGCCTCGGCGCTGTCGCGCTTCTGGCGCGAGCTGCTCGGGTTCACCGCCGAGCTCGCGCTGGCGCCGAGGCTCTCTGCGGGCGAGGTTGACGGCGAGCGTGACTGGATCGTGGGACGGATCCAGAAGCGGCACGACAACGCGTCGGCGCGCTCGTTCGACGAGCTCTTCGGCGCCCTCTACGGCGCGCATCCCTACGCGCTTCCGGTGCTCGGCACGCCGGAATCGCTGGGGCGCGTCGATCACGCTGCGCTCGTCGCGTGGTACGGTCGCTTCTACCGGCCCGAGCGCATGACGCTCGCGGTCAGCGGCCAGGTGTCGGCCGCGGAGGTGCTCGCGGAAGCCCGTCGCCTGTTCGGCGACCTCCCGCGCCGCGGCGCGGTCACCGAGGCGCCGCGACCCTCGCCGGCGAACCCGGGGACCCGCCGCGTCATCGAGCAGCCCGCGCAGCAAGCGCAGATCCTGGTCGGCGGGATCGCGCCGTCGCTGGGCCATCCCGATCACGCGGCGGTCAAGGTTCTGTCGACCGTCCTCGGTGGCGGGATGGCCGGGCGCCTGTTTGTCGAGCTGCGCGACAAGCGGGGTCTCGCCTACACGGCCGCGGCCTACTACGATCCCGTCCACGATCCGGGCGCGCTGGTCCTCTACCTGGGCACCGCACCCGAGAACGCGACGAAGGCGGAGGAGGCGCTCCTCCAGGAGGTCGATCGCGTCCGCACGGACCCGGTCGGCGCCGACGAGCTCCAACGGGCGAAGGGCTACCTCCTGGGTCGCTACGCCATGGACCGTCGGACGAACGAACGCCAGGCGTGGTACGTCGCGTTCTACGAGGTCGAGGGGGTCGGCCAGGACTATCCCGAGCGCTACCGGCGGGCCGTGGAAGCGGTGGCGCCCGCCGACGTGCTCCGGGTCGCGCGGCAATACCTCGGGACGCTCACGACGGTGGTGCTGCGGCCGCGCTGAACCCTACTCGCTTCGCTGCGCGCGCGCTTCCTCGGCGGCCTTGATCTCGTCCGCGAACATGGTGATGGTCAGCGGGCAGGGCGGCTTATTCTCGTCGACGTACTGACAGTCGGTCTGGTTGCACTGGACGAAGTAGCCCTGGGGCCGTCCGAACCCGCCCGGCCGACGCAGCCGGATCTGAACGCTCTCGGATACGACACCACACCAGAATTCGCGAGCTCGGCTTCGACTCACACCATCTCCTCAGCAGGACCCATCGTCGCGCTCGATCACCACGCGCTCGACCAAGATACGCCAGGAGCGCCGTCGATACAATACGTCCCAGCGGAATTTCCCTTCTCGCCGATCCGGAAATTCTGTCGAACGAGCGTCGAGATTCGGCTATATAGTACGTGACTCACCAGCGTACCCGCGCCACCACGAGCAACAGGTTTCGAGAGGGAGGGGTTCGTCGTCTTGCATCGGCTCCTGACCGGCGGTCCACGCGGCGCCGTAGCCGCGCTGACGGTTGCGATTGCGATGGTGGCGCTCGGCGGGTGCGGTGGCCTATCGACCGCGGTCAAGGCCGACTCGGCGTTGCCGGTCCCGCTCCAGCCCCCGGTGTCGGGCGGTGTGCCGGCGAATCCCGATCCCGCGTCCATCGACACGGCCGCCGAGGCTCCTGCCGTCGCGTCGCTCGGCGCCGGCGACGGGGGAGATGGCGGCGCGAACGCGCCGGTGATCGCCCAGACCCAGCGCGCACCCCAGGAAAAGGTCGAGACCGCGAGCGCGCCGGGCGACGACGAGGACTACGACCCGTGGGAGGGATTCAACGAGAAGATGTTCGAGTTCAACCGGCGGGCCGACCGGTACGTCCTGAAGCCGGTCGCGAAGGTCTACAGCTTGATCGTGCCCGAGCCCTTCCAGGTCGTGATCGCGAACGGTTTCGAAAACATCAACTTCGTGCCGCGTATGATCAACAGCCTGCTGCAGGGCAAGTGGGGCGGAGCGGGCCGCGAGCTCTCGCGCTTCCTGATCAACAGCACGGCCGGCATCGGCGGCCTCTTCGACGCGGCCAAATACTGGGGACTCGAGAAGAGCCGAGAAGACTTCGGGCAGACGCTGGGGGTCTGGGGCGTGAGCCCCGGCCCGTACCTCATCGTGCCCTTCCTGGAGCCGATGACGGTCCGCGACGGGATCGGCCGGGGTGTCGATAGCGTCATGAATCCGCTTTCCTACGTCCTGCCGTTCATCTGGACCGGAATCAGCATGAAAGTGGGCGATGTGGTCAACGATCGCGCCTTGAACCTCGAGCTGTTCCAGGGCTTCGAGGAAAGCGTCGTCGACCTGTACAGCGCCGTCCGACACGGCTATCTCCGCCGCCGGGAGCAGCTGATCAAGGAATAGCGTGGGGGGGCGCGGCATCCTCCTCGAGTTCGCCGCCGTGGTAGCCGCCGCCGGCTGTCTCGTCTGGATCGTCTTGACCATCGGCGCCCAACCCGCTCCGGCGAACGCCGACCGTCGCGACGTCAAGGCCGGCCAGGCGCTCTACCTCCGATACTGCGCGACCTGCCACGGCGACGCCGGGCGGGGCGACGGGCTGTCGGCCGCCGGATTCGCCACCAAGCCCGCCGATCTGACCGACGGTCGTCTCATGAACGCGCTCCCCGACGAGTTCCTGCTCAACGTCATTCTGCGTGGGGGACCGGCCGAAGGGCTCTCGCCTGGAATGCCGCCGTTGTCCGGCTATCTCGGCGACGCCGAAACACGCCAGGTGATCCAGTATCTCCGCGCGGTCGCTTCTCCGCCCTTCCGCCCCGAGATGGCGAAGCCGCTCGTGACGGTCTCCAGCGCTCCCCGCCAGCCGATTCTCTTCAATCACGTGATCCACGCCGGGTCGTTCCAGATCGCGTGTCAGTACTGCCACGCCGACGCGCGACGCTCCGAGTACGCAGGGCTTCCGTCGGTCGAGCGGTGCCTGGGCTGCCACAAGATCATCGGCGCCCAGGACAACCCCGAGATCGCGAAGATCCACGCCTACGCGCGGCGCGGTCAGCCGATTCCGTGGGTGAGAATCTTCAAGGTTCCCGAGTTCACCTCCTTCCCCCACAAGCCCCACGTGCGCTTCGGGCTCGACTGCCAGACCTGCCACGGCCCGATCGAGAGAATGCGGGTCGTCGGCGCCGACACGGGCCCGAGGCTGGCCGACGACCTCTTGCGCCTCGTCGGCTTTCGCCCGCCTCCGCGCGCCCTGACGATGGGGTGGTGCGTCGAATGCCACCGCGAGCAAAACGCGATTCGGGGCGCCCACGCGCCGCTCGACTGCGTCACCTGCCACCACTGACACGACCGCGTCCGCCGAAGCCGGCGAGTCGACGGTAAAACGACCTCGCGAAAGGTCCCCTTCTGTAGGGGTCGTGAGATGGCACAAATACTGCCGATGGGAGCGTCCCCGGTGGTAAGAAATTGGGCGAAGCGGCGTCTGGATCAGCTATTTTAACGAATATGGACAATATCCTCGTCGTCGACGACGAACGGAACATCCGCACGCTCTGTTCGCGGGTGTTGGCCGGGGACCAGATCGAAGTCCACGGGGTCGGTACCGGTAAGGAGGGGCTCCAGACGGCCGACGACGTGAGCCCCGACCTTGTCCTCCTCGACCTCCGCCTTCCGGATATGGACGGCATCGACGTGCTGCGGGCCCTCAAGGGTCGGCACCCCGAGACCGCTGTCATCATCATCACCGGCTTCGGCCAGATCCAGAGCGCGGTTGAGGCGATGAAGGCGGGCGCCACCGACTATCTCGAGAAACCCTTTGAGCACCTCGACAAGCTCAAGCTGGCGGTCGCGCGCTCGCTCGAAGAGGTCCGGGCCCGCCGGGAGATCCAGCGTCTCCACCGCCTTCAGGAGAAGGAATATCGCGTCGACCAGCTGATCGGAGAGTCCGAGGGCACGCGCCGCCTGCGCGAGCTCATCGGCAAGCTGGCGCGGAGCGAGGCGGCGACGCTCCTGATCCACGGCGAGAGCGGCACCGGCAAGGAGCTGGTCGCGCGGGGGCTGCACTACGAGAGCTCGCGGCGGGACTTTCCTTTCATGGAGGTCAACTGCGCGGCGATCACGGAGACCCTGTTCGAGAGCGAGCTGTTCGGCCACGAGAAGGGGGCGTTCACCGACGCCAAGGCCGCAAAGAAAGGGCTGATGGAGCTCGCCGACCGCGGCACGTTGTTCCTCGACGAGGTCAGCGAGATGTCGCTCAACAGCCAGGCGAAGTTCCTCCGGGTTCTGCAAGAGCGCGTGCTCAGACGGGTGGGTGGGACGCGTGACATCAAGGTGGATCTGAGGATCATCGCCGCGACCAATCGCGCCCTCGAGATGCGCGTGAAGGACGGGCAGTTCCGCGAGGATCTCTTCTATCGGCTCAACGTGATTCCGATCCACATCCCGCCCCTGCGCGAGCGGCGCGACGACATCATGCCGCTCGCCCGGCACTTCATCGTCGACGCGAACACGCGCTTCCACAAATCCATCAAAGGGTTCACGCCGGAGGCCGAGCGGCTCATGGCGGGCTACCAGTGGCCCGGCAACGTGCGGGAGCTCCGGAATTTGATCGAGCGTCTCGTCATCCTCGGCAGCGCGGAGCTCATCGAGCCCGAGCATCTGCCGGTGCAATTCGCCACCCAGGTTCGCCAGCATGTCGTCGCGGAGTCACCGACCGACGCGCCGCGCACGCTCGCCGAGGTCGAGCGCGCCTACATCGCGCAGATCATGCAGCGCGTGGAGTCCAACAAGAGCAAGGCGGCGAAAATTCTCGGCATTTCTCGCCAGACGCTCCGCAAGAAGCTGATGGAAGAGTGACGATTCGATCAGTCCATCGCCAGTGGTGAGTTCGTCGCCACCCCGGACCAGGGGTTCCGGAATACCCCCAAATAGCTGAAATCAAATTCTTTCCGGAATGGCTCTCGCCGGCTCTTG
Source organism: Binatia bacterium (assembly GCA_035635995.1). Taxonomy (GTDB): domain Bacteria; phylum Methylomirabilota; class Methylomirabilia; order Rokubacteriales; family CSP1-6; genus AR31. Next base: position 28,594 of record DASPZZ010000318.1, on the reverse strand, counting down.
TGAAATCTTGGCAATTAATCAGCCATTGGAGCTCGAAGCCGGAAACCCAAATTGACTTATTTCATGATTGCTTACGGCCCGAAGCACCCTTGGTCTCCCGTTTGCTTATTCTCGGTGCGAGGTTCGCACCCAAACGGCCGGGGGAGAGAATGATGAGACCGACGTTCAGGAAGCTGGAAGTCAAGGACATCGGCACCTTGGAGCGACTGGTCGCCGAGAACGTAGAGGGAATCGAGCCAGGTCTGAAGATCGTAGATTCGCGTTTGCTGCTCGGCCAGGCCGCGATCGACCTCGTCGGTCTCGACGCCAGGGGTTCGCTGGTGCTGATCGCGCTCGACTTCAGCGCCCACGAGGGCCTCCTCCTCAGGGTGATGGATGCCTACTCGTGGTGTCTCGAGTACCCCGACACCCTTCGCCGTCTCTATCCGATGGCGCAGGCCTCGACCTCCCGGCCGCCGCGGATCCTCTTCATCGTCGAGAGACTGACGGATCCGTTCCTGCGAAGGATCAAGCAGCTCAGCTTCCTCGCGATCGACTGCCTCGAGTTTCGCCATCTCGAAGTGAACGGCGCCTCGGTCGTCTATTTCGACCTCGTCGAACGGCTCCGGAAGTCGGTGGTCGAGTCGACCGTCGATCCGGGAGCCCAGGCCCCCGTGTCGGTGGCTCCGCCTGTCGTACCCGCGATCGAGCGGCATGTGGAGCCGGCCAAGATCGCGATGGAGCAGCCAGCGCCGGTCGAGCCGCCCAGGGCGGTGGTGATCGAGCCAAGGCGAGTCGACCCGCCCAAGGCCGTGATGCCTGAGCCGGTGCGGGTCGCGCCGGAGAAGCTCGCCGTCGTCGAGCCGGAGCCTGTCGCGGAGCCGATCGTGGCAATCCCGAGCGCACCTGTTCCAGTCGCTCAGCCGGCCGCAGTCGTCGCAGTCGCACCGCCGCCCGCGTTCGAGTATCAGAGCGTGAAGCTCGTCGCCGAGCCTGCCGCCGCGGTGCCGCGGGCACTCGAGCCGGACGTCGCCGAGCCGGGTCCCACGCAGCCTGCGCTTGCCCTCCAGGGGATCGAAGCGACGGCGTCCTTGGCGGCCCATGACGCCGGGACGAACGGAAGCGGGATCGAGCGACGGTCCACCTTCGAGCGGCCCGTCATCGAGACGCCGGTCAGGGAGCCCGTCGTCGGGACGACCTCCGCGACGACAGCGCCGATCAGCGCCCCGGTCGCCGAGGCGGTCCCGGTCGAGTCTCCGGCCGTGGTCATCGAGCCGGAACCGCCGGCCCCGATGATGCCTGCAGAGCCCGTCCCGACCTCCGTACAACCCCCGCCGGTCTGGGCGAAGCCCGGCGCGCAGCCGAACGGGACCCGACCGCACTTCTTCGCGCAGGCGTCGAAGGGCACGTCACCAGTCGAGGCTCCGGCCCTGGTCGCCGCGGTGGCGGCGCCGGCCGAGCAGCCCACGCAGCCAGCCGCGAGCAAGGTTGGCCTCGAGGTCGACGACCGCCCGGAGCTCGAGTCTCTGAGCTTCCCGAAGGACGGTCTGTCCCGCCAGTGGCTGGAGTTCCTCAGCCAGCTCGGCGCGACCAAGTAGAGGCCCCCGTGACGGCCAAGATGGACGGTGAGACGCAGGCGACGGGCGGAGCTCAAGACGAGCGTCTGCGCGTTCTTCTGGTGGACGACAACGCCTCCGTCCTGCGGTTTCTGGCCTCTGCGTTCTCCTCGAACGGATGCCAGGTGACGACCGCCTCGACCGCCGAGCAGGCCCTCGAGCAGCTGAGCGACGATCCTTTCCACCTCGTGGTGTCCGACATCAAGATGCCGGGCCTGAGCGGGCTCGACCTGCTCCGCGCAGTCAAGGGCAAGCAGCCGGGGACGCCGGTCGTGCTGATCACCGGAGTGCCCTCCGTCAACTCGGCCGTCTTCGGCCTGCGCCACGGCGCGTACGACTATCTGCCCAAGCCCTTCTCGGTCACCGAGGTGAAAGAGCTCATCCGCCGTCTGCGACGCGACCGGGCCGATGGCAACGGCAACGTCAGCTATCCCGCGGGACTGACGGAGGAGCTGGCGAGACGCCAGGGCGGCGTCGAGGCGATCTCGCGGATCGGCGAAGCGGCCCTGCAGGGCCTCGAGCCGAATGTCTTCGCCGAGAAGGTGCTCGAGTACACGATGCAGAGTCTCCGGAGCGACGGCGCGCTCATGCTCCTCCGCGACCAGGGGGGGCAGTTCAACGCGAGCCGCAAGGGCGAGCCGTCGATGGTCGGCCAGATCCTGACGCTTCTGCACGCGTCGTTCGGCGACGTCGTCAAGACCGGCGGCCGCGAGACGTTCATGCTCACGAAGCGAGAGCACGGCGTCGAGGCCCTTGCCGCGCTGGTTCCGGGCGTGGGCGACGCGATGGGCATCCTCTGCATCGGACGCAGCGCCGACAACGGCGCCTTCCTGCCGGACGAGAAGGCGCTCCTGCTCGGCTATGCCCAGACCACGGCGGTCGCCCTGCAGAAGATTCTCCTGCGCGAGAACCTCGAAAAGAACCTGATCGACACGATCTCCTCGTTCGTCATCGCGCTCGAGTCGAAGGATCCGTACCTCAAGGGCCACTCCGCGCGGGTGTCCCTCTACTCGGGCGAGCTCGCGACGGTCATGGGCGTCCCGTCGGCCGAGGTGGTCCTGATGAGCCGGGCGGGCATGCTGCACGACCTCGGCAAGCTGGTGATCATGGACAACATCCTCCGCAAGCCGCGGCAGCTGACCGAGGAGGAGTTCGAGCTCATCCGCACCCATCCGGTGGTCGGCGACAAGATTCTCAAGCCGCTGCGCTTCCTCGCGTGCGAGGCGAAGGCGGTGCGTCACCACCACGAGCGGTACGACGGAAAGGGCTACCCGGACGGTCTCAAGGGCGACGACATTCCGCTCATCGCCCGGGTCGTGACGGTCGCGGACGCGTTCGACGCGATGACCTCCGACCGCCCATACCGGAGCAAACGGCCGGTGGCGGCGGCGATGGAGGAAATCGCGCGCGGCGCCGGCACCCAGTTCGATCCGCTCGCCGCCGACGCGTTCTCGACGATCCCGCCGGCGCGGCTGGAGCAGATCAGCCGGCATCTGGATCTCCAGTCCACGGCGGTGGAGCCGCCGGCTCTGCCGCTGGTGGAAGTCCATTGACCGAGTCGGCCCGGCCGAAGATCCTCGTCGTTGACGACGCGGGCCCGGTCGTCATCCTCTGCGTCAACGTCCTGCAGGCCCTGGGATACGCGATCAGGGCCAGCAACCGGGGCGAGACGGCCCTCGATCTCTGCCGCAAGGAGCCGTTCGATCTCCTCGTGGTCGACTACAAGATGCCGGGCATGAACGGCTTTGAGGTACTCGAGCAGGCGCGCCAGATCCGTCCCCGCATGGCGTGTATGCTCATGACCGCTCACGGGACGCCTGACATCATCAACGAGGCGACGCGCCTCGGATTCGACTACATCCTGCTGAAGCCGTTCACGCCGTCGGAACTCCGAGGGGCAGTCGACAAGGTCCTCGCGAGTAAGGCCTAGGAGAGCGCGGGGTGCAGCCCAGTGCGCCCGCGACCCTGACGTCGGGAGCGGCGAGAACCATCATGAAGGCGGCAGCCGATGGGATCCGTTGGTGGCTGGATCGGGCGCTCTCGGTTGGCTACGGCGTGGTCTACGACTACGTCTACCCGCGCTTCAGCCACTACCAACGGCTCCAGACGGAGGTGCGCGACTTGGTCGAAGCCGCGGTCCCCGCGCGCGTCGAGCGCCGTGACGTTCGGGTGCTCGAGGTGGCGTGCGGACCCGGGAACTTCACGTGCGCGCTGGCCGAGGCTGGGTTCTCCGTCACCGGGCTCGATTCCTACGCCGCGCTGGTCGAGGTGGCGAAGGAGAAGCGACGGGCCCGGCACCTGGCCAACCTGGCTTTTCGGCACGGCGAGCTCACCCGGGGCAACACGTTCCGGGACGGCGCCTTCGATCAAGTCGTGAGCATCCATTCCCTCTACGTTCATCCGGCGCCGGACCGGCTGCTTCGAGAGGCGTGCCGCGTGCTCAAGCCCGGTGGCCACGCGGTGTTCGTGAATCACACACGACAAATCGGGCGGTGGTCGACGTTGCGGGAGATCGCCCGGCGCGACGGACTGAGCGCGGCGCTCCACGCTCTGCTGTGGGTGCTGCCCAACTCGATCTTCGAGGCGGCGCGCCAGCGGGTCGGGCCCCACTACTGGGACGAAGACACGTTTTCGGCCCAGGTGCGACGTTCCGGATTCTCGGTTCTGGAGATGCGGCGGACGTTCCTCGGCGACGCCAGCCTCTTGGTCTGGGCGCGGAAGAACGCCGAGAACTGAGTTGAGCCGCGAGGACATCGTGCCGCACCCATCGCAGCCTCTCGCCGGCGTTTCGCCGGTCGTGTCCGCGGAGAGGGCGGGAGATCGTATGCCTTTTCGGGAAGCGCTCGAGCACATGATCGCCGTCACGTATGGCGTCACCTACGACGCCGTGGTGACGCGCTTCCCTCCCTACGAGGCCATGCTCGAGGAGATCGTCGCGTTCGTCGCCCGCTCGGGCCCCGGCGCGTCTGCGCCGCGGGCCACCCGCGTACTCGACGTGGCGTGCGGGATCGGGAACGTCAGTCTGCGGCTCGCGAGAGAGGGCTACTCGGTCGTCGGGATCGACGGCGTGAAGCACCTGGTCGAGATCGCGCGCGAGAAGAACTCACGCCGCGGGACGAACCTGACGTTCCAGCACCTCGACATCGCCCGCGACACCGTGCCGGGAGCCGGGAACTTCGACGTCCTGGTGAGCATGCACACGCTGTACTGGCATCCCGATCCGGTAGCGCTGCTCGGCGCCTGCCGGCGTGCGCTGAAGCCGGGCGGGCACGCGATCTTCCTGACCTACGGTCGTCCGGCCCGCATCGGCCGGACGTTCCACGAGGTGCGAGCCGCCGAAGGACTGGGCGCGGCCGTCCGGGCGCTGCGCTGGCTCTTGCCGACGATGGCCTTCGAGTTCCTCCGGGAGAGCGAGCATCGCTATCTGGGCACGGCCGAGTTCCACGGCGCGCTCGGCCGCGCCGGATTCGAAGTCCTCGAGGCCCGCCGGACGTTTCTGTCGGGGCTGAGCCATCTCGCGTGGTGCCGCGCGACATGAGCCCGGTCGAGGCGAGCGGGCCACACGAGCCCCGCCGTCCGAGGCGCGGGCGAGGGATGACGGATGAAGCACCGGGGATCACCCCGGATCAAGTGGCGAAGGAGTGCCGATGAAGACGCGGGTGAGTGCGCTCGTGCCGTTCGTGGTGTTCGCGGTGCTCGGGCCGACGCTCGGGACGAGCGAGGCCGACGACCACGGCTTCCCGGACAAGGCCGTGGTGCTCTATGAGCTGAACGAGCAAGCGCAGATCACCGCGACCAAGCACCGCATCGCCTCGTCCGGGCTCGAGGGGAAGGCCAGGCGCGGGACGCCGTTGTGCTCCGAGAAGTTGATGGCCTACGCGGAAACCTTCTACCTCGTCAACTTCGGAATCACCGTGAAGGATGCCAGCCGGTGCAGCGTCGTGGCTTTCGGGCAGAGCGACCTCGACCTGGGCGCGTTCGAGGGCACGATCGGCGGCACGTTCTACGTCGTCGTCAACAGCGACCTGACCAACCTCACCGACGCCCCCGAGCTCTTCGTCATGGCCGGCATCTTCGAGGGCACCATCCAGGTGTCCGACCCCGACCGCGTGATCATCGACATTCGCCGGGGCTCGACCTTCACCCCGACGGAGGTCCTTCCCGGCTTCCCGGACGGGGTGCCGCCACCAGCGACGTTCACCGGAAAGTTCCGGCTGCCGTTCAAGCTCCATCACATCGCGGTGTACAAGAAGGACAACGGCCGGCCCGTTGCCGTGCGCCCCGACGAGCGGGCGCTCGGAGACCCGACCGTGCGGGTCGAGGTCAACTTCGATTAGCGCAGGGGAGCCGGGAGGGGAATGATCGAGGTGGAAGAGATGCCGTCGGTGTCGTCGAGGCCCGAGGCGGCGAGGGCGCGCCGTACCGGCGTCGTCTCGTGGGGGACGCGCGTCTATCTCCGGACGCTCCGGCCCGAGGATCTCGAGTATCTTTCGGTGTGGGCCGAGGACCCGTTCATCGAGCGCATGGTCGGGAGCGAGTTCCTCAACACCTACAAGCACGTCTACGACAAGGACCCTTCGTTCTACGAGGCGAGCCTGATGGATTCGACACAGGTCGTTCTCGTGATCGAGGCCTATCCGGAGTGGGCCAGGCCCCTCGGACTGGCGCGGCTGTTCAATATCCACCTCCTGGAAGGATACGCGTTTCTGGAGGTCATGCTGACCGACGCGAAGGCGATCCGCCGTGGATTTGGTGTGGAGGCGGGCAAGCTCATCTCGTACTATGGGGTCGACGTGCTGGGGCTCCGGCGCATCGAGGCGAAAGTGTACGAGTACAACCGTCTGAGCGCCAACTCGCTGCGGCGCAACGGCTTTCGGCAGGAGGGGATCCTACGCAAGGCCGGATATCAGGACGGTCAGTGCTGGGACATGCTCGTCTTCGGTATCCTGGAGCACGAGATCGAGCAGCAGCGCAAGAAGGGCGAGGTCCATCTCCCTCTCGAGGGTGCCGAGGGGGATACGCGTGACGCTTCATAACTTCCTCCCGCTCCTCGCGCTGATCCTGAACGTCTCCCTCGCCGGGATCACGCTCTTGCGCAATCCCGGGAGCCGGCTGAACCGTCTGTTCACCTACTTCGTGGGCGGCATGGCCGTCTGGAACCTGGGCGTCTTCATGCTGCGCCGGTCGCCGGACGAGGCGACCGCGATCTTCTGGGAGATCGTGATCCACACCGGGGTCATCGCGCTCCCGGCCTTCTACTACCACTTCGTCCTGATCTTCCTCGAGAGCACGACGCGCCACCGGACCTCGCTGGTCGTCGCGTACACGCTCGCGATCGTCTTCAGCGTCATCAACCTGAGCGGCTCGCCGCTCTTCATGAGCGGCGTGAAGTCGACATACTGGGGATGGGCGCCCGCGACCGGTCTCCTGTACACGCCGTTCTTCCTCTATTTCAATTTCTTCCTGATCTACGGACTCGCGCACCTGATCCGGGTCTACAGGAACGTCGAATCCAGCTTCCGGCGGAATCGCGCGACCCTCATCCTGCTGGGCACCGGAGTGAGCCTGATCGGCGGCGTGATCGACTTTGCCCGGTTCATCCTCGCCCGGTTCGTGCCGGCGGCGGATCTCGTGTACCCCATGGGCATCCCCGCGAACATGATCTTCGCGCTGATGCTCGGAACCTCGATCGTCCGCTATCGGCTCTTCGACGTGAACGTGGTCGTGAAGAAGGGCGCGATCTATCTCCTGCTGTGGGGCGTGCTCACTTCCACGCTGGTGATGGCCGAGACGTACGCCGACTGGGACCAGCTGAATCCGCTCTGGGTCATCCTCCCCCTCGGCTTCGTGATGACCATGCTCGTGAGCCCGCTCGGCCAGCGGCTGGAGGAGCGGATCGAGCGCCTGATGTTCAGCCGGCGGCGAGGCTGCTACGAGACGCTCCTGGACCTCAGCAAGCGGATGGGCTCGATCCTCGACTTCGGGCGCCTCATCGAGACGCTCGTCCACGGACTCGTGCGCGGGGTGCCGCTCACGCACTGCGTGCTGATGATCTACGACGCTCAGCGCAGCGCGTTCGTCGTCTACCGCGAGGACACGACCGTCGGCGACGGCGCCGGGATCGCCTCGATCCGGGGCGACAGCCCGATCGTGCAGTGGCTGAACCAGAAGGGCCGCGTGCTGGTGAAGGAAGAGGCCAAGCTCAATCCCGAGATCTCGGCGTATTTCGAGACGACCGAGAGCGAGCTCGATGCGATCAAGGCCTCGCTGATCGTCCCGCTCAAGATCGAGGGCAAGCTGACCGGGATCCTCCTGGTCGGCGAGAAGCTCTCCGGCGACATCTTCGACGATCAAGAGCTCGAGGTGCTCGCCGTCCTCGCCAACCAGGTCGCGATCTCGCTGGAGAACGCCCGGCTCTACGAGGAGCTCTCCAACTCCAACGCGCAGCTCATGCAGGCGAGCCGGCTCAAGTCCCAGTTCCTGGCCAGCATGTCCCACGAGCTCCGGACCCCGCTCAACTCGATCATCGGCTTCTCGAAGGTGCTGCTCAATCGCCTCGACGGCGAGCTGACCGAGCGGCAGGAGACCTACATCCGCTCGGTCCACAACAGCGGCTCCCACCTCCTGCAGCTCATCAACGGCATCCTCGATTTCTCGCGCATCGAGGCCGGCAAGCTCGAGATGCTCTCCGAGGAGATCGACCTGCACGAGCTGATCGACGAGTGCATCGAGTCGTCGATGCCGCTCGCCCGCGGCAAGCAGCTGAAGATCGAGAAGAACGTGCCGCTCGAGCTCCCGCCGCTGTCGGCCGATCGCACCAAGGTCAAGCAGATTCTCCTCAATCTGCTGTCCAACGCGATCAAGTTCACCGCGCAGGGGCGCGTGCTCGTCAGCGTCGTGGCCGAGCCGGACGCGGCCCGGGTGAGCGTGGCCGACACCGGCATCGGCATCCGCGAGGACGACCTGGCGCGCCTGTTCGAGCCGTTCCAGCAACTCGACAACCCGATCGCCCGCAACGCCGGGGGCACCGGACTCGGGCTGGCGATCAGCAAGAAGTTCGTCGAGCTCCACGGCGGCCGCATTTGGGCGGAGAGCCGTGAGAACCAAGGGTCAACGTTCCATTTCACGCTGCCCTTGATCTGAGGAGAAGCCGCGTGCCGGCACGTCCACCCGACCAGAAGGTGAAGATCCTCTACATCGAGGACAACCGCGAGAACCGGATGCTCGTCCGCGCGGTCCTCGAGGCGGCCGGGTACGCGATCGTCGAGGCCGAGGACGGCCTGGCCGGGATCGAGGCGGCGATCCGCGAGGAGCCGGCGCTCATCCTGCTCGACATCAATCTCCCGGGAGTCGACGGGTATGAGATCGTCGCCATCTTGAAGTCGTTTCCGAATCTGGCCTCGACGCCGGTGATCGCCGTGACGGCCTACGCGATGCAGGGCGACCGGCAGCGCACGCTGGTGGCCGGCTGTGACGGTTATATCCAGAAGCCGATCGACGTCGACGCCTTCCCCAACCAGGTCGCCGAGTTCCTCGGCGGCAAGCGCGAGCGGGTGGAGAGCCACGACGAAGGCGTCTACCTGCGCGAGCTGAACCAGCGGCTCGTCTACCGGCTGCTCAATCAGGTCGAGGAGCTCAAGCGGCTGAACCAGCATTTCGTGCGCCGGGCCTCGCAGCTCGAGGACCTGCACCATTCCATGGAGGACATCACCGCCGAGCTGGGCGTCGCCGGGATGCTCGAGAAGCTCCTGGGCGGGCTCTCCCGGGCGATCGGGAGCACCAGCCTGAGCGTCGAGCTTAGCGAGCCACCCGGCGTGAAGGTCGACGTGCGCCGCGACATCGGCGCGCAGCCGCGGAGCGTCCTGGCCGGCACCGGCGTCCAGCCGGCCGACGACTGGATCGAGGTCGAGTGGAGGCTGCCCCTCAGCGTGCGCGGGCGTCCGCTCGGGGTGATGATCGCGCGACACGTGCTGCCGCCCGGAGCGAAGGCCGACGAGGAACAACTGCTCAAGATCGTCGCCGACCAGGTGGCGATCGCCGTGGAGAACGCGCGCCTCTACGAAGGGGTCATGCGTCGCGCGTCCGAGCAGGAAAGCCTCGTAGAATCGGGCCGGCTGCTCACCGGCACGCTCCAGGTCTCCGAGGTGCTGCACCGGCTCAGCGAGCTCGTGCGGAGCCGGTTCGGCGCCGACGTGGTGCGGATCCTCATCCGCGACGAGGCGCCCGGCGTCTTCCACCTCCACGCCCAGGCTGGAACGACCCGGACGCCCAAGGAGCCGGCGGAGCACGGCGAGGACGACGACGCGGGGCTCCTGGGGTGGATCGTCAAGCACCGGAAGCCTCTGGCGTACAGCGACGTCCAGGCCCAGCCCCGCGTCAAGTACACGGCCTGGCTCGAAGGCGAGGGGTTCGTGTCGTTCCTCGGCCTCCCGCTCTTCTTCGAGAGCGAGCTCGTCGGAATCCTCACGATCCTCTACCGGCAGCGTCACGTGTTCACCCCCGAGGAGCAGGCCCTGGGCGAGGCGCTCGCGACGTCGGCGTCAGTGGCCATCCGCAACGCGCGCCTGTACGAGCAGACGCAGGAGCGCCTGCGCCACACGGAGACCCTGCTCGCGGTGAGCCAGGACGCCAGCGCGACGCTCGAGCTGAACGAAATCTTGAGGAGAACGACGCGAGCGATGGTGCGCGCGCTCGGCGCCGACACCGGCGGGGCGTGGCTCCAGAGCGAGGACGGGAGCCGCTTCGTGCCGATCGTCGGTTACCACGTGCCCAAGGAGCTGCTCGGGGCGCTCGAGAGCGCGAGTCTGAAAACGCTGGATCCCCGCGTGAGCGACTGGCGACGCGTCGAGGGCCCAATCTACGCCAGCCGCAGCCAGGAGGACCCGCGCTTCAATCATCCGATCGCCCGACTGCTCCCGCACAAGTCGGTCCTCATCCAGCCGATGCGCTGGAAGGGCGAGAGCATCGGGGGCTTTGCGATCGCCTGGCTCAAGGACCACCACCGGTTCACCTCGGAGGAGCTGCAGCTCGCGGAGGGCATCGCGCTGCAGGCCGCCGTCGCGAGCGAGAACTCGCGGCTGTACGAGGGTGAGAAGCAGCAGGTAGCCGAGCTCAAGCGGACGCAGGCGCAGCTGATCCAGTCCACGAAGCTCGCGGCGATCGGCGAGCTGGCGGCCAACATCGCCCACGAGATCAACAATCCGCTGACGAGCGTGCTCGGATTCGCCTCGTACCTCGCCGAGCAGGTTCCGCCCGGTCAGCCGTGGCGAGAGGAGCTCGACCTGATCCAGGAAGAGGCCGGACGAGCCCGCGACATCGTGCGGGACCTGCTGCACTTCAGTCGCCAGCGCGAGTTCATCCCTCAGATCACCGATCTCAACACAGTCCTCGAGCAGACGCTGTCCATGGTGCGCCGCCAGGGCGCGCTGGACTCGATCACGCTCCGCGAAGAGTACGCCCCGGGGCTGGCACCCGTGGAAGTCGACGTGCCGCGCATCAAGCAGGTGTTCCTGAACCTGATCAACAACGCGGTCTACGTCATGAGGGACAGGGGCGGCTCCCTCACGATCCGCTCGTCGGCCAACGGGGCCATGGTGCAGGTCGAGGTGACGGACACGGGCACGGGGATCGCTCCGGAGCACCTCGACCGCATCTTCGAGCCGTTCTTCACGACCAAGCCCGAAGTCAGCGGCACGGGCCTCGGCTTGTCGGTGAGCCTGGGGATCGTGGAGAGCCACGGCGGGGCGATCGAGGTCCAGAGCGAGCTCGGTAAGGGGTCGACCTTCACCGTCAAGCTTCCGGCCAAGCCGGGGGCGACGGTGGAGGACCCCGATCCCGACGACTAGCGCGGCATTTCCAGTCGCCCGCCCGGTCTCGATGCCCCTCGATCCTCGCGATAACTTTCTTGCCAGCGCGCCATATTCGCGGACGTCCCACCTAAGTAGCCAGACTCGATGACGATTCCCGATGGCAGATGCATTTCCGGACTAAAAACGACAATAAATCAATCACTTACGATGTTTCTAATCCGGAAACAGACCCCAGGAAGTCAACATAATCAGAGGTTTATGTGGCAGATGGCTTGGTCTCTCGCTTGCATTTCCTCCTCTGCGGACGCAGCGATAAGCCGACATAACGCACGAGGAGAGAACGCGATGACGAGCATACGTTGTAAAAGCGCGGTGACGTGGAGCCTCTTGGGGCTGATGCTCTTGGGGCTGATGCTCCTGCTGTTCGGGCCGACGCCAGCCGTGGCGTTGGATCTGGGGCAGATTTGGCTCGATTTGGGTACGCTCTCGGCAGATGTGGTCCTTTACGAAGTCACCGAGGACATGTACCTCAAGGACGCTGCGGGCAACGTCGTGACGCAGCCCGTTGCGGATGGCCGGCGGACTGCGGTCGCTCAGCTTTCCGGCTGGGCGAAGCTGGGAAGCCCGCTCTGCCCCGCGTGGGTGGTGATGGTCGCCCCGACGACCAAGAAGTGCGCGGTGAACGCCAAGGGCGCGGACAACCTGAGCCTCGCCACGGGCAGGGGTACGGTCAGCGGGGAGTTCTCGGTGGTGGTCCAGGGTGACAACCTGGTGGACGGGGAGGAGTTCGTCATCATGACCGGGACCTTCTCGGGCGACGCCGACCTCTCGCCGGCCTTCGCGGGCCGGGCGCCGCTGGGGTACATCACCAACGGTGTCGCGACGATCGACGGTAGCGGCCGCACGTCCAACTTCACCGGCACATTCCGGCTTCCTGTCAAGCTCAAGACAGGGAGCACGCGGCCCGACCTCCTGCAACTGGACGCCTACTACGTGAACGACCTGGGCGTGCCGGTCTGGGTGAAGGCTAATGAGCGGGCGCTCGGCGTCCCGACGGTACGGCTCGAGATCAAGTTCTAGTTCCCGACGCCTCCTCGTGCCTCTCTACCGGGCCCGAGCCGGAACACCGGCTCGGGCCCGTCGCGTCTCACGACCCCGCCCGTCAGTCGGCCTTGAAGTACTTCGCCCCAGTGTGATGGAGCACGAGCGCGGACACTGAGGCCTCCGGATCCATCATGAAGCCCTCGGTCAGGTGGAGCCCGAAGGTCTCGGGCTCCAGTAGCCTGAACAGTGTGGCTTGATCGGCGAGGTTCGGACAGGCCGGATACCCGAACGACACTCGGATCCCCCGGTAGTGCGCCTTCAGCTTCTCGCTGATCGGCAGCTCGGGTGGATCCGGAAATCCCCATAGCGTCCGCAGCCGGGAATGGAGCATCTCGGCGAACGCCTCCGCGCACTCGATCGCCAGTGCCTGGAGCGCGTGGGAGCGCACGTACTCGCCCCGCTCTTTCCACTCCGAGGCGAGCTCCCGGACGCCCGCGCCACAGGTCACCGCGAACAGCGCCAGGTAGTCGTCCGCGTCGTCTCGCACGTAGTCGGCGAGGCAGAGACGCTCGCCGTCCCGCTGGCGCGGAAAGTCGAACCTTCCCGTCTCACGGCCGGCCGCGTCGAAGAGGATCACCGCGTCACCGGCGGCCCGGGCGCGGAACCAGCGGTAGACGCCGTGCGCCTTGAGCAGACCGTGGCCGACGGCGTCGCGCTTCAGGCCCTCGACGATCTCGTGGACCTCGAGCGCCTTGGGGTCTCCGGCCTCGAGCAGACGCTCGACGAGCCCCCGCAGGCCGAGATGCTTGCCGTAGAGCATCTGGAGGTTCAGGTACGGATAGATGTGGGTGAGCGCCACCTCTCGCAGGACGTGCCGCTCGAGGTCCGGTGGGGCGGGGACGGCGGCGCGCTCGAGGCGCCGCGTCGGCGCCGACACCGGCGCCGCCGGCGCCGTCTCCGGAGTGCCGGTGGCACTCGCCGCGAGCGCCGCCTGCTCGCGCCGGATGCGCGCCACCAGCGCGTCGCGGGTCGGGGCCGAGAAGAGCTGGTTGGCGAGGTCGAGCCCTTCCATCGCGTCCTTGGCGTAGAGCGTCAGCCCGCCGTACTCGGCCGCGATCCGGGTGGCGGTGAACTTCTTGGTGAGCGCCGCGCCGCCGACGAAGAGCGGGATCTCGATGGCCGCGACGCGCAGGTCTTGCGCCGTCACCACCATCTGCTGCGCGGACTTCACGAGCAGGCCGGAGAGACCGAATGCGTCGGGCTTGTGGGCGTGGTACGCCGCGATCAAATCCTCGGGCGGCACCTTGATGCCCAGGTTGATCACGCGGTATCCGTTGTTCGAGAGGATGATCTCGACCAGGTTCTTGCCGATGTCGTGGACATCGCCTTTGACGGTGGCCAGCACGATCGTACCCCGCGTGGCCGACTCGGCCTTTTCCATGAACCGCTCGAGGTGGGCGACGGCGGTCTTCATCGCCTCCGCCGACTGGAGGACTTCGGCGACGATGAGCTGGTTGTCGTTGAACAGCCGCCCGACCTCGTCCATGCCCCGCATCAGCGGGCCATTGACGATCTCGAGCGGGCTCGCCTCGCGGAGCTTCGCGTTCAGGTCGTCGATGAGGCCGTCGCGGCTGCCCTCGACGATGTAGCGCGCGAGTCGCTCGTCGAGTGAGAGCGTCTGCGCGGGCGGCGGCGCCTTCCGCTTCTCCCGGAAGTATGCGGCGAAGGCGGCGACCGGGTCCCCGCCCCGCCAGTAGATGAGGTCCTCGGCGAGCCGCCGCTCCTCCTCGGGGATCGAGGGATAGCGCTCGAGGCGCTCGGTGTTCACGATCGCGTAGTCGAGGCCCGCCTTGGTGCAGTGGTAGAGGAAGACCGAGTTCAGGACCTCGCGCCCGGCCGGGGGCAGCCCGAACGAGACGTTCGAGATCCCGAGGATCGTCTTGCACTCTGGAAACCGCTGCTTGATCGCGCGGATGCCCTCGATCGTCTCGACGGCCGAGCCGATGTAGTTGGCATCGCCGGTGCCCACCGGAAAGACGAGCGCGTCGAAGATCAGGTCGCGCGCCGGGATGCCGTACTTCCGGGTGAGGAGGTCGTGGCAGCGCTCGGCGATCGCGAGCTTGCGCTGGCGGGTGACCGCCATGCCCTGGCGCTTGTCCTCGTCGATGCAGCCCACGACGACCGCACCGCCGTAGGTCCGGAGCAGCGGCACGACCTTCTCGAACCGCTCCTCGCCGTCCTCGAGGTTGATCGAGTTCACGATCGACTTGCCCTGGCAGTGGCGGAGCGCCATCTCGATCACGCCGGCGTCGGTCGAGTCGATCATGAGGGGGACCTTCACCTTGCGGGTGATCTGCGCCATGAACCGGTCCATGTCGCCGGCCTCGTCGCGATCGGGATTGGCCAGGCAGACGTCCAGGACCTGGGCGCTGTTCTTCACCTGCGCGCGGCCGATCTCGGCGGCCTCCTCGAACTGGTCGGCGACGATCAGCTCCTTGAACCGCCGCGAGCCGATCACGTTCGTGCGCTCGCCCACGAACAGGGGACGGTTGTCGTCGGCCGGGTAGAAGACCTCGACGCCGCTGACGGCCTGCGGCTCCCGCGCCGCCGGGACGCGCGGGGGCCGGCCGCTCACCAGCGCCTTCAGCGCGCGGATGTGGGCCGGCGTCGTCCCGCAGCAGCCGCCGACGAAGTTGACCCACCCTTCGTCGACGAAGCGCTTCATCTTGAAAGCGAGGCTCTGCGGGGTCTCCGCGTACTGGCCGCGCTCGTCGGGCAGCCCCGCGTTGGGGTACACGCTCACGAAGCGCGTGGACAATGCCGCCAGCGAGCGCAAGTGATCGGTCATGAACTCGGGGCCGGTGGCGCAGTTGAGGCCGATCGAGAAGAGGTCGAGGTGCTCGAGCGCCACGTAGAGCGCCTCGACGCCCTGGCCGGCGAGCATCGTCCCCATCGGCTCGATCGTGCCGCTGATCATGAGCGGGAGCTCGACGCCGGCCTCCCGCATCGCCGCGCGGACGCCGAGCGCCGCCGCCTTGACGTTGAGCGTGTCCTGGGCCGTCTCGAGCAGCAGCGCGTCCACGCCGCCGGCGATGAGCGCCGCCGCCTGGAGCCCGTACGCCTCGCGGACCTGGTCGAAGGTCACGTTGCGCGTCACGCTGATCGAGCGCGTCGACGGCCCCATCGCGCCGACGACGAAGCGCGCCCCGGCGACCTCGCGCGCGAGGCGCCCGGCGGCGAGCGTGATCTCGTACGCGCGCTCGGCGAGACCGTACTCGGCGAGCACGTACGGTGCGCAGCCGAACGTGTTGGTCGATATGATATCGGCGCCCGCCTCCAGGTAAGCTTCGTGGACCCTCCGAATGACGTCCGGCCGCGTCAGGTTCAGATACTCGTTGCAGCCTTCATACTCGGCACCGCCGAAGTCCTCGGCCCCGAGGCTCGCGGCCTGGATCATGGTGCCCATGGCTCCGTCCAGGACGAGGATGCGCTGGGTCACCGACGCGCGGAGTCGAGACATAGAGTTATAGTAGCGCACATGCTTACCAGAGCCCTCTCGCTCGACGGCGTCCGGGTCATCGACCTTTCGCGGGTCCTCGCCGGACCCTTCTGCGGCATGCTCCTGGCGGACATGGGCGCCGACGTCATCAAGGTCGAGGACACCGGCTCGGGTGACGAATCGCGCACCTGGCCGCCTCACAAGGGCGGCGAGTCGGCGGCGTACCTCGTCATCAACCGCAACAAGCGGGACCTCACGCTCGACCTGAAGGCCCCGGAAGGGGCCGACGTGCTGCGCAACCTCGTGAAGCGCGCCGATGTGCTCATCGAGAATTTCCGGACGGGCACGATGGAGGGCTTCGGTCTCGGCTACGACGCCCTGTCGGCGCTCAACCCGGGCCTGATCTACTGCTCGATCTCGGCGTTCGGGCGGACCGGCCCGCGGAAAGACGGCGCCGGCTACGAGGCGCTCATGCAGGCGTTCAGCGGGATCATGTCGATCACCGGGGAGCCCGACGGCCCGCCCGTGCGCGCCGGTGTCTCGTTCCTCGATCTCACGACCGGGATCTTCTCCGCGTTCGGGATCGTCAACGCGCTCCTCTACCGGGCGACGACCGGTTTGGGACAACGCGTCGACGGCTCGCTCCTGGAGACCGCCGTGACGCTGCTGAACTACCACGCGGAGGGGTTCCTGCTCACCGGCAACGTGCCGAAGGCGCTTGGCTCGTCCCACCCCTCGCTCTCACCCTACCGGACCTTTCGCTGCCGCGACGGCCAGTGGGTGTTCATCGCCGGGGCCAACGACCGGTTCTGGCAGCGGCTGATCGCGGCGCTCGACCTCGGCACGATGCGGGACGAGCGCTTCGCGACCAACCTCGGACGCGTGCGGCACCGCGTCGAGCTGGAGGCGGCGGTCGCGGAAGCGATCGCCGGCTACGATCGCGAGCCGTTGCTGAAGCTCCTCGAGGACGCCGGGGTCCCGGCGACGCCGGTGAATACCGTGGAGCAGGTCATGAACGATCCGCAGACGGCGGCGCGTCAAATGATCGAGCGGGTCCTGCACCCCAAGCTCGGCGAGATCCCCGTGATCGGCACGCCGGTGAAATACTCGCGGATGCGCCCGGGCGTCCGCACGCCGGCGCCCCTCCAGGGCGAGCATACCGACGAGGTGCTGGCGGAGTGGGGGTATTCCGTCGAGGAGATCGGCGTGCTCCGGGCGAAGAAAGTGATCCGGTAGGTCGGCGAGGCGGCCACGCGACACTCGAGACTCGGGCTGCTCGTCCTGGTCGGCTGGCTCGTCGCCACACCCGCGGCCGCCCAGCTCTATCGCTGGACCGATGCCGAGGGGACGGTCCACTACACCGCCGACCTTTCCACGATCCCGCCAGCGTTCCGCGACGCGGCCACGCTCCTGAGCTCGCCGCAAGCGCGCCCGGCCCTGCCGCCCGCGAATGAGCCGGTGGCCCTCCGGGTCACCCCAGGAGCGCCGATCACCGTCGAGGCCCGCCTCAACGGCATCCCGCTCACCCTGATCGTGGACACCGGCGCCGACCGTACCGTGATCTCGCCCGAGGTGATCGCGCGCGCCGGGCTCGGGGGCCAGGCGGGACGGACGGTCCAGGTCGTCGGGGTCACGGGTACCTCGACGGCGACGCTCGTGACCCTCCCGCTCCTCGACATTGCCGGGGCGCGGATCGGGCCGCTGGTCGTGGTCGCGCACGCGCTCCCGGCGACGTTTCGCGGCGGGGGAGCGTCCGAGGGCGCCGGCGAGAGTCCGGCCGGTGCGATCGACGGGCTCCTCGGCCGCGACGTGCTCGACGCCTTCACGCTCAGCGTGGACTCGGGCTCCGGTCGCGCCACGCTCACGCTGCGATGAGCGCTCGACGCATCGAGACGCCCGGCGCGTCGGCCGGCTCGGGTCAGCGCGGGTTCTTCACGCTCGGGCGCAGGCCGCTCATGCGCGCGATCACGTCGAAGACGACCGCGAAGTCGTAGTCGGCGAGGCCGAGCCCGCGGGCCGCGGTCAGCAGCTCGTCGGTGAGCGCGACGGTCGGCAGCGGCACCCCGAGCGCGCGTCCGGTGTCGAGCGCCAGGCCGAGGTCCTTCTGGATCATGTCGACGTTGAACAGCGCCTCCGCCGGCATGCCGAGGACGAACGGTCCGCGGTACTTGAGCATCGGCGAGGCGATGACCGACTTGAGCAGCACTTCGACCGCGCGCTCGCGGACGATCCCGGCCTTCTCGGCGAGCGCCACCGCCTCGCTGAACGCGAGCATCTGGACGGCGAGCCCCAGGTTCGTCGCGATCTTCATCGTCACCGCGAGCCCCAGCTCGCCGACGTGCGTGATCGTCGGCCCGATCGCCGTGAGATGGGCGCGGACCTTTTCGAGCGCGGCCGGATCGCCGCCGACCATGAACGAGAGCTGGCCCGCCTCGAGCGTCACGGGACTGCCGGACACGGGCGCGTCGATCAGCGCAGCACCGCGCGCGGCGACCGCCTGGCCCAGCTCGCGCGTGACGTCGGGGCTGACCGTGCTCATCTCGGCCCACACGGCGCCGGGCCGGAGCCCTGCGATCACGCCGTCGGGGCCGAGGGCGATCGCACGCAGCGCGGCGCTGTCGGTCACCATGCTGAAGACGGCTTCCGAGGCCTCGGCGACGGCGCGCGGGGACTTCTCGAGGACGAGGCCGGCGGCGACGAGCGCGCGGGCCTTCTCGGGCGTCCGGTTGTAGCCGACGACCGGGCGGCCGGCGGCGAGCAGCCGCTTGGCCATCCGGCCCCCCATCGTGCCGAGGCCGACGAACCCGAGCGGGGCCATCAGCCGCTCGCCTCGTCGGCCACAGCAATCGCGCTGATCTCGAGCTTGCACCGCGCATGGGTGGCCAGACGCGACACCTCGACCGTGGTCGTCGTCGGCAGGTGTCCGTCGAGGTACGCGGCCCAGACGCCGTTCAGATCGTCCTGCTCGGCGACGTCGGTCAGGAAGCGCGTCGCCGAAACCAGATCGGCGAACGTGCAGCCGGCCGCCGCGAGCGTCTTCTTGAGGTTTTCCATCGTGAGCACGGCCTGCTCCCGCATCGTCGACGGCAGGTCGAACTCTTCCTCGCGGTGAGGGTGGCTGTGATAGACGGCGGCGGCGGTCACCCCCGAGAGAAACACGAGCTTGCCGCGGCGTACGACGATCCCGGGCGCGTAGGGCATCATCACGTCGGTACGCCGGTCGGTGTGGTGGACGATCGAGATCTCTTTCGCCATCGAGACCCTCCGCGATTCGCTCAGGCATCCTACCATGGCGCACCGCGGCCGCTCGTCGGGGTACACTCGGGCCCGATGCCGGTGATCCTCGTCCTGGAGGACGACGGGGCGACGCGGGATGCCCTCGCGGAGACCCTGCGACGCCTGTTTCCGGGGACGCGCGTGCTCGCGACGCGAGCCGACGCGGAGCCCGAGGTCGTCGAGCGCGAAGGCGCGAGCGTCGTTCTGGCGGGCTTGTCCACCGCCGAGCGCCTCTGCCGGCGGGGAGCGTGCCCGGGCGCGCGCGTCGTCGCGTTGACCCGCGAGATGGGCCCGGATACCCTCATGAGGGCCGAGGCGCTCGGCGTCAGCGCGGCGTTGCGGGCGCCGACCAGCGCCGCGCGGCTGGAGGCGGTGCTCGGTCCGATGCTCGGCGCCGCCGCCGAAGCGGGCACTTCGGTGGACAGGGCAGTGTGAGCCGAAGCGGTGCCGCCGCTGAGGCGAGCCCGTCGATGCACGGAGATGCGAGCGGGTCGATGGACGCTTGATGGAACTTGAGGGACGCGTCGCGGTCGTCACGGGCGGGGCCAGCGGAATCGGCCGCGCCATGGCGGAGCTCTTCGCGCGTGAGGGCGCGAAGGTCGTCGTCGCGGACATCGACGAGCGCGCCCTGGCCGCGGTCGTCGAGTCGGTCAGGGCTCGAGGCGGTGAGGCGCTCGGCGTGCGCACCGACGTGACGGAGCTCGCGTCCGTCCAGGCGCTGGCGGCGACGGCGTTCGCGACGTTCGGCAAGGTCCACGTGCTCTGCAACAACGCCGGCGTCGCGCTGTGGGGTGGCCTCGAGGCCGCGACCCACCGTGACTGGCAGTGGGTGCTCGGCGTGAATCTCTGGGGTGTGATCCACGGCGTCGAGGCGTTCGTGCCGCGGATGATCGCCTTGAAGGAGCCGGGTCACATCGTCAACACGGCGTCGATGGCCGGCCTCGTCGCCACGCGGGGCCTGGGCATCTACAACACCTCGAAGTACGCCGTCGTCGGCCTCTCGGAGACGCTGGCGAAGGACCTCAGGCCCTACCGTATCGGTGTCTCGGTCCTGTGCCCGATGGGCGTGGCGACCCAGATCAGGGAGAGCGCCCGCAATCGACCCGCCGACCTCCGGAACGACGCGCCGACCGCCGCCGAGCCGGTCGAGCTGATGGGGCGCACGCTGGCGCCGGCGATGGTCGCCGAGATGGTGCTCGCCGCGATCCGCGCGAACCGCCTCTACGTCATTACCCACGAGGAAGGTCTCGAGGCGCTTCGTCGCCGACACGAGCGGCTCGAGCAGGCCATCCTCGAGACGAAGGCCTGAGCGGGACCGGGCCCATCGCCACGATCGGGTCACGCTGGGTCGAGACCGGTCCCGACCTCGCCGAGGTCTCGAGGCGCCTCGGAGCGCCGGGCGAGATCGCCCTGGACACGGAGGGCGACAGCCTGCATCACTACCCGGAGCGGCTTTCGCTCATCCAGCTGGCCGTCTCGTCCGGCGACGTCTGGCTCGTCGATCCGCTGGCGCTCCCCGACCTCGCGCCCCTCGCGTCGGTGTTCGCCGCGCCGTCCGTCGTGACCGTCCTTCACGCGGGTGACAACGACCTCGTCCAGCTCAAGCGCCGAGGATTCGGCTTCGCGTCCCTCTTCGACACCTCCATCGCCGCTCGCTTCCTCGGCGCCAAGGCCCTCGGCCTCGACGCGCTGCTGGAGACCTACCTCGGCGTGGAGCTGCCGCCCTCGCGGCAGCGCGACGACTGGTCTCGGCGCCCGCTCTCCGAGGCTCAGCGCCGCTACGCCGAGGCCGACGTGCTGCATCTGTTCGCGCTCAGGCGCCGGCTCACCGAGGAGCTCGAGCGGGTGGGCCGGCTCGCCTGGGTCGAGGAAGAATGCGTGGCGCTCGCGGCCCAGGCCGTCGCCGAACGCGTCGCGGACCCCAACGCCTTCGCCCGCCTCAAGGGCGCCCGTGATCTGCCGGTGCGGAATCTCGCGATCCTCCGTGAGCTCCACGAGCTTCGCGAGCAGCTGGCGCGCGCGACGGACCGACCGCCGTTCAAGATCCTCGGCGAGGAGACCCTCGTCCGTCTGGCCCAGGCCCCGCCGGCCGACGCCTCCGCGCTGACGCCGATCCCGGGTTGCACGCCGAAGGTGATCGCGCGATGGGGCGACGCGATCCTGGCCGCCGTGGCCCGCGCCCAGGCGCTCCCGGAGGAGGCGCTGCCGACGCTCGAGCGCCCGCCGCGGTTCAGGACTCCGGCGATCGTCTCACAACGGATCGAGGCGCTCCGTCAGTGGCGGACCGAGGCGGCTCCGCGATTCGGGCTGGAGCCGGGGCTGCTCCTGCCCAATCGGCTGATCACCACGGTCGCGGTGGCGGCGCCGCGCGACCCAGGCGCGCTGGCGTCGCTGGACGGCGTGCGCCGCTGGCGGGCCGAGACCTTCGGTGCCGAGATCGTTGCCGCGCTCGCCGTGCCGTGAGAAGGTGAAGCTCCATGAACGACTGGCGCGCCCTGCTCGTCGACGATGATGCCGGCCTCGCCGAGATCCTTCGCGAGGCCAAGACCGTGGCCGTGCTCGGCGCCAAGGCCAGCCCGACGGAGGCCGCTCACTACGTTCCCGCGTACCTGCTCTCGCGCGGCTATCGGATCCGGCCCGTCAATCCCAAGCTCGCGGGCCAGCGCCTTCACGACGCGCCGACCGTGGCGGCTCTGCGGGGCCTCGCCGAGCCGGCGGACGTGATCGAGGTCTTCCGCCGTCCCGAGTTCCTGTCGAGTCATGCCGACGAGATCCTGGCCTTGCCGTGGCGGCCGAAGACGGTCTGGTTCCAGCTCGGCATCAGGAACGACGCGGCCGCCGAGAAGCTCGCGCGGGCCGGGATCCGGGTCGTGCAGGATCGCTGCATGATGCCCGAGCACCGTCGCCTCATTGCCAAGGGCCCGTGATCGACCGACACCTGTGATCGACTGATAGGGGGGTCGAGAGGGGGGAACCTCCCTCTCAGAAAAAAATGGCCGGCGAATACGCGTTCGTAATGAAGGATCTGAGGAAGGTGATCCCGCCCAAGCGGGAGATCCTCCGAGGCATCTGGCTCTCGTTCTTCCACGGAGCCAAGATCGGCGTGCTCGGCGCCAACGGCGCCGGCAAGTCCACGCTGCTCCGGATCATGGCCGGCGTCGACCGCGACTTCCTGGGCGAGGCGTTGCCCGCGGCCGGCCTGCGGATCGGCTATCTCCCGCAGGAGCCCCAGCTCGACCCCGCCAAGGACGTCCGCGGTAACGTCGAGGAGGGCGTTGCCGAGATCCGCGCGCTGCTCACGCGGTTCGAGGAGGTCAGCGCGCGGCTCGGCGAGCCGATCGAGGCCGACGAGATGGAGAAGCTGCTCGACGAGCAGGCGCGGCTGCAAGACGGGATCGACGCCGCGAACGCCTGGGACCTCGACCGCACCGTCGAGCTCGCGATGGATGCGCTGCGGGTGCCGCCCGGCGACATGGACGTGGCCAAGATCTCGGGCGGTGAGCGGCGGCGCGTGGCCCTCTGCCGGCTCCTCCTCTCGCGCCCGGACATGCTGCTGCTCGACGAGCCCACCAACCACCTGGACGCCGAGTCGGTGGCGTGGCTCGAGCGATACCTGAAAGAGTATCCGGGGACGGTCGTCGCGATCACCCACGACCGCTACTTTCTCGACAACGTGGCGGGCTGGATCCTCGAGCTCGATCGCGGCCACGGCATCCCGTGGGAGGGCAACTATTCGTCCTGGCTCGAGCAGAAGGGCCAGCGCCTGGAGCAGGAAGAAAAGGCCGATCTCTCGCGCCAGCGCACGCTCGCCCGCGAGCTCGAGTGGGTCCAGATGGCGCCGCGCGCCCGTCAGGCCAAGAGCAAGGCGCGGCTTCAGGCCTACGACGCGATGCTCAACGAGTCGTTCGAAAAACGCGCCTCCGCGCTCGAGATCGCCATTCCGCCCGGGCCGCGGCTCGGCGACATCGTCGTCGAGGCCGACGACGTGCGGAAGTCGTACGGCGACCGGGTCCTGATCGACGGCCTCTCGTTCAAGCTGCCGCGAGGCGGCATCATCGGCGTCATCGGCCCCAACGGCGCGGGCAAGACGACGCTCTTCCGCATGATCGTCGGGCAGGAGAAGCCGGATTCCGGGACGCTGCGCGTCGGGGACACGGTGAAGGCCGCCTACGTCGACCAGAGCCGCGACGCTCTCGACGGCCGACGCACGGTCTGGGAAGAGATTTCCGGGGGCGCCGACACGATCACGCTGGGTGGCCGGACCGTGCAGTCACGGAGCTACGTCGCCTCGTTCAACTTCCGGGGCGGCGACCAGCAGAAGCGCGTCGCGGACCTCTCGGGCGGCGAGCGAAACCGCCTGCACCTGGCGACGATGCTCAAGAGCGGCGCCAACCTCCTGCTGCTCGACGAGCCGACGAACGACCTCGACGTCGACACCCTGCGCGCGCTGGAGGACGGCCTGCTCGACTTCGCCGGATGCGCGGTGGTGATCAGCCACGACCGGTGGTTCCTCGACCGGATCGCGACCCACATGCTGGCCTTCGAGGACGAAGGTCGGATCGTCTGGTGCGAGGGCAACTACGCCGACTACGAGGCCGACCGTCGGCGGAGGCTCGGGGCCGAGGCCGAGCGCCCGCACCGTCTGCGGTTCAAGCGCCTGCGGCGCGATTGAGCAGGGGGTACCGGCAGCAGATCAGCGTGTTCTCGCCCGTACGCCGCACGCGGCGGAGCCGGACGTCGCGGAAGTAGAGCCGTAGCGTGCGGGCCAGGGGCCGCGGGTCCCCGCGCCGGTGTCGGTTGATGACCAGCGATCCCCGCGGCGTCACCAGCGGAACTCTCGCGAGGAGCTTCGGGAGCGCGGCCTCCGGCTCGTCGGCGTACGTGACGTCCTCCATCACGTAGTCGAATCGCCGTCCGGCCCGCGCGAGCCCCACGACCGCGGTCTCGGCGTCGGCGCAGACGATCTCCAGCTTGCCGACCCGATCCAGCCCGAACCACTCGCTGGCGACGCGCACGATGATCGGATCGCGCTCGATCACCGTGATGCTCCGCGGGGCCGACAGTCGGTGGAGCAGGTGGACCTGCGTGCCACCGCCGAGGCCGACGAGCAGCGCCGACGGTCGCCGCGGCAGCTCGACGAAGGCGAGGGCCTTCCACCAGTACTCGCGGCGCAGCGGCGCCCAATCACCGTCGAGCGGATAAATCGAGAGGATCTCGCCGTGGACCATGAGCCGGCGCTCGCCGCCGCGGTCGATGACGCGGATCCGGCCCGACAGGCGCGACCACCCTCTGAAGACGATGCGCGTCCGCTTCATCTCACAGCACCGGAAGCCTCGGACGGCGGGGCCCCCGCCCCGCGACGTCTTGCGGCTCGCACTACCGGGGCTGCATCCGGATCGCGCCGTCGAGCCGGATCGTCTCGCCGTTCAGCATCGCGTTCTCGATGATGTGGAGCGCCAGCGCCGCGAATTCCGCGGGACGGCCAAGACGCTGCGGAAACGGCACCTGCTTGCCGAGGGAGGCGCGGACCGGATCGGGCAGGGTGGACAGAAGCGGCGTGTCGAAGATCCCGGGCGCGATCGTCACGACGCGGATCCCGAGCTCGGCGAGGTCGCGTGCGATCGGGAGCGTCATGCCGACGATGCCGCCCTTCGAGGCCGAATAGGCGGCCTGGCCGATCTGGCCGTCGAAGGCCGCGACCGAGGCGGTGTTGATGACGACCCCCCGCTCACCCTCGGCCCCGGGGGCGTTCTTCGCCATGAGCGCGGCGATGAGACGGATGCAGTTGAAGGTGCCGATGAGGTTCACCTGGATGACGCGGGTGAATTCTTCGAGCTTTGCCGGACCCGATTTGCCGACGGTCTTCATCGCCGTGCCGATGCCGGCGCAGTTGACGAGAACGTTGACGCCACCGAGGCGGTCCCAGGCGGCCTGGAGGGCCGCGCCCACCTCGTCGCCGCTCGTCACGTCGGCGGGAGTGAAGATCGCCCGCTGGCCCATGGCCTTCGCGGCCTCCACGCCCGCCGAGGCCGGGCGGTCGAGCAGGGCGACGGTCGCGCCCGCCGCGACGAGGCGGTCGGCGGTCGCGCGCCCGAGCCCCGAAGCCCCACCGGTCACGACCGCTTTCACGGTACGAAGTTCCATAGGCTCCTCCTCGGCCCGCATTCTAGCCGATCGCGTCCTTTCAGGTTGAACCCCACTATCTAGTGGCATGTCCCCTCCGTCCCCCCACATCTTCGTCTTGCTCATTACTCGTCACGTGATTAGCCTTTTTGCATGGGCCCGAGCATGGCTCCGATCCGAGGCGAGATCACGGAGATCGTCGGGGGGCCATCGTCCGGCCGCACGAGCCACCTTCTCGCGTGCCTGCGCGACGTCGTGAGTCGGGGCGAGCCCGCCGCGCTCGTCGACACCGAGGAGACGTTCGACCCGCGGTCGGCTGCGGAAGCCGGGATCGATCTGCGCCGTCTCCTGTGGGTCCGCTGCGGGAGCCATCGTGACGTGGCGCTTCGCGCCGCCGACATGCTCGTTCGCTGTCCGGGATTCGCGCTGGTCGCGCTCGACCTCGGTGAGCGAGTGCCGCGCCTGCCCACGACCCTGGCGTTCCGCCTGAAGTTCGCGGTTCGGCGGACGGACGTCGCGCTGCTGATCGTCGGGCGTCAGCGGCTCACCGGGTCGAGCGCGGCGCTGGCCATCGAGACGCTGCGGGAGGGGATCGAGTGGACCGGCCCGGGACCCGCCCCCACGAGGCTTGCGCGCGTGCGTACGACGACGCGAGTGCTCCGTTCTCACCGCGGGGCGCCCGGCTGGCCGCCGTCGCACTGGTGGAGCGCGTGAGCCGGTTCGGCTGCGTGCTGGTCGAGCATTTCGACGCGGCCGCCGTCGAGCGGTGCGAGCCCGCGCTCCGCGAGCGCCCGCTGGCGATCCTCAATCCCAGCGTCGATGGCCCGAAGGTCGGGCGCGAAGGCGCCCCGACGGCGAAGATAAACGGCGCCCCGACGGCCAGTATCAACATGATCGTCGAGGCGAACGCCGCGGCCCGCGAGCAGACCGTGCGTCCGGGCATGACCGAGACGGAAGCGCGGGCCCGCTGCCCGATGCTGGTGACGCGACCGTGGGTGGAAGAGTACGCCGTGTCGGCGCGTCACGCCCTTCTCGAGGCAGCCCTGGCCGTCTCGCCGCGGATCGAGGACGGAGGGGCAGGGCTCGCCTACGTCGATACGGTCGGCCTCGAGCGGCTCATCGGTGATCCCGCGTCCATCGGACGACGTCTCGTGTATCAGGTGCGAGCCGTCGGGCTCACGGCGCGTATCGGGCTCGCGGCGAGCCGCACCGCCGCGCGGATGGCGGCGGCGAACGGGTCAGGCGCCGTGACGGTCATTCCCCCGGGGCGCGAGCGCGCGATGCTCGCGAGAGTATCGCTCGCGGCGCTCGACCTCACCCCGGATCTCGCCGCGACCCTCGGCGGGTGGGGAGTGCGGACCCTCGGCGAGCTGGCCGCGCTGCCTCGCGAAGGCTTGGCCATGCGCCTGGGCCCCGCCGGGCTCCGCGCCCACGATCTGGCGCTCGGCCTCGATCGCGATCCGTTCCGGCCCTGGACGCCGCCGCCGTTCTGGGAAGAAGCGCAGGGGCTCGAGTGGGAGATCGACTCGCTCGGGGTCCTCGCCGGCGTGCTCGAGACCGTGCTGGAGCGGCTCTGCAGGCGGCTCGGCGCGGTGGCGCTCGCCGCCGACGCGCTCGAGATCCGGCTGGGCCTCGCCTCCGGCGGGCACCATGCGCGGGACGTCTCGCTCGCCTACCCGATGAGCGAGGTCAAGCCGATGCTCACCCTGCTGGTCCTCGACCTCGAAGCGCATCCACCGCCCGCCGCCGTGACCCGCGTCGCGATCAGCGCCCATCCGATCCGGACGCAGGCGGGGCAGGGAGGACTCTGGCAGCCGCCCGCTCCGGCTCCGCGCGATCTCGTCACCGTGCTCGCCCGCCTTGCGGCCCTCGTCGGCGCCGACAATCTGGGATCGCCCGTGCTCGTCGACTCGCACCGCTCCGATGCCTTCACGATGCTCGCGTTCTCGCCGCCGAGCGGGCCCGAATCACTCGACCGTCGGGGGCGGCGTGGTGGGCATTCCCCGCGACAGGACTCGCCCGCCCTCGACGATCCGGCGCGTCTCCCCGCGCTCCCCCAACACCCGACCGGCGAGCGGCCGCAGCGGCTCGCGCTGCGGCGGATACGGCCGGCGCGGCGCGCGGAGATCGAGACGGTGGGAGAGCAGCCGGTGCGTGTGGATGCGCTGCACGTCATCGCGTGCGCGGGCCCGTGGCGCGCGTCGGGCGAGTGGTGGGACACCCGGGCGTGGGCGCGTGACGAGTGGGACGTGGTGCTCGGCGACGGCGCGCTCTGCCGGCTCGCTCGCGACCGTCTCACCGGCCACTGGTATCTCGACGGCTTCTACGACTGATCCGTGTTCATCGAGCTCCACGCGCAATCGGCGTTCTCGTTCCTGGAAGGCGCCGAGCACCCCGAGGCGTTCGCCGCCGAAGCGGCGCGGCTCGGCATGCCTGCCCTCGCGCTGGTCGATCGCGACGGCGTGTACGGCGCGGCCCGGCTGACTCGTGCGGCCGCGAACGCGGGCGTGAAGCCGATCGTCGGCAGCGAGATCACGCTGGCCGACGGCTCGCGCCTGCCGTTGCTGGTGGAGGACCGCGAGGGATACCAGAACCTTTGCCGCCTGATCACCCGGATGAAGCTCGGAGTCCCCAAGGGCGCCGCCGCGATCGCCCTCGACGACCTCGAGCCGTACACCGCCGGGCTCGTGTGCCTCACCGGAGGCGCGCGGGGCCCGCTCGCGCTGAGGCTCGCCGCGGGCGACGACGACGGCGCCCGCCGGGTCCTGGACCGGCTCGTGGCGATCTTCGGGCGCTCGAGCTGCTTCGTCGAGGTCCAGCGCCATTTCCTTCGAGAGCAGGAGCAGATTCTCCAGCGGCTGGTGACGCTCGCGTGTGGGGCCCGCGTCCCGCTGGTCGCCTCCAATCAGCCGCTCTTCGCGCGCCCCGAAGGCCGGCCGCTCGCCGACGTCTTCACGTGCATCCGCGACAAGACCGATCTCGATCGCGCCGGTCGTCGGCTCCTGGCGAACGGCGAGCGCTCGCTGAAGGGCGGGACCGAGATGACCGAGCTCTTCCGGGATCTCCCCGACGCCCTCGCCAACACCGGAGAGCTGGCGCTGCGGCTGGCCTTCACGCTGAAGGACCTCGGGTACCGATTCCCGGAGTTCCCGCTCCCCCCCGGTCAGACGCCGCTCGGCTACCTGCGCGAGCTGACCGAGCGCGGCGTCAGGACGCGCTACGGCGCCGGCCCGCTCGCGGCGCGCGCG